>NZ_AP023272.1:2499692-2817131 GCF_013426735.1 Agrobacterium vitis
CGATCAAATTGATTATATCGAATTCAACGTGCGCGACATTTCGGCTTCAAAACAATTCTATGCCACGGCCTTTGGCTGGTCCTTTACCGATTACGGACCGGATTATGCCGAATTCAATGATGGCCGTCTGAAGGGTGGGTTTACAACAACCGCCCCGGTTTCAGCAACTGGCGGGCCGCTCGTCATCCTGTTTGCCGATGATCTGGAAAAGGCCGTGGGCAGCGTGGAAAGCGCCGGTGGCATGATCACCCGCCCAATCTTTTCCTTTCCCGGCGGTCGGCGATTTCACTTCCGCGACCTGGATGGCTATGAACTGGCTGTCTGGTCGGACAGTCTCTAATATCGTACAGAAAGCTGAAACCGGTCTGATGCTGTAACCTGGCCTGCCTTCGCGCAACCAGTTTTCAGACAACAACTAAAGGGAGCCGCCGGAGCTGTTGAGCTCCGGCGGCTCCTTCTCACTCCCCGCCGCCGAGTGAGTGGACGTAGACGGTCAGTTCCTTGACGGTCGTATCACCTAGACGCGCTGACCATCCGGGCATGACGCCATGCTTGGGATGAGCCACCTGCTGGATGATCTCCTGCTCGCCTTTAACCTTCAGCCAAATGGCGTCGCCGAGATTGGGCGCACCGAGATCGCGGTTGCCCTCGGCCTTTTCACCGTGGCAGGCAACACAATTGTCCATGAAGACCTGCTTTCCAGGCGCAACCAATGCGTCGTTGGACGGCTTGCCCGTCAGGCTGACGACATAGGCGGAGACCTGGCGGATTTCCTCGGGCTTCAGGATGTCGGCGAAGGCCGGCATTTCCGACGCCCGGGTTTCCGGATCGCTCGTGTAGCGAATACCGTGTTGCAGCGTCGTGTAGATGGCATCCACACTGCCGCCCCATAGCCAGTCATCGTCGTTCAGGTTCGGATAGCCGGGGCCACCGGCCGCACCAGAACCGTGACAAGGGGTACAATTGACCTTGAAGGCCGCAGCACCGCCAGCCGTGGCAAATTCGGTCAGATCCTTATCGGCCAGGATATCCTTGATCGGCAGGGCGGCGATCTTGTCGGTGAACACCGATTGCGCTGCCTTGGCCTCTGCAAGCTCGGCGGTGACAGCTGCACGGTTGGTATAGCCGAACAGGCCCTTGGTATTGGTGGAGAGCATCGGCCAGGCCGGATAGACCACCGTATAGCCGATCGCCCAGACGATGGTAGCGTAGAAGGTATAGACCCACCAACGCGGCATCGGGTTGTTCAGCTCGCGGATGCCGTCCCATTCATGACCCGTGGTTTCGACACCGCTGATTTCGTCAATGTGTTTGTCAGACATGATCAGTCCTCCCGCAAGGGGATAGAGGCAGCATCTTCCGCCCGCTCTTTGGCGCCCGGACGAAAGACGAAGAGAATGGCGCCCGCGAAAAACAGCAGCATGGCGAGCATGCCCCAGCTGTCGGCGAAATGGCGCATGGCCGTATAGATTTCGGTTCCTTCCATGACGCCCTCCTCAACGGTAACCGGTTGCGTCGTCATATTTGGTGAAGTCCACCAAAGTGCCGATCATTTGCAGGTAAGCGATCAGCGCGTCCATTTCGGACAGAACCGCCGGGTTGCCGTCGAAATCACCGACTTTCGCCTTGGGATAGCGGGCCAGCAATGCCGTGGTATCGGCATTCGGGTCCGCCTGGGCAGCCAGATCGGCCTTGGCATTGTCGATCATGTCCTGGGTATAGGGTACGCCGACTTCGCTGTTAACCTTCAGGTCCATGGAGACATTGGTAATCTTCAGCGGCGTTTCTTTCAGGAACGCATATTTCGGCATGATCGATTCCGGCACGACCGAGCGCGGATCGCTCAGGTGCTGGACATGCCAATCGTTCGAGTAGCGATCCCCGACCCGGGCCAGATCCGGCCCGGTGCGCTTGGAACCCCATTGGAACGGATGGTCGTACATCGATTCCGCCGCCAGGGAGTAATGGCCGTAGCGTTCCACTTCGTCACGGAACGGACGGATCATCTGGCTGTGGCAGAGGTAACAGCCTTCGCGGATGTAGATGTCGCGACCGGCCAGTTCGAGCGGCGAGTAGGGCCGCATGCCCTCCACCTTTTCGATGGTGTTTTGCAGGTAGAACAGCGGCGCGATTTCGACGATACCGCCTATCGCAACCACCAGCAGCGAACCTAAAAGCAGCAGGCTGGCATTTTTTTCGATGATTTTGTGTTTATCGAGAATGGACATGGTGCCCTCCTTACTCCGCCGGTTGCAGGACAGGCGCCATGGCCGAACCTGCAAGAGGCGCCTCGTTGCGCTGGTGGCCGAGAATGGTCATGGTGATGTTCCAGGCCATGACCAGGCTGCCGGCGAGATAGAGCCCGCCGCCGACGGCGCGCATGACATAGTAGGGGAACATGGCCTTAACGGTTTCCGCGAAGGAATAGACCAGGAAGCCCTGCGCATCGTATTCGCGCCACATCAGACCCTGCTGGATACCGGCCACCCAGAGCACGGCGGCGTAGACGACGATGCCCAGCGTGGCGAGCCAGAAATGCCAGTTGACCATCCGCATCGAATAGAGGCGGTCGCGGTGCCAGAGCTTGGGCGTCAGGTAGTAGATCGCGCCGAAGGTGATCATGCCGACCCAGCCGAGTGCGCCGGAGTGAACGTGACCGATGGTCCATTCGGTATAGTGGCTGAGCGAATTGACCGTCTTGATCGACATCATCGGGCCTTCGAAGGTAGACATGCCGTAGAAGGCGATGGCCATAACCATCATCCGGATGATCGGATCGGTACGGATCTTGTCCCAGGCGCCCGAAAGCGTCATCAACCCGTTGATCATCCCACCCCAGGATGGCATCCACAGCATGATCGAGAACACCATGCCCAACGTCTGCGCCCAATCGGGCAGAGCTGTATAATGCAGGTGATGCGGACCGGCCCAGATATACATGAAGATCAGCGCCCAGAAGTGGATGATCGACAGCCGGTAGGAATAGACCGGGCGACCGGCCTGCTTGGGCACGAAATAGTACATCATGCCAAGGAAGCCCGCTGTCAGGAAGAAGCCGACGGCATTATGCCCGTACCACCATTGCGTCAGCGCATCCTGCACGCCGGAGAAGGCTGAATAGCTCTTGACGCCGAGGAAGGAGACCGGGATCGCCAGATTGTTGACGATATGCAGCATGGCAATGGTGACGATGAAGGCCAGGTAGAACCAGTTCGCCACATAAATATGCGGCTCCTTGCGGGTCAGGATCGTACCCAGGAAGGCAATGAGATAGGCGACCCAGACAATTGTCAGCCAGATATCGACATACCATTCGGGTTCGGCATATTCACGGCCCTGGGTGATACCGAGCAGGTAGCCGGTGGCAGCCATGACGATGAAGAAATTATAGCCCCAGAACACGAACCAGCCGAGCGTGCCGCCAAACAAGCGGCTGCGACACGTGCGCTGTACCACATAAAACGATGTAATGATCAGCGCATTGCCGCCAAAGGCAAAAATCACGGCAGACGTGTGCAATGGCCGCAGCCGCCCGAAATTCAGCCAGGGGCCGAAATTCAGATCGGGAAAGGCCAGTTGCAGGGCGATGACCAGCCCGACAAGAAAGCCGATCACACCCCAGAACACCGTGGCGATGACGCCATAGCGAATGACTTCGTCGAAATATTCAGACTTGGGCTGGGCCGCTGCACGACTCGACATGCCAGCCGTCACCGGCGCAAACCGGATATGGCGCAACATGACGACAGTCGCCCCCAGAAGCACGAAAAAGGCCACCCACATATGGGCAGCAAACAGGCTGTCATAGGCGAAACCCGCCCCGAGCAGCGCGGCAAAGGCCAGAATGGCCAAAACCATGGTTTCGAAAGTATAATTCATTGTTGGCATCCCCCAACGGCTTTGTGTCGGCACGGCCCCTCCTTAAGGGAAGGGTTCCGCCCTGATTTGTGGTTTGCGCAGTCGCTCCATGAGAAAAGCCATTCCGTTGCCGGAACGTTTTTCTGACAGCGCCAGAGTATTTCCAGCAAAAGTACGTAAAAACAGCGAGATAGAGCGTTTTGCATTTCGAGGAAAAGCAGTCTTGCTCGCCGCGCCATGCCGCCTGCCGGATGGATAGACTTCTGCGTCGAGTCTCTGTTTGACATTCCGCAGCCTCTGCAACCTTGATTCAAATCAAGGCAGTCCATGCAAAGCCGGCGATATATAAAGGACGGCAATGGCATTGTGTCGCAGGCATCGGACAAGCATCCGATGCGGAGACATTGCGAACCGGCAGTTGCGGCGGAGCAACGGATGGCCTGGAAAGGCTCTCTGGCGTTTCATGAGTGACCCTTTCAGTGCGCGTGATGCATTCTGATCGGGAAACGGTCATCAAGGCGGGATTTTTCGCGCCCTTGCACGATGCCGCATTGCCATGTTCAGCGCCCGGCGCTGCGACCGACGACCATGGCTCTTTTAAAAATGGCCCTGGCATTTCATTTCCGGACATCTCAAGCCTTTGATGCATTTGAGATATTCGGCATTCGTGCAGGGCGGAGATGTGGCTCACACCTTCGCGCTTGTCAATAACGCCCTACGCATGTGCCGGGCCGGCAATAGAAGGAGATGCGGAATGCAGAGCAATTTGGACAAGACGGATTTTCCGAAAACCAGAGACGCTCGGACCCTTGCTTTGCCGCCATGTGAGACCAGTCTGGAATGGCTGCATCATGCCCATGGGGAGCAAATGGCGCTGTGCGCCGAGCTGGAAGAGATCGCCGATTCGCTGCCGAACACTATCAATCGGCAGAAATGCATCTACGCGGCCAAGGCGCTGACCCCGCTGATCAAGGGCGTCCATCACTATGAGGAAAGCATCCTGTTTCCCTGGCTCGAAACATCGACACGCAGCAGCATCGGCATGCACGAGACGCTGAACCGGTTGCGCTTCGAGCATTGCGAAGATGAGTGTTTTGCCGAGGAACTGACGGATGCCCTGCTCAAACTCGGCAGCGGCCGCGAAGTCAACATGGAGGCCGTGGGCTATATGCTGCGTGGCTTCTTTGAAGGGCTACGACGCCATATCGCCTTCGAGAGAGAGCACATCCTCTGCCAGATCGGCGAAACCCAGCTATCCTGAAGGCTAAGCTTTTGCCGTTGATCCCAACGGTGACTGTGCCGCTCTCTTTGGACAATAAAAAACCCGTCCCTCCACGAACTGCCCCAGGTTAATATCCAACTTTCGGAGGTAGTTCGTGCAGTGACGGGTTTTTGGTTTGAGCCTAAACGATCAGGCCCCGACGGATCTCAGCCGCTTCTCGTCGCGTCCGCCCTTCATGCGCTCGGCCAGAAGGAAGGCCAATTCCAGCGCCTGGTCCGCATTGAGACGCGGGTCGCAATGGGTATGGTAGCGATCCTGCAAATCTTCAGCGGAAACGGCGCGTGCGCCACCGGTGCATTCGGTCACGTCGTTGCCGGTCATCTCGATATGGATGCCGCCTGGATGCGAGCCTTCGGCCCGGTGGATCTGGAAGAAGCTTTCCACTTCCGACAGGATCCGGTCAAAGGGCCGGGTCTTGTAGTGGTTGAGCGTGATGGTGTTGCCATGCATCGGATCGCAGGACCATACGACCTTGCGCCCTTCCCGCTCCACTGCGCGGATCAGGCGCGGCAGATGGTCAGCAACCTTGTCGTGGCCGAAGCGGCAGATCAGCGTCAGACGACCCGCTTCATTTTGCGGATTGAGAATGTCGATCAGGTTGAGAAGATCGTCAGCCTGAAGCGACGGGCCGCATTTGAGACCTAGCGGGTTCTTAATGCCGCGGCAGTATTCGATATGGGCGTGATCAGCCTGACGGGTACGGTCGCCGATCCAGATCATGTGGCCTGATGTGGCGTAATGATCGCCAGATGTCGAATCGACGCGGGTCAGCGCCTCTTCATAGCCGAGAAGCAGCGCTTCATGGCTGGTGAAGAAATCGGTTTCGCGCAGGCTGGCATTGGTTTCCGCCGTGATGCCGACCGCCTTCATGAAATCCATGGTCTCGGAAATCCGGTCGGCCAGCTTGCGGTAACGCTCTGCCTGCGGGCTGTCCTTGACGAAACCCAGCATCCATTGATGAACGTTTTCGAGATTGGCATAGCCACCCATTGCGAAAGCGCGCAACAGGTTCAGCGTCGCGGCTGACTGGCGATAGGCCATCAACTGACGATGCGGATCGGGAACGCGGGACTCTTCGGTGAAATCAATGCCATTGATGATATCGCCACGGTAGCTCGGCAACTCGACATCACCCTGACGCTCGAAATCCGACGAGCGCGGCTTGGCGAACTGGCCAGCGATGCGGCCAACCTTGACGACTGGAAGCTGGGCGCCAAAGGTCAGGACGACGGCCATCTGCAGGAAGGCGCGGAAGAAGTCGCGGATTGTGTCGGCGCCGTGTTCGGCAAAGCTTTCGGCACAATCGCCGCCCTGAAGCAGGAAGCCATTGCCATCAGCCACATTGGCAAGCGCCTTTTTCAACCGGCGCGCTTCACCTGCAAAGACCAGCGGCGGATAGGTGGCAAGCTTTTTCTCTGCTGCGGCCAATGCGGCCTGGTCCGGATAGGCCGGAGCCTGCTTGATCGGCTTCTGCCTCCAGCTTGTCGGGGTCCAATTCTGCGCCATCGTCTTCACCTAAACAAAACGCGGCCATGCCTGCGGGCCGCTCGGATTGGCGGCTTATAAACGCTTAATGGAAGCTTGAAAAGCAATACCTTGCTGTCAAATCGGCCTTCCATAGGTGAAAACCACGCTGCAAGGATTTTTGACAACAGGGAAGCAGTAACCTGCCTCCCTGTATCTTAAGGGGGATTGGTGATTTTTAAACCCGCTCGCCATTCCTGACCCGGTAGCTCGGGTTATACATGGTGACCAGCTCCTCAGACGCGGTCGGATGCACGGCCATCGTGCGATCAAAATCATCTTTGGTGCAGCCAGCCTTGAGGGTAATGCCGAGCAATTGCGCCATTTCACCAGCATCATGACCCAGAATATGGGCGCCGACCACTTTTCGGTCAGACGCATTGACGACCAGCTTCATGATCACTTTTTCGGTGCGTCCCGACAGGGTGGCCTTCATCGGCCGGAATTCGGCCTTGTAGATCTCGATCTCCGGGAACGTGCGGGCTGCCTCTTCCTCGGTCATGCCGACCGTGCCGATTTCCGGCTGCGAAAAGACCGCCGTGGCGATCAGGTCGTGATCCGGCGAGGTCGGATTGTCTTTGTATTCCGTCTCGATGAAACACATGGCCTCATGGATCGCCACCGGTGTCAGCTGCACCCGGTCCGTCACGTCACCCAATGCAAAAATGCCCGGCACGTTGGTGCGTGAGTATTGATCGACGATGATGGCGCCGCGCTCATTGACAGCAACGCCCGCCGTCTCAAGACCAAGCCCCTTGGTATAGGGATCGCGGCCCAAAGCCAGCATGACCGTTTCAGCCGAAATCACCCCATTGTTGCGGGTGCGGACGGAAAGGCCACCTGCGGCCATCTTCTCGACTTCCTCGATCACATCCGTGCAAAGAATGCGAATGCCCTTGGCTTCCATGGCCTGGTGCAGACCACGGCGGATATCCTGGTCGAAGCGCGACAGGATTTCCTTGCCGCGATAGATCAGCGTCGTATCGACGCCGAGACCATGGAAGATATTGGCAAATTCCACAGCGATATAACCGCCACCGGCAATCACGATCGAGCGGGGCAGCGTCTCCAGATGGAAGGCTTCATTGGAGGTGATGCATAGCTCGTGCCCCGGCAAGGAGGTATGCGCATTGGCAGAGCCGCCGACCGCTATGATGATCCGCTCGGCCGTCACTTCCCGTCCGGTCGCCAGCAGACGGACGCGATTGGGACCGGTCAGCTCCGCACGGCTCTCAATCAGTTCCGCACCGGCGCTGTTGAGACCCTTTCTGTACAGGCCTTCCAGACGTTCGATTTCCTGGTCCTTGGCCGCGATCAGCTTTTTCCAGTCGAAACGGCTTTCGCCCACCGTCCAGCCAAATCCCGCCGCATCCTCGAAATGCTCGTGGAACTGCGATGCATAGACGAACAGCTTTTTCGGCACGCAGCCCCTGATGACGCACGTGCCGCCAAATCGGTATTCCTCGGCAATCGCCACCCGCTTGCCCATGGATGCCGCAAGCCGGGCGCTGCGCACGCCGCCGGAGCCGCCGCCGATGACGAACAGATCATAATCGAATGATGACATGGAAAACTCCCGCAAGACGGACGGCCAAAGCGTCCCTCGAAAATTTCAGTAGATCGGCCGGACTGGCGAACAATGATGACCGCTGGCCAAAAACCATAAAATCATCCATCCCCTATATGGGAATGGATAATCACAACAACAACGGAATGCCGCCGGATCATTCCCGACCGGCCCAACGATAAAGCCCGGAACCAAGTCCGGGCTTTTCTTCAATCGGTATTATCAGATCAAGGCTTGGCGGCGGGTGCTGGAGCAGCCGGGGCCGCAGCCGGTTCGGAAGCAGGCATCTGCGCCTTCAACTGTGCACCGGCCACCTTGACCAGGGCATCATTGGTGTTCTTTTCGAGATCACGCGCCACACCGGCAGCCCAGATATCGGCGGACTTGCCAAGCTCACGATTGGCGACCGGTTGGTCCTTGATCAGCTTCTTGCCAGCCGGGCTGGAGAAGAATGCCGCAATCTGCTTCAACTCTTCCTGAGTAAACGACTTGGCATAAACCGTTGCCGCTTCCTTTTCGAGATCGCCACGGCGGGCAGCCAACGCGATGGCCTGCTGGTCAACAGTCTTGTCGATCTGGTCTTCAAGGTTTGGATAAGCCTGGATGAGCTGTGCCTTCAACCGAGCGGCGACATTCGGCAGGATATTGTCGAATACATTGGTAACGCCCAGCGCCGTGATGGCCTGACGGGCAGTATCGATCTGCGCATCCGTCACATCCTGCGCGCGAGCGGCCGGACCAGCCAGAAGCGAAGCTGCGATAACCGCACCGGCAACCATGTGACCGAGATTAAGGCGACCGAGACCCTGATATTTGCTCATAAAACTCATGCTCCTGTTTGTGTCCCCAGCGCTCGCCTCCAACGGCAGCGCCGAATTGTCATATTGGTATTATCGATGCACATGGCCGTGACGTGAACTTGCGCCAGACCATGACCATCCGGCTATCACGCCGTATCAATCACGCCACAGGCTCGATCACCCGCGCACCATCCAGGCCGGCCACGACGGCCAGCGATGCCATGCCGATGAACAGACCGTGCTCCACCACCCCGGGTATAGCATGCAATGCCTGAGAAAGGGCCACTGCATCAGGAATGCGGCCAAAAGAAGCATCGAGAATATAATGCCCACCATCTGTCATAAACAGATCGTCACCAGACATGCGCAGGCCAATCGTCCCCGACAGGCCCAGTTTGGCGGCAGCCTTTTCGATAGAGATCCGGGTTGCAATGCCACCGAATCCATTGATCTCGATGGGCAGCGGATAAGCGCCGAGTGTCTCCACCAGCTTTGTTTCGTCGGCAATGACGATCACCCGCGACGAGGCGGCAGCAACGATCTTTTCGCGCAGCAGCGCACCGCCGCCGCCCTTGATCAAGGTCAGGTGACGATCAAGCTCATCGGCGCCATCGACGGTTAGGTCCAGTTCCGGCAATTCATCGAGCGACATCAGCGGCACGCCCAGTTCCAGGCAAAGCCTTGCGGTGCGCTCCGACGTTGGCACGCCTTGAACCTTGAAACCGTCGGCGACCTTTTCAGCCAGCAACCGCACGAACTCCTCTGCGGTCGAACCGGTGCCGATGCCAAGCCGCATCCCATTTTCGACATAAGACAAAGCCAGCTCTGCGGCTTTGATCTTCATTTGACGAACGTCCATGCTGCCCGCAACTCCTCTTGCAACACTCGGCCAAGGCCTTTCGAAACTGCCGGTCAATGAAGCAAACCTTGTCGGTTTGCCAAGCATTCCGCAGAAAGTTCTCGCTGTTTACACGGGTCGCAAGCCAAACGAAAGCCCCTTTCGACGCCGTCCAATCTTGCATTCCGCCCTGAAAAACCTTAGCCCTGCCCCCCGAAACCCAAGGCTTTAAAGTGCAAATCATGGAAAGTCAGCCCGTGTCCCCAGCAATCAACGCCGCCCCCGCCACTCTTGTCTTCGACCTGGATGGAACCCTGATCGATACGGCCGAGGACCTCGTCGCCAGCCTCAACCATACCATCGCCGCTGCCGATCTGGCGCCGCTGGAGGCCGATGACCTCAACCATCTGGTCGGACACGGCGCGCGGGTGATGATCGAGCGGGCGTTCAGCCTGCGCGGCAGGCCGATTTCCGAAGATGCGTTCCAGCCCCTGCTTGAACGGTTCATCGACCATTACAAAGACAATATTCCCGGCAAAAGCCAGCCCTATCCCGGCCTGCTGGACGCCCTAGAGCGGCTCGACACGGCAGGCCACAGGCTGGCGGTCTGCACCAACAAGATGGAGGGCCTTGCCCGGCCATTGCTTGAGGGCTTGAACCTGACGGACCGGTTCGCCGCCATTACCGGCGGTGATACATTCGAGATGCGCAAGCCCGATGCCGGTCATCTGCTCGGCACGATCGCCAAGGCCGGTGGTGACCCGCGCCGGGCCATCATGATCGGCGATAGCCGCAACGACATTCTGGTGGCGCGCAATGCCGGCATCCCATCCATTGCCGTGCCTTTCGGCTATTCGGACGTGCCGGTCGCCGACCTCGATCCCGATGTGATCATCGCGCATTTCGATGAATTGACCTTGGATCTGGTCGACAGGCTCCTCAATAAGGCCAACTGAAATCCCAAAACACAAAAGGCCCGGATCAACCGGGCCTTTTGCTTATACGCTGTGCTTAAAGTTTATCAGCTCTGCACGCCGCGCGAGGTCGATGTCACGTCGAAGGCCTTGCGGGTCGCTTCATCGCGGCCATAGACGTCGTCGTAATAGCGAACCACTCCATCCTTATCCGGCCAGGCAGTGAAATAGGCGACATAAACAGGGAACTTCTGCGGCACCTGCACGGCGCGGTTCTGGCCGGAGGCAATCTGTGCATCGATGTCTTCAACTGTCGTACCCATCACGGCTGCGGCCATGACGCGGGGCTCGGCAAGACGCACACAGCCGTGGCTGAGCGCGCGCATGTCGCGCTTGAAGAAGCTCTTCGCCGGTGTGTCATGCATGTAGATGGCATGGGCATTCGGGAACAGGATCTTCAGGTCGCCCAATGCATTGTCGCTGCTTGGCGGCTGGCGCACATCAACATCGCTTGTTGTGTACCAATCGACTTGCGAAGAGGCCACCTTGCGGCCCTTGTAGCTGACTTCATAGCCGAGACGGTCGAGATAGCTCGGGTCCTGGCGCAACTTGGGCAGCATTTCATTGACAATGATCGACCGCGGAACGCCCCAGTAGGGGTTGAATTCCACCGTCTGAATCATGTTCTGGAAGAAGAAGGTCTGGTGCTGCGGCGCACCGACCACGACCTTCATGGCAATCTGCTGCTGGCGGTCGTTGAAATAATAGGCCTCGAAAGCCGGCTGGTTGATGAACACATAGCGCGGCCCCAGATCGGCAGGCAACCAGCGCAATTGCTCCATGGCAACCACGAGCTTTTCGATCTTCTCGGCATTCGAATGTCCGACCATGGTGCGGACCGTTGCCTGGCCAATGACGCCATCCGGTTTCAGACCGCGTTCCTTCTGGTAGCTCTCGACCAGCGCCACCAGTTCCGGCGTATATTCAGGCGTGCCAGTGTAGTCGGTCAGCGTCAGCGCATGCTCGGTCTTCAGCGCGTCGCTGCCATAGGTCTTGATGCCTTCGACGATATTGGCAAGCTCAGGATTGCTGCCGCCAGGCTTCAAAACGCCGGTCAGATTGATCTTGACGGGCTTGCTCTGCTGCTGATTGGCCTCTGCCACCAACTTGGCAAGCTCAGCCTTCAGCGCCTGGAACTGCGGGCTGGCCGGATCGCGGCCATGCAGATAGGCGGCGATATCCGGGCTCGAATGCACCAGATCCAGCACCGGATCGAGATTGACGGTCTTGCGCTTGAAATCGTGATAGCCTGAAATGCGGTTCGGATCGAGCCTGCCGCGTACTGTGTCCTGAACATAGGTCAGGATTTTGGCCGACAGGTTGAGTTCGAAGGCCATCAACGCCTGGCGACGGGCGTCTTCGGGCATTGTGTCGAGACCATCAGGCACTTTCACCGCATAATCGGCTGGCTCAAGCCCGGCAGTATCCGCCGTTGCCAGGGCGGCAATCGCCGACTTCGCCTTGTCGGTGATGGCGGTATCGCTGGCCCAGATCAGAGCGCCCTTGTTGTTATAATAGTTTTCCACAGCCTGCGCCACGTCGGGCGTGGCTTCGACCTTAACCTGCGACATGGCGAGATGGGCGACGGCCAGGGCATGGTCTTCACCGAAAACCGGGATCGGCATGTCCGGTGCCTTGATGGAGATCGCACGCTTGTTCTCGGCCTTATAGGCATAATAACGAGGTGCGGCGACCTTCTGGATCGGCTCTGGATCGCGCAATTGGGCCTGGGGAATGATTTCCGCCGGCGCTGGTTGGCGGCGTTCCTCCGACCTGCCACGCAGCAGATCCATCAGGGTGGTGGCGCTCGCCGTCTGCGGCAGGGCGGCCACAACCGTGGACGTGGTCAGGAGGACTGCAATCAGCGCCCGGTTCAGTGAAGGTTTCTGCAACTGCTTTCCCCATTCAGAAAGGTCAAGGTCGGGATTCGAAATCAATCCCCGAATATTAGCCGGTTCCCTAGCCGATTGCATCGGCTTTGGAAAGTTAACCATGCTAAAATGCTTGAAAAGCAGAGGGTCAACTTTAAGTGACCGATCAGCGCGCAGCCATGGTTAACACGACGTCAAGGTTAAGCCGGGAATTGGTTAAAATTCAGTAACCGGAGGTCCTTTCTTCCACCAAACTTTGATGACATTACCGCGACTGGACAACCGAACCTGTCTAAGACCGGTATGCTTTGACGCAGGCGCGAAAACATGTATCAAAGCGTCATGTTTTACGGCGACCGTCATCCTGCCGGTCAACGGAGCCATTGCCTATTCAGACCATCAGCTGGAGACACATCATGACTGCCACCCGTACCGAAACTGATACATTTGGCCCTATCGAGGTTGCCAGCGATCGATATTGGGGCGCGCAGGCGCAGCGTTCCCTGGGTAATTTCAAGATCGGCTGGGAAAAGCAGCCCCTGCCAGTGGTGCGTGCCCTCGGCATCGTCAAGCAGGCGGCGGCCCGTGCCAATATGGCGCTCGGCGGTCTGGACTCGACGCTTGGTGAAGCAATCATCAAGGCCGCGCAGGAAGTGATCGACGGCAAGCTCAACGATCATTTCCCACTGGTGGTCTGGCAGACCGGCTCCGGCACGCAATCCAACATGAACGCCAATGAAGTGATCTCCAACCGCGCCATTGAAATGCTGGGCGGGGTGATGGGTTCGAAAAAGCCTGTTCATCCCAATGACCACGTCAACATGAGCCAGTCGTCCAACGACACCTATCCGACCGCCATGCATATCGCGGCAGCCGAATATGTCGTGCACCATCTGATCCCGGGATTGAAGCATCTGCATGCGGCACTGGATGCCAAGGCCAAGGCCTTTGAGCACATCATCAAGATCGGCCGCACCCATACTCAGGACGCGACGCCGCTGACACTCGGACAGGAGTTTTCCGGCTATGCCGCACAGGTCGCCTCCTCCATCAAGCGGATCGAGCTGACGCTTCCCGGCCTTTATGAGCTGGCGCAAGGCGGCACCGCTGTCGGCACCGGGCTGAATGCCCCCATCGGCTTTGCCGAAAAGGTTGCCGAAGAGATTGCCGCGATTACCAGCCTACCCTTCGTCACCGCACCCAACAAGTTCGAGGCGCTGGCCGCCCATGACGCCATGGTGTTTGCCCATGGAGCGATCAATGCGGCGGCGGCTGCCTGCTTCAAGATCGCCAACGATATCCGCTTTCTTGGCTCCGGCCCGCGTGCTGGCCTTGGCGAACTGGCCCTTCCGGAAAACGAACCCGGCTCTTCGATCATGCCCGGTAAGGTCAATCCGACCCAGTCGGAAGCGATGACCCAGGTCTGCGCCCATATCTTCGGCAACAACGCGGCTCTTACCTTTGCAGGCAGCCAGGGCCATTTCGAGCTGAATGTCTATAACCCGATGATGGCCTATAACTTCCTGCAATCGGTGCAGCTGCTCGGCGACGCCGCCGTCTCCTTCACCGACAATTGCGTCGTTGGCATCGAGGCCCGCGAAGACAATATCAGGAAGGGCGTCGAAAACTCGCTTATGCTGGTGACGGCGCTGAACAGCAAGCTCGGCTACGACGCCTGCGCCAAGATTGCCAAGACCGCGCACAAGAACGGCACCACCCTGCGCGAGGAAGCTGTCGGCGGCGGCTATCTGACCAATGAGGAATTTGATCAGTATGTCCGGCCGGAATTGATGATCGGGCCGAAGTGATCAATCGTCGATTTTTTCGACATCAAATAAACGCGGCTCCCTCCGAGTCATTTTAAATTTTGGAGGGTGCCTCTTTTGCCATGGTGCAAAATTATTTTCGATCAGCCATTTTCCAATTTCTCGATGTATCAACTCTCGACAATCACCCCAAAAGGAGTTTTTGTCGATATTAACTTCGATAGGTTTTTCTCTTCCTTTCAGCTGCAACTGAACGAACCCGTCCGACCTTTCAAAATAATCATCCCTCGCATATTTGGGGATTTTCAAACCGAATCCATTGGGTTTTTTATAGTCGGAATTTCCGCCTTTATATCCCGTAGCAATAAAGCTGCTCATGGCTTCTTTCTCTCCTGACGTCAGGAAAACCCTAGCTCAAAACGAGCAATTTAAAATAACCAAAATTTAAACGCGCATTGAAAGTGGCTCTGGAATTTTAAATTCCAAACAAAATGTTGCGCCGCAACCTCCACTTTAGAATCGTTTGCAAACTGCGCGTCGCCGAACTAGACAAAATGCCGAAAATCCGTTTGGCAAAAAGGCTCCTTCGATGGCTGACGATCTCTTTCCCCTTGGCGAAGACACGACTCCCTACCGCAAACTGACCTCCGACTACGTCTCGGTCGAAACCTTCAAGGACCAGGACATTCTGGTGGTCGAACCGGAGGGCCTGCGGCTTCTGGCCGAAACCGCGCTTTCCGACATCAACCACCTGCTGCGTCCGGGCCATCTCAAGCAATTGGCCTCCATTCTCCAGGACCCGGAAGCGACCGACAATGACCGTTTCGTGGCCTATGACCTGCTGAAAAACGCCAATATCGCTGCAGGGGGCGTGCTGCCGATGTGCCAGGATACCGGCACGGCCATTGTCATGGGCAAGAAGGGCCGCCGCGTCTGGACGGATGGCGGCGATTATGAAGCCTTGGCCCATGGCGTGCGCGATGCTTATGAAAAGCGTAACCTGCGCTATTCGCAGTTGGCACCCTTGAAGATGTTTGAGGAAAAGAACACCAAGACCAACCTGCCCGCCCAGATCGACCTCTATGAAGAGGGCGAGGATACCTATAAATTCCTGTTCATGGCCAAGGGCGGCGGTTCGGCCAACAAGACCTTCCTTTATCAAGGCACGCCTTCGCTGCTGACCCATGACCGGATGATCGATTTTCTGAAGGACAAAATCCTGTCGCTCGGCACGGCAGCCTGTCCCCCCTACCATCTTGCGATCGTCATCGGCGGGCTTTCGGCGGAAATGAACCTGAAAACGGTCAAGCTCGCTTCGGCCCGTTACCTCGATGGCCTGCCCACCGAAGGCTCCGAAAGCGGCCATGCCTTCCGTGATATCGAGATGGAACAGGAAATCCACAAGCTGACGCAATCGCTCGGCGTCGGCGCCCAGTTCGGCGGCAAATATTTCTGTCATGACGTGCGGGTCATCCGCCTGCCGCGCCATGGCGCCTCGTTGCCGATTGGCCTCGGCGTCTCCTGTTCCGCCGACCGTCAGGCAATGGGCAAGATTACCCGCGACGGGATCTTTATCGAGCAGTTGGAAACCGATCCGTCGAAATACATGCCTGATATCGACGAGGCCGCCCTCTCCTCCTCCACGGTCAGCATCGACCTTAACCAGCCGATGAGCGCCATACTGGCCGAACTGACGAAGCATCCCGTCAAGACCCGGCTGTCGCTGACCGGCACGATCATCGTCGCCCGCGATCTGGCGCATTCCAAGATCCGCGAACGGCTCGAAAACGGCGAAGGCATGCCGGACTATATGAAAAACCATCCGGTCTATTATGCCGGTCCCGCCAAGACGCCGGAAGGCTTTGCCTCCGGTTCCTTCGGGCCAACCACGGCTGGCCGCATGGATAGCTATGTAGACCAGTTCCAGTCGTTTGGCGGTTCGATGGTCATGCTGGCCAAGGGCAACCGCTCACGCGCCGTACGTGAAGCCTGCAAGACCCATGGTGGTTTCTACCTCGGCTCCATCGGTGGCCCGGCAGCCCGGCTTGCCCAGGACTGTATCCGCCATGTTGAAGTGCTGGAATATCCGGAACTCGGCATGGAAGCCGTCTGGAAGATCGAGGTCGAAAACTTTCCGGCCTTCATCGTCACTGACGACAAGGGCAACGATTTCTTCCAGGAATTCAACCTCTGATCGTTTAATCCACGTGCAAAGGCAACAATTTGGCTTTGCACGTGGTCTACGATATTTTACTGTGGATTTTCATATAATAAATATCAATTTTACAATTACCGGCGTTCTTTACTTATTGTTTTAAATATTTGCTCACCATTCAGCCCTAATCCTGAGTGGGGATTATCGGATGGGGCTAGCAGGATGAACACCGCAACATTGGCGCGATCGCAGGGGCTCGATATCGCAACGCAAATTTCCTTTGCGATGCGCTCCATGGGCATTTCGCCGCTGCCAAGAAATTATGAGCTGTTCTATGAGGCCTATATCGGGTCCAACCCGGTTCTGACCCGCAGGGTCACCGCTCTTGGAAGCCGCGCCACCCAGGATGACCTCGACCGGATTGCCGAGGAATTTTTCGGCCATAATTCCAACCGCATTATCGAAAATGCCCATTCAAGGCTGGTTTCGGAACTGGACAATCTGCTGCGGCTGATGAAGCAGGAGCAAAGCTCGCTGGAGACCTATAACAAGCTGCTGGATGAGACCTGCTCCCGCATCAATGCCAAGAGCAGCGGCAGTGTCGAGTTGCTGCGCAATGCCATCGCACTCCTGACGCGGGCAACGGACGATACGCTGGCCCATGGCGAAAAGACGGCGGAAAGCTTTACCCAGAAATCCGTTGAAATGGATGCCGTGCGGCGTGAACTGGACGAATACAAGCGGATCGCCAATACCGATTCGTTGACCCGGCTTGCCAATCGCCGCGCCTTCGATGAGCGGATGGCCGGTCTGTTCAACTATCCCTCGACACTGACGACAACGTCGCTCATGCTGATCGATATCGACCATTTCAAGAAGATCAACGATACATTTGGCCATCCGGTTGGCGACAAGATCCTGGCAACCGTTGCTGGCGTCATCCGCGCCAATGCACCGCGTGATGCCTTCGTGGCACGGGCGGGTGGTGAGGAATTTGCCATCATCGTTGAGGGCATGCCGGATACCGAAGTCTTCGGGCTGTGCGAACGCATCCGCACCAATCTGGAAAACACCCTGTTTCGCAACTCCCGCACCGGCGTCAATTACGGTCCGGTCACGGTCTCCATCGGCTTTGCCCTGGCCGCCAATTGCCAGGACCCCGGCGAACTTTATAGCCGCAGCGATATCGCCCTTTACTGCGCAAAGAATGCCGGGCGCAATTGCAGCAGGCCGTTTGAACCGGGCATGCGCAAGGATTTCGCCAAGGGCTGGCTGATCTACAAGGGGTGAGTCTTTTTACGATTGATACGAAGGCTCGTATCAGCGTCTGAAGAGCACCTAAAGCTTGTCGCGCGACAGGCCCTTTGCCTCCATGTCGCGGAGATATTCCCCAAACTTCGTCTCACCGGTTTGCCCAAGCTCACGCAGATAGGCCCAGGTAAAGATGCCGGTATCATGGCCGTCGTCAAAACCGACCCGTACCGCATAATTGCCGGTCGGAATAAGCTTGGCAATCGCCACATTGCGCTTGCCGGGCACGGTGATCTTCTGCCCCGGCCCATGGCCCTGCACCTCTGCGGACGGTGAAAGCACCCGGAGCATTTCCGCCGCCAAACTGATGCTTTCCCCATTATCGAAAACCAGCGTCAAAAGCCGCCGATCCGGTGACACCCTGATTTCCTTCGGCCAAACTTCGCTCACCACATTCTCCCTGTCATATTTTAAAGTACCGCATGCAACACAATCCGAGCAAACCGCTTCGCACTTTTCGGTCTGATCATTTTCTTCTTCGCATCAGATGATCCGAAAACCGCTTCGCACTTTTCGGTCTGATGCTGTATCACCCGATTCAGTCCGATCCAACTTATTCCAGTCGTCCAGACTGTTGCCTTGCTTGACGGATCGCAATGCGCGCACCAGATTAGTGAGCAATCATGGAGGTTCGCTTGGATTATGCCCCCCGCCTGCACCAGCTGGCGCCAAACTTACAGGAAAATCAGGCCTTGCAGGCCCATACCGGTCTACAGCCAGTGCAGATGCCAGACAAAATGATCGATCCCTTCGGTCGGGCCGTCACCTATCTGCGGGTATCGGTGACGGACCGCTGCGATTTCCGCTGCACCTATTGCATGGCGGAAAACATGAGTTTTTTGCCGAAAAAGGACCTGCTGACACTGGAGGAGCTGGACCGACTCTGTAGTGCCTTCATCGCCAAGGGTGTGCGAAAGCTGCGTCTGACCGGTGGTGAACCGCTGGTGCGCAAGAACATCATGTTCCTGGTCCGCAACCTGTCACGCCACTTGCAAAGCGGCGCGCTTGAGGAATTGACGCTGACCACCAATGGGTCGCAACTCGCGCGCCACGCAGCCGAACTGGCCGATGCTGGCGTGCGCCGCATCAACGTTTCGCTGGATACGCTGGACGCGCAGAAATTCCATACCATCACCCGCTGGGGAGACCTCGCTCAGGTCATGAAAGGTATCGATGCGGCCCAGGCGGCGGGTATCCACATCAAAATCAATGCGGTCGCCCTGAAAGGTTTCAACGAGGAAGAACTTCCCGATCTGATGCGGTTTGCCCATGGCAGGGGTATGGATCTGACGCTGATCGAAACCATGCCGATGGGCGAAATCGACGAGGACCGCACCGACCGGTACTTGCCGCTTTCCGAGGTCCGTCAAGGATTGGCAGAGCATTTCACACTCGAAGATCTCGACTATCAGACTGGCGGCCCGGCCCGTTATCTGCATGTTGAGGAAACCGGTGGCAGGCTTGGGCTGATTACCCCCCTCACCCATAATTTCTGCGAGAGCTGCAACCGCGTTCGCCTCACCTGCACCGGCACGCTCTATATGTGTCTCGGGCAGAACGATGCGGCGGATCTTCGGGCCGCCTTGCGGGCCAGCGAGGATGACACGCTGCTGTCTGCGGCGATTGATGAGGCAATCCTGCGCAAGCCCAAGGGCCATGATTTCATCATCGACCGCACCACCCGTCGCCCTGCCGTGTCGCGCCATATGAGCGTCACCGGCGGTTAACAGGTATTTTCAAACCTTTGCATCTATTGGTTTTCTGGATAGAACACCGCATCTAACTCCGGGCAAAGTGGCCGGGTGGACTGTTTGGAAAGCTTTTACTCGATGGTGCTGACCCGAAATATGAAGGGCGCTATGTTCATGGCGGCGGCCATGGCTGGCTTCACCATCAACGACGCCCTGTCGAAATCGCTGACCGAGGTGATGAGCGTTGGACAGATCATGCTGGTGCGCGGCGCGCTGACCACGCTTCTGGTCTATTGCATCGCCCGTCAGGCCCGAGCCGTGATGTCCCCCAAATTGCTCGGCAATCCGCTGATCATGACCCGCGTGCTGTGTGAGATTCTGGCCTCGATCACCTATCTCACGGCCCTGTCTGCCATCCCGCTCGCCAATGCCGCCTCCATCCTGCAATCGCTGCCGCTGGCAGTCACGCTTGGTGCTGCGGTGTTTCTGCGCGAGCCGGTCGGCTGGCGACGCTGGCTTGCCATTATCGCTGGCTTTATCGGAGTGATGATCATCATCCGGCCCGGCCCGCAAGGCTTTACCCTGTCGGCGCTCTACGTGCTGGGCAGCGTGTTTTTCGCCGCCACCCGCGATCTGGTGACGACACGGATCGACAGGGCCACGCCCTCCATCGTCATTACCCTGATGACCGCTGCCGGAAACGGGCTGGCAGGCGCGGCGCTCATCCCGTTCCAGGGTGGCTGGCAGCCGCTATCCCTTCCGTCTTTCGGGATACTGGTCTGTGCCGCTATCTTGATGTTCATTGGCTATCAATGCATCATTCTCGCCATGCGCACCGCAGACATTTCATTCATCGCACCCTTCCGCTATTCGGGCCTGCTCTGGGCCATCGGCCTTGGCATTCTGGTGTTTCATGAATGGCCGGACCCCTGGATGCTGCTGGGCATGGCCGTTGTGGTCGGATCGGGCCTTTATACGTTCCACCGTGAACGGCTGCGGAAAATCCGCGATGCCAGCGCGCTAGTGCACTGACGCATTCACTTCGTTCATGCTTTCGTGCACTCATTTTTTGTTTATGCATCGATCCAAACTCGGCTGAAGCCTCCGTTTGGATCGATGCACTAGCGGTTTGAAACTAGGGGACGCCATGGGAGCCACGGCAACACCAACCGACCTTCCCGGCGTCATTTTGGCCGGTGGACTGTCGCGCCGCATGGGCGCGGATAAGGCAACCACTGTTATGGCAGGCCTTACTCTGCTGAACCATGTCGCCAACCGGCTGTCACCACAGGTCGGCAGTCTCGCCGTCAACAGCAACGACCCGACCCTCGCCACCCGCCTGCCCCGAATCGGCGACGCGATCAGCGGTTATGCCGGGCCATTGGCGGGCATTGCCAGCGCCATGCGGTTTGCCCGGCAAGTCTCATCCTCCAGCCATGTGCTGGTCGCCCCCATCGATACGCCCTTCCTTCCCGCCGACCTGACGCGGCGTCTACTGTCTATGGCAGCGAACGAACAAACCGTCGTGCTGGCGCGGTCGCTCGGACGTGTTCACCCGGTCGTCGGCCTCTGGCCGGTCGCGTTGAAGGAGACAATCGAGGATTGGTTGAACACGCCCGATAATCGCAAGCTCATGCACTTTGTTCAGGATCAACAGTGTATAGAGGTTGAGTTTCAAGCGATTGACACCACGCACGGCCCGCTTGATCCATTTTTCAACGTCAACAGCCCGGATGATCTAGCCCGGGCGGAAATCTATCTCAAGGCCCTGTCTCATGACATCAAATGATCGCGTTCCTCAAAGGGTATTCGGCATTTCCGGCTGGAAGAATTCAGGCAAGACGGGGCTGACCGAGCGGCTGGTTGCCGAATTCACGCAGCGTGGGTTCAGGATTTCCACGGTCAAACACGCCCATCATGATTTCGATATCGACAAGCCGGGTGCCGACAGCTACCGGCACCGTCAGGCCGGTGCGGCGGAAGTCGCCATTGTCTCAGGCACGCGTTTTGCCATCATGCATGAGCTGCGGGGAAGCCCCGAACCTTGTCTCAATGACATTTTGCACCGGCTGACACCCTGCGATCTGGTGTTGATCGAAGGCTATAAACGCGAGGCCATCCCGAAAATCGAGGCGCGACGCCTGGACGCAAAGAACGGCGCGCCACTTGCCCCTGATGATCCGCATATCGTCGCAATCGCTGCCGATCATCAGATCAACGGCACAGACCTGCCGGTCTTCGATCTCGACGACACAATGGCAATTGCCGATTTCATCGCCTCGGCTACCGGTCTTTGCAAATAAAAATGCCGCCGGATCGCTCCGGCGGCATCGATGATATCCGAGTGTGATCAGCGTGCCGCCTGCACCGGCCGCACCAGCGGAGTGACACGGCGGACGGTGACGCGCCGGTTCTGCTGTTCCGGCCCATAAGTCATCACCTTGAGGAACTGCTCGCCATAGCCCTGCGTGATCATGTTTTCCGGTGGAATACCGTAAACCTGGGTCAGGACATTGGCGACCGACTCAGCTCTGCGGTCTGACAGCACCAGGTTCGACTCAGCCGAACCGACGGCATCGGTATGGCCCTCGATCAGGAAGGTTTCGCCCGGATCGTCCTTCAGCACCCGTACAATGGCATCCGCAACCTTTTTCAAGGTGCCAGCCTGGTTCATGGAAATATCGGCGCTACCAGTCGCAAACGTCACGGTATCAAGGTCGATACGGCGCATCTTGTCGCGGATACGGGCGGAATTACGAACCTCATCAATCGTATAGACACGCTCGACAGGTTCCACCGGCGGCTGCTCCATGAACTTGTAATAATCGCGGTCGGGCGAACCGCCGACATCGATAATATAGTCATTGAGCGGCACCCGCAGGCGCATCGGGGGCAGATCCGCACCCGGATCGCGGTAGACAACGCGGCGGTCGTCGTCGGCGCTGTAGAGGTCCGGCGAATAGAACAGCACATATTCCTCGCCATTGGCATCGATGCGCGACCTCTGGATCAACTGACCATAGCGATTGCGCAGGCTGACAATCCGATCGCCGTTTTCCTTGAAGACGGTGATGCGGACACGCTGGTGATCCACCTGCTCATAGACCGGCGGGCGGCCATATTGGGCAAAGCGGCGGTTATCGTCGCTGCGGATAACGATCTGGCCACCGTAATCCATCACCTCACGGTCATCGTCGAAGCTACGCTCGACGCGGACATCGTCAGGGTAGATGAATTGCGGCTGATCGCGCAGACGGCGGCCCTGATATTGATCGATGGATTCGATCCGGATATCCGGGCGCGGACGGTTGCCGTAATAGTCCTGCTGGGCCTGCGCATCGCTTTCGGGAATTGCGTAGCGGTCCTGGTCATCGGCCTGCTGACGCAGACGGCGCAACTGATCATCGGACATGCCACGACGCCAGTTATTGTCCTTGTCGCTATCGAGCACGGGCGCACCGCGATCCACCGGCAGGATGATAGTTTCATCGGTCTGCGACGGCTTGTCAGCCAAAGCCCGCAGACGCTGCAATTCCTTCGGCGTAAACGGTGCCTGTTCCTGCGGTGGCAATTGCGGACGCAATTGCTGATCATTCACGGCATTATCAGGCGCTCCCGGACGACCGGGTTGTCCAGGCTGACCCGGCTGTCCATTTTGTCCAGCTTGACCACCCTGACCAGGAGCCCCGCCCTTTCCACCCTGACCGGGAAGACCACCCTGCTCACGAGACTGTGTGGCGTTCATTGGCGGCAACAGAGCAGGACGAGGCTTGCCAGCCTCATCATTGCCGGGACCGGGCGGTGGCGGCATGGGAGCATCGGCACGTGGTGCGGCAGGCGCGCCAGGCTGAACGGGCGGTTGCGGCGCCTTCGGTACGCCCGGTGCCTCGGCAGGCGTCTTCGGCCCACCCGGCAATGACGGTTCGGCAACCGGAGGCGCTGGAGGCTTGCCTGCTGGCGGATTGCCCGAAGGTGGCTCAGCGGGCGCGTTAGGCGCAACCGGCTTTACTTGAGGTTCAGGTGTCGTTTTGGGTTCGGGCTTGGCTTGCGGTTCCGGTTCGGCTGGCCGTGGAGCTTGCGGCTTTTGGCCTTCCTGTGGTTGGCCTTCCTGTGGTTGGCCTACCGGTGCTTGACCTACTGGGGCTTGACCTTCCGCTTGCGGATTTGGACGCTTCTGGCCTTCCGGGGCTTTTCCAGCCGGAACTTGTTCAGCCGGATTTTGAGCAGCAGGGTTCTGACCCGGCTTCTTGCCAGCCGGTCTCTGTTCTTCCGGTTTCACGGGCTGCGCTTCGCCCTTTGGCGTACCGGGCTGCGGCGTACCAGGCTGAGGTACGATGCTGCGATCACCAACGGGCGGCGTAGGTGCGCCTTTCGGCTCACCGGCAGGAGGCATGGGCGGCTGAGCTTCGCTCTTCTTCGGCTTCACCGGTTTTTCTTGCGGTTCAGCTGGAGGCTCGGCCATTTTCGGCGGCTCCATTTTCGGCGGCGGGGCAGCCTTTTGTGGCTCTATCGCTGGCTCCATCGGCTTTTCATGTTTTTTCTGTGGTGGCGGCTCGGCGGAAGGAGTCTCCATTCCCGCCGGAGGCTTTGGCCTGGTCTGTTGAGCAGGCGCTTCTTCTCTGGCAGGCGCTTCTACACGGGAAGGTGGGGCGGCCTCAGTACGGGCGGGCGGCGCCTCAGGGCGCTTCTCTTCCTTCGGCGGTTTCGTCGCCTCAGGCGGGCGTTCCTCACCCGGCTTGCCTTCTTCCGGCGGCCCCTTCTTTTTCTGCTTCGGCAGCTCTTCCGGCGGCGGCTCGGCCTGGGCCATCAGCACGATCCCGTGACCGTCAAGTGCTGTGCCAGCCGACATAGCCCGCATCCGGCCAGCAATATCCTGGCCTTCTACGAGAGTGTCGGAAGTATAAGAGGCGGCAAAGGATGGTGCGGCAACGAGATTTGCAAGTGCAATCAGCACCGATGCCGTTATCCTGGATTGTACTGCCATGGGTTTTCCTCGCAGTTGAGGCATTTTGCCTCGTTGTTCTTGAATTCGGTTCATAAACGACGTGCTTTTACACGCCGGATTCTAGGCAGGAAGATGGCTGGGTTGGAATGAACGAAGGGTGAATAGCATGTTCACGATATGAGGCGGGGAGTGGCTAGCATTAGCAGTTGCAATTTCCGCAAAAACGGAAAAACTGACGAAACGTTCCGGCGAAAATTCAAAGAAATGGCCGGCACCTGCGCCAGCGGGACACTCCCATCCCGCATGGCAACCAACAGAGAGGATCTCATGCGTATCTCTACCCGTTTTCTGGCCGCCGCCTCCCTTACTGCCCTGTCATTGTTTGCCGGTGGCGCCATGGCCGAAGAAAAGCTCGTTATTGGCACGGAAGGCGCCTATCCGCCCTTCAATAGCCTGGAAGCCGACGGTTCGCTGACCGGTTTCGACATCGATATCGCCAAGGCGCTTTGCGAAGAAATGAAGGTGACATGCACCTTCAAGACCAATGATTGGGATGGCATCATCCCCGCCTTGCAGGCGAAGAAATTCGACGCCATCGTCGCGTCGATGTCGATCACCCCCGAGCGTCTGGAAAAGGTGGATTTCTCCAAGAAATACTACAACACTCCTCCAGCCATCGCCGTACCGAAAGATTCGCCCGCCAAAAGCGTCGAAGACCTGAAGGGCAAGACCATCGGCGCGCAGAGCGCTACCACCCACGCCAATTATGCTGAAAAACATATGGCCGGTTCTGAGCTGAAGCTTTACCCGACAGCCGACGAATATAAGCTCGACATCACCAATGGCCGCATCGATGCTGTCATCGACGATGTCGTGGTGCTGACGCAATGGGTCAAAAGTGATGCGGGTGCCTGCTGCAAGATCCTGACGCCGCTGCCGATCGATGAAGCCATCAACGGTCCGGGTGCAGGCATTGCTGTTCGCAAGGGCGAAACCGCTCTGGCTGACCGCTTCACCAAGGCCATCGCCGCCATTCGTGCCAATGGCACCTACCAGAAGATCAATGCCAAATATTTCGATTTTGACGTTTACGGCGACAAATAAATCGGTTTAAGACGGCGTGATCCGGGTCTGCCCGGATCACGCACAACAGACAAAACAAAAACATGCGGCAAAGACCGCAAGGGGAATTGGCTAAATGGGCGGACTTGCTTCCGCGCTCGACGCCTTCTGGGCGCTCGTTTCGCAGATTTTCGATCCCTTTTGCGGCAGCGCCGGGATCTTCACCTGGTTTGCATCCGGGACTCTTCTGGCCTGCGGCGATGCGGGCTGGGGCGATGAAATCGGTTTCGGCTTCAAGGTAACAGTCACGCTGGCCGCAGCCACGCTGCCTTTCGGCCTGCTGATCGGCTTTCTGATTGCCCTTGCCACCCAAAGCAGCGAGCGCATGTTGCGTCAGGCAGCCGCGATCTACACGACGATCTTTCGCGGCCTGCCTGAACTCCTGACGCTGTTCATCGTCTATTACGGCTCGCAGATCCTGATCCAGTCCGTGCTCGCCTCCATGGGGTTTGAGGAACGGGTTGAAATCAACGCCTTTTTTGCAGGCATGATCGCGCTGGCTCTGGTGTTTTCCTCCTATTGCGCCGAGGTGTTGCAATCGGCATTCCGGGCCATTCCCTCCGGTCAATATGAGGCGGGCTTTGCCATCGGCCTGTCGCGCACCAAGACCATGTTGCTGGTGATCGTGCCGCAATTGATCCGCATCGCCCTGCCCGGCATTGTCAATCTTTGGATGAACCTTTTGAAGGATACCGCGCTGGTCTCGGTTATCGGCCTCTCCGACATTATCCGCCAGACCGGCATTGCCGCTCGTGTCACCAAGGAAGCCTTTCTGTTTTATACGATTGCCTGTGCGCTTTATCTGCTGCTGGCAATCCTATCCTCCATCGCCATCGGCTATATCGAAAACTGGACGAAACAGTCGGGGGCGAACAGATGAGCCACAGTCTCGAACTGATCCCACCGCGCCCTGCCCCGCCAAGACATGAGCATCGCGTCACCCCTGGCAGAGTATTGGGCGGATCTTTGCTGCTGGTTTGGGCTTTGCTCGGCCTTGGCCTGCTGGCGATGATGATCGGCAATTGGGACCAGGATAAATTCATCAAATACGGCCCGCGTTTTCTCTCTGGCCTTGGGACGACGCTCAGCATCGTCGTCATCTCGATTGCCGCAGGTGCGGTCCTCTCTATCCCGATCGCCTTTGGGCGGATGTCGAAAAACCGTCTGGCCAATGCCCTAACCTATGCCTATGTCTATGTCTTTCGCGGTACGCCGCTGCTGGCGCAGGTGTTTCTGGTCTATTACGGCCTGGGCGGGTTCCGGACGGAATTCGAGGCTGTTGGTCTCTGGTGGTTCTTCCGCGACGCCTGGTACTGCGGGTTGCTAGCACTGTCGCTGAACACGGCAGCCTATCAGGCAGAGATCCTGCGCGGCGCGATCCGCAGCGTTGGACGCGGCCAGCATGAAGGTGCCGCTTCGCTAGGTCTGCCGCGCACCGTCACCTTCTGGAAAATCATCCTGCCGCAGGCGCTGATCGTCGCGCTCCGGCCTTACGGCAATGAAATCATCCTGATGGTCAAGGGCTCAGCCATCCTGTCGATCATCACCGTTCTCGACATGATGGGCGAGACCCGCTACGCCTTCTCGCGCACCTTTGACTACCAGACCTATCTCTGGGCAGCGATCTTCTATCTCGCCATCGTCGAGATTCTGCGCCACGGCTGGGCCGCCATCGAGATACGGTTGACGCGCCATCTCAAACGATGACACATGTTGGCAGCACTCAGGGCAATACGCTGCTAACCATATGATTTTTATTTCGAAATGTCATTTATGACGGTTTTGTTAAGCCTCGATTAAGCCTCGCATGGAACCATTCTTGTATCGGACGAACCGATGCGCGACGGGCAGGGTGAACCTGTTCGCCGGGATCAGAATGGGAACGAAACGAGGTTGCCATGAACACTGACATCAGGAATGACGACACACCTAAATCTGGCATGACTTCCGATATGGAAATGATGCTGAAAGGCTATGGCATGACCACAGCGCAAATTCTCTACCGCATGCCTGATCACCAAAACCTGCTGCAAACCTTCATCTGGCAGAATTACGATCTGGCCCCGGATTTTCCGGAAATGCGCGGCTTTCTGAAATTCTGGCAGGAAAAGCTGGATGGGCCATTGCATTCGGTGCGCTATGTGCATCGGAAACTGATTGCCGCCAATGAATGGCGCGCTCTGAAAGGCGAATTCATCCTGCATTGACAGCCGATTACGGCGCGCAAGCTGGCAATATTGCCAAACGCGCCATGAGCCGGTAGACCCTCACGCCAAACGCCTGTTCATAAGCCTTGCCATTGACTTTCAATGCCGGGCCGAGATCATGCGGCTGGATTGAAATTTACGCCAGAGCCTGATGCGCCGGTCCGGTGCGCGGCGGCGTGATGTGAGGGTAACGCAATGGCGAAAATCGATGAAGAGAAGCTGTCTGAGGCCTATAACCGGGCCTTGGCGCTTGAAAAGGCTGGCGATATCGACGCTGCGGTGAAGGCCTATCACGAGGTTCTGGAAATCGACCCGGAAGACCATGGCGGTGCTGCCGTTCGCCTCGCCTCGCTTGGCCGTGGTGAAACGCCGCCGCGTGCCTCCGATGCCTATGTCGAGACGCTGTTTGACCAGCATGCCGAGGACTTCGAAGATATTCTTGTCGAACAGCTTGGCTACGCCGTGCCGGTTATCGTTCGCCAGCGCTTGCAGGAGTTGAAGCTTGGCCCGTTCAAGCGCTTGCTGGATCTCGGCTGCGGCACCGGCCTGACGGGCGGCACCCTGCGTGACATGGTGGACGATATTACCGGCATCGATCTTTCGGAAAACATGGTCGAGATCGCCCATGAAAAAGACCTTTACGACACGCTTTACGTGGCCGAAGTCGAGGATTTCCTTGAGGATAATGACGAGGACCTGTTCGACCTGATCACCGCCACCGATGTCCTGCCCTATCTCGGCGCACTTGAGCCGCTGTTTTTCGGCGTGTCGGAAAATCTGATGCTGGGCGGCTATTTCATCTTCTCCTCGGAAACCATGGGCGAGGATGTCCCCTACAAGGTCGGCCCGCATCAGCGCTTCGTCCATGCGCAGACCTATATCCGCGAACGATTGGCCGCCACCGGCTTTGAGGTCGTTGAAGTCACCGATATCAATGTGCGGATGCAGGATGGTGAGCCTTCTCCCGGCCATCTGGTGATCACACAGTTAAAAACCTTGAACTGACCTAAAAGCCGCGAGGGCGAGATGACAGGACCAGATCTTCATCCGCCCTTGCCGCCCTACCGAACTGGCCATCTGCCGGTCAGCGACGGCCACCAGATCTATTTCGAATGCAGCGGCGACCGTAAGGGCATCCCGGCCCTCATTCTGCATGGCGGCCCCGGTTCCGGCCTGTCCGAAACCACACGGCGATTCTTCGATCCCGCGCACTATCACATCATCCAGTTCGACCAGCGCCATTGCGGCCGCAGTCTTCCCTTTGCTGGCGATCCGGTGGTCGATCTTAGCACCAACACGCTGCCGCATCTGCTTGAGGATATCGAAGCGCTGCGCTTCCATCTTGGCATTGAGTACTGGCTGGTGATGGGTGGCTCCTGGGGATCGACGCTGGCGCTCGCCTATGCCCAAGCGCATCGGACACGGGTTCTCGGCCTGCTGCTGACCATGGTGGTCACGACAAGTGCTGTCGAAATCGAATGGATTACGCGCGGCGTCGGACAGTTTTTTCCGGCAGAACATGCGCGCTTTCTCGACCATCTTCCAGACGATCAACGAGACGGCGATCTCGCTACCGCCTATCACCGGCTGCTGATCAATCCTGACAAACAGATTCATGAAAAGGCCGCAAGTGCCTGGTGCGCATGGGAATCTGCCATTCTCGCCGTGAAACCGGGCTATAGTCCTCATCCCAGATGGTCGGATGCGCGTTTTCGGCTGTGTTTTGCCCGGCTCGTCACCCACTACTGGTCGCATCGTGCTTGGCTCGCTGACGGAGACATTCGTCAAGGAATCAAACTGTTGGACGGCATTCCTGCCATATTGATTCACGGTCGCCTCGATTTCGGCAGTCCTCTTAAGACCGCCTATGAGCTACACCTTGCCTGGCCGGGCAGTCGCCTGATTGTCGTTGAGGATGGCGAACACAATATCAGCGTTCCGGGCATGACGGCTAAGGTCATCGAGACCCTGAAATTCCTTGCCCGCGAATTGAAAGCCTGAGCCATCGCGCGGCCATCAGGACGGGGATCAGCCCAGAAATTACTTTTCCTGCATGGCGGGCTGCGATACCTCTGGCGGCGCGCAATAAGCAAAGGAGACTTAAGACATGGCCAAGGTGGCATTCATCGGATTGGGCGTCATGGGCTATCCCATGGCCGGACACCTGAAGGCGAAGGGCGGCCATGATGTGACGGTCTATAACCGCACCACGGCCAAGGCCGAAAGCTGGGTAGCCCAGCACGGCGGGTCGCTTGGCCTGACACCGGCAGCAGCTGCGAAAGATGCCGATTTCGTGTTCACCTGCGTCGGCAATGACGATGACCTGCGTGCCGTCACCATTGGCGCCGATGGCGTATTTGCCAGCATGAAACCCGGTGCGATCTTGATCGACAACACCACGGCCTCAGCGGACGTGGCCCGCGAACTCTATCAGGCTGCAAAGGCCAAAGGCTTTGACTTCATCGATGCGCCGGTGTCCGGCGGCCAGGCTGGAGCGGAAAATGGTGTGTTGACCGTGATGTGCGGCGGAGACGAGCCGGTCTTCGAGCAGGCCCGCCCGGTGATCGAAGCCTATGCACGAATGATCGGCCTGATGGGGCCAGCAGGTTCCGGCCAGTTGACCAAGATGATCAACCAAATCTGCATTGCCGGTATCGTGCAGGGCTTGGCAGAGGGCGTGCATTTCGGCAAGCGGGCCGGTCTCGACATCGAAAAAGTCATCGAGGTGATTTCCAAGGGCGCTGCCGGTTCCTGGCAGATGGAAAACCGCCACAAGACCATGGCCGTTGGCAAATATGATTTTGGCTTTGCCGTCGATTGGATGCGCAAGGATCTAGGCATCGTGCTGAACGAAGCCAAGACCAATGGCGCCACCCTACCGCTTACAGCTCTCGTCGATCAGTTCTATGGGGACGTGCAGAAGCTTGGAGGCAATCGCTGGGACACATCATCCCTGCTGGCCCGGCTGGAAAAGTGATAAGATTGGGGAGCCTGTCCATCAGGCTCCCCAGCCATTATTCCTCACCCGATTTGTTATTATCGAGCATCATGTAATCAAGCGGCAATTCGGTCGTATATTTGATCTGCTCCATGGCGAAGGCCGAGGATACGTCACGGATCTCAATCTTGGCAATCAACCGCTTGTAGAAGGCGTCATAGGCGCCGATATCAGGCACCACGACCCGCAGCAGGTAATCCACATCGCCGCTCATGCGATAGAATTCGACCACTTCGGGAAATTCAGCCACCACTTCGGAAAACCGCTTCAACCATTCAATCGAATGGGTATTGGTGCGCACCGAAACGAAGACCGTGACCTTGGTATTGACCTTGACCGGATCGAGCAGCGCTACACGACGCTTGATCACGCCATCTTCTTCCATTTTCTGGATACGCCGCCAACAGGGCGTGGTGGAAAGGCCGACCTTCTTGGCGAGGTCAGCAACGGCAAGAGTGGAATCCTCCTGCAAAATACGCAGAATTTTACGGTCCAGACGATCCATGAGCGACACCATTGAAATTTTTTTCCGGTATAGCGCAATTTGGAGCAAACGAAAGCAAAATGCTTTCACCGCAGACAGTGATCCACTTGCTTTTTCAAGACAGGTAGCAATTCTGCCTCAAACCACGGATTGCGGCGCAGCCAACCACTGTTTCGCCAACTGGGATGCGGCAGCGGCAAAATCTTCGGCCCGGGCCGGTTGGTAAAAAACGATTCGCGCCAGCTTTCCACCGTGGCATGCAAGGTTGGTTTTCGCAGGTTGCCCATGTGCCAGCGTTGCGCATATTGGCCGATGGCAAGCACCAGCTCCACCTGAGGCATGACAGCCATGGCCGCTTCCCGCCAATGGGGCGCGCATTCTCGCCGTGGCGGCAGGTCGTGACCGCTGGTGTCGTATCCCGGAAAGCAGAAGCCCATCGGCAGGATGGCAAAGTTGCGACTATCGTAAAACGCCTCTCGGTCCACGCCCAGCCATTGCCGCAGCCGGTCGCCGGAGGCATCGTTGAAGGGCAGTCCGGTTTCATGCACCCGCTTGCCCGGCGCCTGCCCGGCAATCAGAATGCGGGCAGTGGACGACAGGACCGCTACAGGCCTGGGCTCATGCGGCAGGACCGTTGGCTGCGTGGGACAATCTCGACAGATCCGGCAGGCGTGAATGGCGGCGCGCAATCCGTCGAGGTCAACAGGCAAGCTCACGGTCAATTTTCGTCCTGCCTGCGGATAATATCATTGCGAGGATGCAGCCTTCGCCATTCTTCCGGCCGGTCGAACGCGCCGGCCCAAAGCCCCACTTTGTCTGCCTGGGCCTGCTTTTCCTCACTTTCATAGCCGCCCGCATTCAAAACGAGACCGGAGCGAACCATCTCGGCGCCGACATCGCGGCCCATGACATTACAGGTCACAAGAATACGATCGTTGTCGATGCGGTCCGACCCCTGGCAGAGGACGCCAGCCTGAGCCATACGCTGGGCCAGACCGAATCGGGCCTGCGCACCGCAAAGCTGGACCACGCCATCCTCACCCCGGCACCGCTGACCAATTTCGGGTGAATCCAGGCCTTTGAGTTGCAGGCGTTGACCATTTGTCACCAATGTTTCACCATCGGCAATCACGAAAGGGCCATCGAAGGACGGCATCTTGCGGGGCCAGAAGGCGGCGGCAATCATCGTGCCGATAACCAGGCAGACGAAGGTGGCAGCAATGATCCGATGCATGCGTGACACAATCTGGCCCTTTTCAATAACAGCCGGTATCCGAGAATGGCAAATAAAACCTTTCCAGAAAGTAACTCTTAAGACTTCATGGCTAGTCTGAGACGGACCGCGGAAAAAATGCAACCACATCATGGGTAACGGCGTTTCAAACTCTACTGACAAGAATATTGTCGACCTATCGCGTAGCCACCGTAACAAGGCGACGGCAAAAGCCTTGCGCGTGACCAGAGAACGCCTGCATTCCACCCATGGCGGCACACCGGCTTTCGAAAAAGACCTGCTGTCCATGCATACCCAAGCCAGCCTGCAGGGCGCGGCCATTACACCCTTCATCACGATCCTGACGGCGGGTCTGACGGCCTACCTGTCGGGAAGCCCGATCTATATCCTCTGGGCGCTGCTGACGCTGAGTATTCACGCCCTGAACATTCTGCTCATCCGCAAGGCTGCCAAGCGCATTCCGGTCACCCATCGCCAGGAACATTGGCGCCATGTGCTGTTGGCCGGACATCTGGCCATGGGCTGCTGCTGGGCCGCCTTTACCTTCCAGACCTGCGACGCGTGCGGCCCAACAAGCGACCTGCTGCTGAAAGGCTCCGTGCTGCTGGTGGTGCTCTGCACCACGGCCATGACCAATATCCTGCTGCGTCAGGCTGTACTCTATGCGTTTACCCCACCGATCATCGCACTTTCCGCCCAGGCGTTTTTCTCGCAGCGCGTCGAAGACGCGACGCTGGCCCTGGCCTTTACCGTGTCCGTGCTGTTCTTCATCTATATCACCGGCAGGCTCTATGTCTCGAACCTCAAGCTAATCTCCTTCCAGAGCGAGAAGGACGACCTGATCGCCGAGCTGGAAGTGGCCAAATCCATGTCGGATGAGGCCCGACGCCGGGCGGAAGAAGCCAATATGGCGAAATCGCGTTTTCTCGCCTCGATGTCGCATGAGTTGCGTACACCATTGAATGCCATTCTTGGCTTTTCCGAGGTCATGGCCCAGGAAGTGCTGGGGCCGCTCAACAATCCGCTTTACCGGGAATATTCCGGCGATATTCACAGGTCCGGCCAGCACCTGCTCAATCTGATCAACGAAATCCTCGATCTGTCCCGAATCGAGGCTGGAAAATACGATCTTTCGGAAGAATCGATCTCGCTGCTTGAAGTCGCCGAGGACTGCGTCGGCATGGTGCAATTGCGCGCCAAGGCCAAGGACATCAAGATATCCCAGCAATATGAGATCAACCTGCCCGCCCTTTGGGCCGATGAAAAAGCGCTTCGGCAAGTGGTGCTAAACCTTTTGTCGAATGCCGTGAAATTCACGCCGCCGGGCGGAGAAATCCTCATCAAGGTCGGCTGGACAGTCGGCGGCGGGCAATATGTCTCCATAAAAGACAATGGTCCCGGCATCGCCGAAGAGGAAATCCCCGTGGTGCTCTCGGCCTTCGGCCAAGGCTCAATCGCTATCAAGAGCGCCGAACAGGGGACGGGCCTCGGCCTTCCCATCGTCCAAGCAATCCTTGCCAAGCATGGCGGCGAATTCAAGCTGAAATCAAAACTGCGCGAAGGGACGGAAGTGATTGCCATCCTGCCCGCCAAGCGCGTCCTGCAAACGATTCCCGCCGTACAGGGCACCCAGGCCGTGGAGCCGAAGCGGCGTTATTTCGCATAATAGACACCCAAATTCAGATTTCGGGTTCCATCAATGCATATGGGGCCGCCGTTTGCGCCCCAGCTTCCAGCCATTTTTTTGCGCCCTGGCAAACTTCAGCCCGGCCCTTCGGCGAAACCGCCGGACCGGCGCGACGTCATGGGACAGGACCAATACACCAAGCGGCACCATCCAGAAGCCAAGCACAGGCAGAAAGCCAAGACAGCCGCCAACCACCAGAAGACTGCCAACCGTGATCCGCCCGCCGCGAGACTGCGGAATAGGCAGGTTGAAACGCCCCAGATGCAGGCGTCCATTTTCGGTATCCATATGATAGCTCTTAGTTTTACTGGTCGTCACGATCGTCCTTCATGGCCGTGCGAGGCCGGTTTTCCACTCACCATCAGATGGGAAAGAGGGGAAAACAAAACAAGAGGCACTTTTTTTTCAAAAAGGGACTTGGCAAACCATCAAAGCCTGAGTAGAAGCCCACTCACACCAACGGACGCGGTTCACACCGCTTCAAACGGTACATTCCCTGGTAGCTCAGCGGTAGAGCATTCGACTGTTAATCGACAGGTCGCCGGTTCGAATCCGGCCCGGGGAGCCATATTCCAGCTAAATAGCTGACATTATAAAGCCGGATCATTTCTGATCCGGCTTTTTTTCTGTCGTCATGCAGGTTGGTTGGCTTAACGGCAAACCGTGGTGGTCTTGTAAACCCAGCGGCCATGATGACGGAACTTGACCTTCTTGGTCCGGCAGTTATCGCGGTAGGCGTGATGACGCCGCTCGAAATTGCGATGATGCGGACGACGATCGTCACGGCTGTAGTAGCGATCAGGATGATGACCGCGATCATACACCATAACCCTGACATCATCCGCCAGAGACGGCGCCGCCGTTGCTGTGATGCTTCCCAGACCGATCAGACATGCGACCAAAAATTTCTTCATCTTCTATCTCCTGATGCGTTTCACTGGAAACGATGGCTGGAGATTAAGCGAACCAAGATGAACGCAATCTGATCCTGTTGTTCATGTTGAGGACGGGTCTTTTCAGCGGTCACATGCCCACGATTACTCAGGAGCCAGGCATTCAAAAAATTGAAAAGGCCGACCTTTGTATTCGCGCTGATCCGTCTCCGTAAGGCCGATTTTGCGCAGCACGGCCAGCGAGGCGGCGTTGTCGATATGGGCGAAGGCGATGAAGGCGGTCCCGATTCCTTGCTCAAAGAACCAGTGCTTCAAACCGTCAGCGATTTCCGTTGCAAAGCCCTTGCCCCATTCACTCTGGCAGATGGAATAGCCCAGTTCGTAATGCCCACTGTCCTTCGACCATGAGAAACCGGCACGTCCGATGAAGCGGCCATCTTCGCGCGCAATCAGCTTGAGCTTGCCGATGCCGCCTGCCTCATAGTCATCCATCCAGCCACCGATGCGCTCAGCCGCATAGGACAGGCTCCATGGCTCTCCCGTGCTGACAAAGCGGCTGGTTTCCGGGGTGGAATGCAGGTCGGACAGCAATGTCTCGTCACCCGCCCGCCATGGGGTCAGCAAAAGCCGCTCCGTCTCGCAGACCAGCGGCATCTGATGGACACCGCCCGATACGACCTGACGCACGCCGGTCGTGCCGGGAAAGGTCAGTGGCAGACCTATCAATGATCGTACCGCCAGATAGGCCCAGGCCTCCGCCTCCATGGCATCACCATCAAGCGCCAGATCATCGGCATTGACGATGACCGCCCCCTCCCGCGTCGCCATGTCGCTCAAATCCGCCATGATAACCGCATTCAACCGACCACCGCCGCAAATCACATAGGTCTTCGGCTTTTGCGGCAAATGCCGCGCGGAGGCGAAAATCGATGCCGCCGCCACATGCGCCAGCGTGCGCGCGCCATCTTCAAGGCTGATATCGCCGGGCTCGGGCGGAGTGAAGTCATTGCGGTCCAGTGAGCGGCGCAGATTGGAGGTGAAAAACCCGTGGCCGAGATATCGGTCCGCCAACGCCTTCACCACCCTGCCCTTGGCAGCAATCCCGCCCCCGGCGTCGAAAGCAAGGCCGGTATGGGTCTCGACCCATTGGTCAATCAAGGTATTGCCGGGACCACTGTCAAAGGCGGCAATTTCGCCGTCAGCACCGATATAGGTCAGGTTGGAAATGCCGCCGATATTGACGAAACAGGCCGGAAGGCGTTCCGCCCCCAACCCGCCAGCCAGCGCGGCATGATAGGCAGGCACCAGCGGCGCACCCTGCCCTCCATGCACCATATCGTTGGCGCGCATATCATAGACAACATCAATACCGGTTTCGCGGGCCAGCAACGCGCCATCGCCAAGCTGCACTGTCAAAGCCTGATCCGGCCTGTGCAGCACCGTTTGGCCATGAAAGCCGATGACATCGATATCGCGGGCGCGAAGCCCTTTCTGCATCAGGAAGGCCTTGACCGCCTCCGTATGACGCAACGTCAACTCCCTCTCCAGCGCGGCGAGGCTTTCCGGGCGCTGACGGCGGTCGGTGATCGCCTTGGCATCCTCCAGCCCCTGCTTTAACCGCTGGCGAAACGCATCGTCATAAGTCACCGCCAGAAACGGCCCGCGTTCTACCACCGTCTCGCCATCCGTGGTGACCAGAGCAACATCGATGCCGTCCATGGAGGTGCCACTCATCAGGCCGATTGCTTGCAGCGTTTTGGTCACGACTCGATGTTCCTTTTGCGAGCGATCAGAAAGAGCGTCATTGATGGCTGAAATTGATGCACTTTTCAAAAAACAATGATAAAGCCGCCTCAAATTCCAAATTCACAAGACCAAAGTCCGATACCAGAAGGCGTGACCATCATGTCCAAGTTCAAGTCCGATTTCCTCCGTACAATGCATGAGCGCGGGTTTATTCATCAGATTTCCGATGAAACCGGCCTCGATGATCTGTTGTCCAAGGAAACCGTGACCGCCTATATCGGCTATGACCCCACCGCCTCCTCCCTGCATGCCGGCTCGCTGATCCAGATCATGATGTTGCACTGGTTTCAGGCAACCGGCCATCAGCCGATTTCCCTGATGGGCGGCGGAACCGGCATGGTGGGTGATCCATCCTTCAAGGAAGAAGCCCGTCAATTGATGACCGTGGACAAGATCGAGGACAACATTGCCTCGATCAAGCGTTGCTTCGCGCATTACCTCGATTACGATAACGGCCCCAAGGGCGGCGCATTGATGCTGAACAATGCCGAATGGCTGCGCGAATTGAACTACCTCGAATTTCTGCGCGACGTGGGCCGCCATTTCTCGGTCAACCGCATGCTGTCATTTGATAGCGTCAAGACGCGCCTCGACCGCGAACAGTCCTTGTCCTTCCTGGAATTCAACTACATGATTCTCCAGGCCTACGATTATGTCGAGCTGAATAAGCGCTACGGCTGCCGCCTGCAAATGGGTGGCTCTGACCAATGGGGCAATATCATCAACGGTATTGACCTTGGCCACCGCATGGGCACGCCCCAGCTCTACGCGCTGACCTCGCCACTGTTGACCACATCCTCCGGTGCCAAGATGGGCAAGTCAGCCACGGGCGCTGTGTGGCTGAATGCCGATCTGCTGTCGGCCTATGATTTCTGGCAATATTGGCGCAACACGGAAGATGCTGACGTCAGCCGCTTCCTAAAACTCTACACAACGCTGCCGATGGATGAGATCGCCAGATTGTCGGCGCTGGGTGGTGCGGAAATCAACGAGGTCAAGAAAATCCTCGCCACTGAAATCACTGCCATCCTGCACGGCCGCGCAGCCGCCGAAGAAGCAGCAGAAACCGCCCGCAAAACCTTTGAAGAAGGCGCACTGGCCGACAACCTGCCCTCCATCGAGGTCGCAAGCGCCGAGCTTGAATCCGGCATCGGCCTTCTGACCCTGATCGTCAAAGCCGGCCTCGCCGCCTCCAACGGCGAAGCCCGCCGCCATGTGCAAGGCGGAGCCGTGAAGATCAATGATCAGAGCGTTTCTGATGAGCGTATGAGCATTGGAGCGGGTGAGGTAACCGGTGATGGTGTGATTAAACTATCGCTGGGCAAGAAGAAGCATATTCTGGTGCGTCCTGTTTGAAACAAATATCGGACGCGGCTATAGTCCGCGTCTGACTGCGCTAAGGTGGCGTTCTATGTGGTAAGCCGCAAAGAACGCCATCCATTGTCTCGGTCGCAAAGAACTAAAGAACATTCCTATCAGAAGGATAGGTGAAGATATGTCTGCGACCCCACCCACTTCTATTCTCACATCCCGGCTTGCATTGCGCGCAGCACGACCGGAACATGCCGACGCTGTTTTTGAAAGATATACCAGCAACCTAGAGGCTTCACGCTACCTTCAACGCACAGCTCATGCTTCGGTGGCGAGAACGCGAGCCACCATGGAAGCATGGGGTGAGATGAACTGGCTGAAGACGAGCCGCTTCTTCTGGACAATCTTTAGCAACGACAAAACGGCAATTGGCCTGTTTCTTCTCTTCCTTGAAAACAATACCGCTGAAATCCATTATGGAATCGGGCCATCCTATTGGGGACAAGGTCTTGTTGCTGAAGCCGGAATAGCGGTGATGGATTGGGTTGTGAACACGTCTTCCTTCACAGAAGTGACGAGCTGCTGCGCTGCGGAACATCAAGCCAGCTTGAGAGTGCTCGAAAAAATCGGTCTTCAGCGCGCTCAATTTCGACCCGCCTCTCTCTTTCTCTCCGCCACGCAAACGCGCGAAGATGCATGGCTTTATCGATGGAAACGCTGAGGGACTGATGTAAAAACAGTAGCGTTGCGTAAAACCAAGGAGTGCGCTGATATGAAGATAATGTGCCTCAACGGCTGGGGCGGCAAATTACATAATGATTTGTTATCGTACCTAGGATTGGAAGCACCCGATATTTTATGCCTACAAGAGGTGGTGAATAGTCCCGAAGCGGAAAAGGACTGGTTAACTTATCGGGACAGAGACCATGTCCTGCCACAGCGCGCGAATTTCTTTCGAGACGTTGCCGACATCCTCCCTGATCATGCAGCCATATTTTGCGCGGCGGCCCAAGGCGTTCTCTGGGATGAAGGGCATCCCGTTCCTTCTCAATGGGGCTTGGCAACCTTCGTTCACAAATCATTGCCAATCATCGGGCAGGCTCAAGGTTTCGTCCACAAGGAATTTTCACCGCACGGGTATGGCGAGCATCCGAGATCCCGAATTGGTCACGCCATACGTGTCTACGATTTCCAACAAGATCGCACAATCTGTATAGCCCATATGCATGGGCTTCGCGATCTCAACGGAAAAGCCGACACCCCTGAAAGAGCGCTACAAGCCCATAAGTTGATGGAACTCGCCTCCTTTGTTGCCATGCAAGATGATGCGCTTATTGTATGCGGTGACTTCAACGTAGAACCGGATAGCGAGACGTTTAAAATACTGAAAAAGCTTGCACTCACCGATTTGGTGACGACCAGAGGATTCAAAGGAACTCGCACGTCGCATTATTTAAAGTCGGGAAAATTCGCTGATTATCTGCTGGTCAACGAAAATGTCAGAGTCCTGGACTTTTCAGTTGTAACAGAGCCAGAGGTCTCAGATCACTGCCCGCTTGTATTGACAATATGATCAAATTATCACGTCAGGTATGCTTCCCACTTTGCCCCACCCTTCCTCAAACACCAAATCTTCCAACGCCAGCCGCTTGCGCCAGCCCTTAACCTGCAATTCCGGCTCATCATACAGTTCCGCCACCTTGCCCAAGCACAGCCATCCCACAATCTCAATTCGCTCTGGAATATTGAGAATGGCGCGCAAATCGGCATCGTGGAAAATGCTGACCCAGCCGACGCCGATGCCTTCTGCGCGGGCGGCGAGCCAGAGGTTTTGGATGGCGCAGACGGTGGAATAACTGTCCATGCGGGGGTTATGGGTGCGGCCTAGCACCACAGGGCCTGCGCGGTCTGGGTCGCAGGTGACGCAGATGCCGAGGGGTGCTTTGAGAATGCCCTCAAGCTTCAAGTTTCGATAGAGCGTGGCTTTTTCGCCCTCAAACAGGCTGGCCGCTTCATCATTGGCCTTGGAGAAGGCTTGCCAGACGGCTTGACGGCGGGCGCTATCGCGCACCAGCACAAAGTTCCATGGCTGCATGAAGCCGACAGAGGGGGCGTGGTGGGCGGCGGTGAGGATGCGCCAGAGCGTGTCATTGTCGATTGGGTCGGGCAGAAATTCATCGCGCACGTCGCGGCGGGTCATGATGGCCCGGTAGACGGCGGCGCGGTCTTCGGCAGAAAAAGCTCCGGCAGACACCAGAGCATCGTTCACTAAGTCCTGCATCGTTTGGTCCCCAACAATGCGCCCTACGCGACCCTTTACGAATCGCGCACAAGCAAAACGCACCTGCCGTCCTCGCAGATGGCGTCTATCATGTCAGGCCGGTCTTCTGACTGGGTTTCATTTGGTTGCCGCACCTTCCCGGTTTTCACCAGTGGCAAAAGCAACAACCATCCACCTCACAGCGTTGGGCACGTTGCGGAATTTCACCGCATTCCCGATTCTCCCGCAAACATGCAGGCACCTGACAAAGGGCTGGTAATGATAGACTGCGGCGATGCTTAGGCGGTCGCCGGAAAATATCGCACATAGGCGAATTCCTGACCGTCCGGCGACCAGCTTGGCACATTGATCGTTCCCTGCCCACCAAACAGTTCGAACAGGGTTTCGACATTGCCGCCATCCATGTCCATCAGGCGCATACGCACATGGAGATCGCGTGGGTGGTCGAACACATCGGCGTCATAGGAAATGAACACCACCTTGCGTTTATTGGGGCATGGATGCGGAAACCAGTCGCCCTGCCCGTCATCGGTCAGACGCTGCACATCCCTGCCATCCGGGCGAATACGCCAGATCTGCATTGTACCGCTGCGACTGGAGTTGAAATAGATCCATTCCCCATTCGCCGACCAGTCCGGTCCGTCATTGCGGCCCTCGCCATGGGTCAGACGCTGCTCGTCGCTGCCGTCAACCGAGATCGTATAGATGTCGAAGACCTGATCGCGAATACTGCAGTAACACACCCTTCCGCCATCCGGCGACCAGCCATGCCAGTAGGAGGGCAGGTTCTCGGTGATCTGGATCGGCGTGCCGCCTTTGGCTGGCAGGATGTAGAGACAGGTTTTGCCGTGCTCCACCTTATCGCAGATCGCCAGCCATTGGCCATCCGGCGAAAGCCCGTGGTCATTGTTGCAGCGAGTGGCAAAGCCGGTGTCGATCTTTTCCGGCACCGGCTGCCCGACCAGAGGCAGGCGATACATCAACCCGTCATCATTGAGGATCAGGAACTGGCCATCACGCGACCAGTTCGGCGCCTCCACCAGCCGTTCCGTTTGCCAGAGAATGCGGCTCTGCCGGGTCTCGATATTGTAGATCTCCACAGAGCTTCGCATCAGCACTCTACCTATCTCGGAACCGATTGGTGATCGGATAACGGCGATCCCGGCCAAAGTTCTTCTTGGTGATCTTCACGCCCGGAGCCGACTGGCGGCGCTTGTATTCGGCCAAGTAAAGCAGGTGCTCGATGCGATGCACGGTGGCGATATCATGGCCGCGTGCCAAAATCTCGTCCACCGACATTTCCTTTTCCACCAGGCATTCCAGAATGTCATCCAGCACCGGATAGGGCGGCAGGCTGTCCTGGTCCTTCTGGTCGGGGCGCAGTTCGGCGGACGGCGCCTTGGCGATGATGTTTGCCGGAATGACCTCGCCTGCCGGGCCAAGCGCGCCAATTGGCACATGGGCATTGCGCCAGGCCGACAGGGCATAGACCTGCATCTTGTAGAGGTCCTTGATGGGGTTGAAGCCGCCATTCATGTCGCCATAGAGCGTCGCATAGCCCACCGACATTTCCGATTTATTGCCTGTTGTCACCACCATCGAGCCGAACTTGTTGGACACCGCCATCAGGATGGTGCCACGGGTGCGGCTTTGCAGGTTTTCCTCGGTAATGCCGCTTTCCGTACCTTCAAACATATCGGCGAGGCTGGCAAGAAAGCCCTCCACCGGCTCTGAAATCGGCACGATGTCATAATGGCAGCCGAGCGCCTTGGCACAATCGGCAGCATCCTTGAAGCTTTCCTCGGATGTATAGCGATAGGGCAGCATAATGGTGCGCACCCGCTCATGCCCCAGCGCATCGACGGCCATTGCCGCGCAAATCGCCGAATCAATGCCGCCGGACAGGCCGAGAACCACGCTCTTGAAACCGTTTTTGTTCACGTAATCGCGAAAGCCCAGCATGCAGGCGCGATAATCAGCCTCTTCGCCCTCGGGAATAGCTGAGACCTCGCCGGGCGCACAGCGCCAGCCATCGGCGTCCCGCGTCCAGGTGGTCAGCGCGATTTTTTCCTCGAACTGCGGCATCTGGAAGGCCAGCGTCTTGTCGGCATTGAAACAGAAACTGGCTCCGTCGAATACCAACTCATCCTGCCCACCAACCTGATTGGCGAAAACCAGCGGCAGACCGCTTTCGATCACCTGGCGCAGAACGACCTGATACCGAACCTCAAGCTTACCATGATAATAGGGCGACCCATTGGGAACCAGCAGAATTTCTGCACCGCTTTCGGCCAGCGTCTCGCAAACGCCGAGATCGTTCCAGATCTCCTCGCAGATCGGCACACCCAGCCGCACGCCCCGGAAGTTCACCGGTCCGGGCATGTCGCCTTCGACAAACACCCGCTTCTCATCGAATTCGCCGTAATTGGGCAGGTCGATCTTGTCGCGCAGGCCGATGATTTTGCCGCCGTCAATGATCGCCACCGAATTATGCCGGCCTTTTTCACCCTGGCGTGGAAAGCCGACGACGACACCTGGGCCGCCATCGGCGGTATCGGCGGCCAGTTCCTCCACAGCCGCCTTGCAGGCCTGAAGAAAGGCGGGCTTCAGCACCAGATCTTCCGGCGGATAGCCGGAAATGAACAGCTCGGACAGCAACAGAAGATCAGCCCCCAGCGAGGCCGCCTTGGCGCGGGCGGCGCGGGCAAGGCTTAGATTGCCCACCACATCGCCCACGGTCGGATTGAACTGAGCCACGGCAATGCGTAGCGTTTCGGGTCTTTGGACTATGTCGCTCATGGCTCAAGGTTTAACCCGGCCATCGGTGGACTGCAACGGCCCAAAACACCCTGCTGAAACGAAAAATCGTGCGTTCCTGTTTCCTCAAAAGAGCATGGAGGGCGCGGCTCCATTTCTGGCAATAAACCGAGAAGATGGATTTTCGCCGCACGCCCCACCTGATATAATTGACAGCAAGGGTCATCTTGCTCGCGTGAATGCCAATCAAATATGCTTGAAACTATTTTGAAATATTCAAGTTCTCGAGGGGCCGCACCGTCCCTGATATCGGCAGGAGAATACCAAAGACAGTTTGTTAAACAGGAATTTTTATTCCCATATATTTTATGGGACAAAGCACGTATGTTTTGAGCATGCTCGTTGCATCGGCACCGCAATGAAAATACAAGGTAGAACGATGATCTTGGATGAAGATTAACCGGAAGTTTCCTGGCTTACCGCTATTCTTGTTGCCATAGAGCGTTCACTAACAATCTGTTCAAGAATTGCTGCTGGCCTGGCGAAAATGGTGATTTCGAGAACCGGAACGGAGCGTATTTAATGTACGTGAGTACCGGAAGCGCAGAAAGTGCCATTTGCAGACGGCCAGCGGCAATTCTTGGATAGACTGTAAGACAGCCGTCAAAAAACACCTATTGCTCTTTCGTCATTGTCGGGTTCAACACAGATGTTGTCATCTCCGCGTTCACAAATCTCATCCCCATCCCTTCTAAGCCGAGAGGCAATCGCTGCTCATCCGGCTTTTCCGGAAATCGAGCGGGAAATCGCCCGGCACCTGATCGGGATACATCTTAAGACACCGCGCCTTTCACGCCTCAAGGCCTGTCACCGCAAATGGTTGATGTCGCATTCCATGTATGCACTCGCCTTGCAACGCGTGCCAGAAGATCCTCTGTCGGGCCTTACAGCCTCTCGCTTCATGGACGTGGCGATGCAATTGGGCGCCGCAAGCCGCAATACCGCAGCGTCATTTCTGGCCGAACTGTCCGCCTATAAATTCATCGAGGAAATAGAAAACCCAGCCGATCGGCGAATGCGTATCCTGGTGCCAACGGCAGCAACCGAGGCCGCGATGATCTCCTGGTTTCTGGGCCATTTGGACTGCCTTGACCGGCTGGACGACGGAGGCCGCCGCGCGCTGGCCGATGCCAATCCGCTTATTTTCAGGATTGCTCAGCCGATGATTGCCCAGGCTTTGGTGGTGGACCCCGATTGGCGCATGCCGCGTGAAACGATTGCTCCGTTTCTCAATTCGGACATGGGCGGCATGGTGCTGCATGGCATGATCAGCCAGATCCCGGATCATCCCGATGCCGATGGGCTCTATCGGCTGGGACCCATCAGCCTCGCCGCGCTTGGAGAGACCTATCTGATCTCGATCACCAACCTGAAGCGGATGTTCAAGAAGTCGCAGGAAGAAGAACTGCTGGGTTGGGAATTGCCCCGCCGCCGCGGCAATGTCTGGCTGTCACAGCGTTTTGTCGATGATTACTTCCATTGGCAATCGACCAAGTTCGAAGCCATCAACACCGCCTTTTGGAACGCTGCCGCACAGGTCAACGTTTTGACGCCGTATCAAACCGAACAAACGAGAGCTGAGTTGTCCCAAGCTGAAAAGGCCAGAGCAGACTTCAAAGTGTTTTCTTGATATTCCAGCGGTCGTGATACCAGAGCCATTGCTCTGGATATTCGCGCACCCAGCTCTCCACCTTGTCGTTCAGCATTTGCGCCGTGGCCTGCACATCGACACGGCCTTGACCATCCTTGGGTATGTCCACCTTCGGTTCGATTTCCAGCCGGTAGCGATTGCCTGGCAGACGAATGCAGCGGGCCGGATAGATATCGCAGCCGAACTGTCGCACCAGCTTGGCCAGTAGCGGATTGGTGCGCACTTCGCTACCAAAGAATGTCGTGGGCTGGCCCTTCTTGAACTTCTGATCGACCAGCACGCCGACCCCCTTGCCTGCTTCCAGCTGGCGGGCCAGATGAAAGGACGAACCGGCATGGGAGGGCACGAGATTGCCCATCCGCGCCCGGCGGAAATCGAACACCATGTCGGCGATATAGGGATTATTGGGCGGGCGAAACAGCACCGTCACATATAAGCCGAAGGCAGCGCCCGCCACCGGCAACATTTCAAAATTGCCGGTATGGCCGGTAAAAACGATGAACGGGCGCGGATTTTCCAACAGGTCCATAAAGATCGGAATGCCGGAAACCTCGACGCGGCCCTCTCCCTGCTTTTCAGGGTCGAAATCGAACAGCTCGTCCAGAAACACATATTCGGCGATCTGCCGGCCCATATGGCCCCAGGCTGCCAGCGCGATGGTCTCGATCTCCGCCTCGGATTTTTCCGGAAAGGCATTGCGCAGATTGGTCAGCATCAACCGGTGGCGCTTCAGCTTCGGCCCAATGAACCGCACCAGCCGATCAGCACCGTTCAAGGCTTTATCGGCAGGAAACAGTTTCAGCAGCGTCAGCAAGACCAGGATGAACTTGGCCACCAGCCATTGCGGAAATCTCCGCAGGCCCAGCACGACCTTTGTCAGAACCCGGCGGAGCATGATCAATCCATTTTCAGGATGATTTTGCCAAAGATCTGGCGGCTTTCCATCCGTGTCAGCGCCACATCGATGTCCTCGAATGTCACCTGCGTATCGATAACGGGATGAACGAGGCCACGGGCCATCTTCTGCATGGCATTGGCCATGTTTTCCATTCGGCAGCCAAACGAGCCGAGCAGTTTCAATTGCTGCTGGAACAACATCATCAGATTCAGGTCAGTCGAAACGCCGGAGGTCGAGCCACAGGTCACAAGGCGCCCACCGCGTTTCATGCACAGCATGGAGCCAGCCCAGGTATCCTTACCGACATGTTCGAATACAACATCAACGCCCTTCTTCTTGGTCAGCTTGCGCACCACGCCTTCAAACCGGTCCGTACGGTAGTTGATGACGTGATCGGCACCCAGCGCCCGCGCCCGCTCGATCTTGTCGTCCGAGCCAACCGTGGTGATCACCGTACAACCAATCTTCTTGGCCAGTTGAATGGCCGCCGAACCAATGCCGGAGCCGCCAGCATGGACGAGAATGGTTTCACCCGGCTCCAACCTGGCATTGTCGAACAGCATGTGTTCAACGGTGCCGAAAGTGACCGGTGCAAGCGCTGCGGCAATGGCATCGACGCCGGGAGGTGCCGGAACCAGCAGACGGGCCGGAATATTGATCTTTTCCTGTGCAAAGCCATCAAGGTGGAAACCATACACACCACCGACATGTTCGCAAAGATTGTCGCGACCTTCACGGCAGGGCTTGCAGAGGCCGCAGGTGCGCGCGCCATAGACCGCCGCCAGCTGGCCAGGCAGAATATTGCCGACGCCGGGGCCGATGGCTTCGACCACGCCGGAGGCTTCCGCCCCGATCACCAGCGGCATCTTGCGCTTGGCAAAGGCCATGCCACGCCAGCCCCAGACATCGATATGGTTCAGCGCCACCGCCTTGACCCGCAGCGTCACTTCACCGGGACCGGGCGCATCCGGCTCCGGCAGGTCGGTGATTTCAAGCTTACGGTCTTCGATCAATTGCAATGCGCGCATGGCTATCTTCCTTCGCCCGAGGGCTTATCTTCTTGTCTTTCCTGTCCCGGTCGTGGCCGGGCCGGGTGAAGCCTTATCAGGCAGGTTCAAGGGTCATGACAAGGCTGGCATTCTGCCCACCAAAGCCGAAACTATTGGACAGCACAGCCGAAACCTGTGCGTCGCGCTTGACGTTCGGCACCACATCCAGCTCCACAGTCGGATCGGGATTGGTATAGTTGATGGTTGGCGGCAGGGTACCAGTCAGCATGGTCTGGATCGAAAATACCGCCTCAACCGCGCCGGCTGCCGTCAGCGTGTGGCCAATCATCGACTTGTTGGACGAGACCGGGATCTGGTCCTTCAACCGCTCACCAAACACCGACAGCATGGCCCCATATTCCATCTTGTCGTTTTCCGGCGTCGATGTGCCATGGGCATTGATATAGCCGATGCCGTCATCGGAAAGACCTGCATCTTCAAGTGCTGCGCGGATGGTGGCAATGGCCGGGCCGCCATCCGGTGAGGAACGAGTGCGGTGGAAATGGTCGGCCTTTTCGCCACAGCCCTTCATGATGCCAAGCACCTTGGCGCCACGGGCAATGGCGGCTTCGAGCGATTCCAGCACCAGCGTTGCGGCACCTTCGGCGATGACGAAACCGTCGCGATCCTTGCTGAAGGGCTTGGACGCCTTTTCCGGCGGATCGTTCTGGGTGGACAGCGCCGAAAGCAGCGCAAACCGGATCAGCGCCTCGGCACCGACGGAACCATCGGTTGCCACCGTCAGCGCCCGGTCCGTGCGGCCCTGACGAATGGCCTCGACGCCAAGCTGAATGGCCGTCGCGCCCGAAGCACAGGCCGTGGACAAGGTCACTGGCAGGCCGCGTGTACCGAACCGGTCTGCAAGCCGCTCGGAAATCGAGCCGAACTGTACGGCCTCCAGAAACACCGGATCAGCCTCAGCACGCATGGCAGCCAGCAGCCGCTGATAGGCATGGCCCTCGGCGGTTTCGGCAGGCGCCCGTTCTGCAAGCGCAAAGCGATCATCCCATTCCGGCTCGACCGGAGGGGCAGCCAGAAACAACGGACCCTCGAAATCGCCGGACAGGCCAGCCTGGGCCAGCGCCTCGATGGTGGTTTCCCGTGCCATGGCATAGGAACGCTCTACGGCATTGATGGCCGGAATATCGATGAAGTCCACCGTGCCGCTGATGCGAGTGTTGAGGCCCTCAGTCGGAAACCGGGTGATCTTGTGGATGCCGGACACGCCACCGGTCAGCTTTGCCCAGTTGTCGGCAAGCCCTTGACCGAGCGAGGTGATGACGCCCATGCCGGTGACGGCGATGATCGGACGACCGAGATGATCCTTGAAACGGGACTCAAAACCGGATTGTGTCATGTCTCTCTCCTCACGCCTCAGCCGACAAATGGGCCATGCCTTCGCCACGAACATACCCGACCGTGGTGACAATCGCCTGGCGTGCCGGTTTGGTCATCGCCGCTTCGCCGGTAGGATCGAAAGCCGGAACAATGGTTTTTCCATCAAGCGCCAGCGCCGCCAGCGCCAGCCCGAGCGGAAACTGCGCTTCCAGCCCGTGGCCTGTTATGCCAGCGAAACCGCGAATGGCCGCACCTGGAAAGGCTTTTTCCAGTGCCGTCTTTTCCCGTGCAGAAATCTCATGCATGCCGCTTGCACCCGACAGGACCAGCGCATCTGCGCCAATATCCCTGCCGACAGAACCCGCCATGCGGCTCAAACGCTTTTCCAACCCGCCATTGGCACGCTGGCCACGGTCGCCTTCGATGGCGTCAAGCACGGCGTAGATATGCGCGCCTCGCGCCTCAGCGTAAGCACGCTGTTCCAGAACAAGAAACGCGCCGACCGTGCCGAGAATCATGCCACCGCCTTCGCCTGACTGGCGCTGCCAAAGTGGCTTCCAGGGGCCGGTCGTATGGGCCTGAATGCCCTCCACCAGCAGAAAAATATCATCACGATCAGCCACGAACGCACCGCCCACCAGCGAATGGGTGGATTGACCGGCGCGGATGCGCGCAAACGCCGTTTCGATGGCGGAAATCCCGGCCGCCTCTTCGCCCATAAAGGTACGCGAGGACCCCGTGACCTTGTGGACGATGGAAATATTACCCGCCATCAGGTTAGAGAGCTGGGCCAGAAACAGGGTCGGACGCAGCTCAGTCGTCAGCTTTTCATTGACCAGCTGGGCGCGGTCGTTGCGCTTCAAGCCTTCATTGACGATCAACGTATCGACATTGATGTCGCGCTCGCCGCCACCGGCGGCCACGATCATGTCCATCGTGGCGCAGGCCTGCACATCATCCTTCAGCCCGGCATCGTCGAGCGCCAGACCGGCGGCATAGACACCCAGCCGCTGCCAGTTTTCCATCTGCCGCTGGTCGCCGCGCTTGGCGATCTGGGTAGACCAGTCGATCTGCGGCATCGGATGAATAGGATAAGGCGCAAATTTTTCCACCTCGACCGGCGGCACAGCTGCCGTTCCCGCAGCCAGAAGCGCAAGATGCGGCTCCTTGCCGGTTCCGTGGCAGCTGACAATGCCAATGCCGGTGATCACCACATCGTTGGGCGTCTTATGCATGTCTATAACCTCTTCAGCAATGCCGGGCGCTCAGCGCCAGCACTGCGACATACCGTCCATTCCCAGGTCCGAGCCGGAAAGCTCCAAGGCCTGCAAGGGCCGCCATGCCCTACTCCGACAGACGGCTTTACGCAATAAGGCCGCGCACAAAAGCCGCGGCCTTATTGACGAAACTTTAAAGATCTCACTTAGAATCCGCCAGGTTCCTGTTGAACCAGACGGATTCTCACTCTCTTTGTTTGAGTTTGTCTTTTCAGGAAAACGGGAGTCCAAATTTACCTGATAAACCCTAGCTCGCAGCAGCAATGGCCGCCATCAAGCCAATCTGCTCAGCGCGGCTGCGGACGATATCGCCAAGCGGCACTTCGTCAAAAGACATGGTGCGCAGCTTCAACTGGCAATCCGCGACTTTCTTGCCGTCAGAGGTGATCTTTGCCTTGGTGACGGCAAAACCGGACCCTTCGTGCTCCAGATGCGCCTCGATATCCAGAACCGCGTTCGGTTCGACAAAGCTGCGCATCTTGGCACCGTCTACCGACATCAGGAATGGCATCGAGGCAAACTTCGTCACCGCCAGCACCAACAGGCCCGACGCCTGCGCCATGGTTTCGATCAACAGAACGCCGGGCACCAAAGGCATGCCCGGAAAATGCCCCTCGAACACGGGGCTATTTTCCGGCACCACCGATTGGGCCTTCAAGGTCAGGGCAGACAGATCCACCGTCTCAACCTTGTCGATCATCTGGAAATATTCCAGCAGCATTCACAGATCTCCTGGCAATGGCAGTGACAATCCTGAGAAGATCAAGCCTTGGCGGCCCTGAGTTCGTCGATCTTGGAGCAGAGGTTCTTCAGCACGAAATATTCTTCCGTGGAAACCTTGCCTTCATTAACGTCCTGGGTCCACTGCTCGAGTGGAATCTTGATGCCGAATTCCTTGTCGATCGCGAAAACGATGTCGAGGAAATCGAGGCTGTCGATTCCCAGGTCATCAATCGTATGGCTCTCAGGGGTGATGGTTTCCCGATCGATCTCGCTGGTCTCAGCAATAATGTCGGCAACTTTGTCAAATGTAGCGGTCACGCCAATTATCCTTCAGAATTTCAAATTCAGCGTCCCACATAGGCAAAACTCGGACAAAAGCCAATGGCCTGTTTTGTGCGCCCCTAGCAAAAATGCAGACCTATTCCTCAAACCGCAATGGAATGACGGGCCTTACCGCTGGAAAAGTAGCTGTCGAACGTGGCCGCAATGCTGCGGGCAAAGAGCCGCCCGGTGGGGGTCAGCGTAAAACACTCCCGGTCGATCCGACAGAGATCGTCACCGTTGGAAGCCGTGAATATCTTGGCTTCTGCGATCACATCCTCGGCGACATCTGGAAAAGCCTGGCGGATCTCGGCAAAGGAAAAGCCGAACTCGCACATGATCTGCTCGATGACGGCGGCACGCACCCGGTCATCGCCGCTCAGAGCAATACCTCGTGTCGCGGCAAGCCCGTTTTCGCTGACAAGACGCTGATATTCTCCAGTCGCGGGCATGTTCTGTACATAGCCTTGCGGCAGTTGGCTGATCGAAGAGGCGCCAAGTCCAATCAAGGCATCGGCGCCGTCAGTCGTATAACCCTGGAAATTACGCCGCAGCCGTTTCTGCCGTGCCGCGACAGCCAGACTATCCTCGGGCAATGCAAAATGATCGATGCCAATGGCATCATAGCCAGCCTGAACCAGCATGGCAGAGGCCCGCACCATCTGTTCATAGCGCATGACGATATCAGGCAAGGCGCTCTCGGGAATCAGCGTCTGATGCTTTTTCATCCAGGGAACATGGGCATAGCCGAATAATGCGATCCGATCCGGCTTCAACGACACGATATCGAGGACAGTTTTCTCCAGACTTTCGAGGGTCTGATAGGGAAGACCATAGAGAATATCGCAATTGACCGAGGTGGCGCCGCGCTTACGCACCTGTTCAACCACTGATTTAGTCTGTTCGAAGGTTTGGAGACGGTTGATCGCCTTCTGAACCACGGGATCGAAATCCTGAACTCCGAGACTTGCCCGCGTCAAACCAATGGACGCAAGCGCATCATATCGAGCTTCGTCGAGATCGTTCGGGTCCATCTCCACGCTGATTTCCGCATCATCGGCAAATGTGAAACTTGCCCGGAGCCGGTCCATCAGCGCCACCATGTCCTGCGGGCGCAGCATGGTGGGAGAGCCACCGCCAAGATGCACAGCCGTCACCACCGCTTCGCGACCGACGAGCCTGGCGGTATTTTCGACCTCGCTGAAAAGCGCTGTAAGATAAGCGGTTATCGGCTCATACTTTAGTGTATGTTTGGTATTGCAGGCGCAAAACCAGCAAAGCCTGTCGCAGTAGGGGATATGAATATAAAGAGAGATCGTCTGCCCCTGCCCCAGCAGCGATAGCCAGTGTGCATAATTGCCGCAGTCGATACCGGTATGAAAATGCGGCGCCGTCGGATAACTCGTGTAGCGCGGAACGGCGGCGGCATATTTCGGAAGAAGCGCTTTGGCGGGCATGAACTGAGGCCTTGTCGAGTGGCGGTTGGACTGAACAAATAATCGGTTTCAACGGAACGGACTTTGACTTCGATCAATTTCTTGATAGTCTCGTTCAGGTAGAAACTCCTCATGGGAGCGCGACGGAAAATTCGGCGGCTTTAAGATGCGTGTGTGCTGCATCACCGTTTCTGCGTGGCCTGTGTCGTTTTTGAACTTTTGTCGGCGCCCTACGGCGCGTAATTGCACAATGACGAACTGTTCGACCGAACCTGGGCGTCACAAGCACGCGCGACGCTACGTGTACGCGCGACTTCACATGTATGGGGCAGACAATGGACATGCATAGTCTTAAAAGCAGCACCAGCGGCGCGGAAACGCCTGCTGTTTGCAGTGAATGCGAAGCCAGGCATGGAGGAGTATGCGCCTCCCTTTCGATTCTTCAATTGATCGAGCTCAACCGTATCTCGACAAAGCGCCATATCGAAGCGGGCGGCGAAGTGATCGGCCAGGGAGAGCAGATCTCCAGCTATAGCAATATCGTCAAGGGCGTGGTCAAGCTGTCGAAAATGATGGCGGATGGCCGCCAACAGATCGTTGGCCTGCAATTTGCCCCGGATTTCATGGGGCGCCCCTTCCTGAAGGAAAGCAGTTTGACAGCTGAGGCTGCGACCGACGCGGAAATCTGCGCTTTTCCCCGTGCTGTCATCGACCGACTGGTGGCCGATGCCCCGGATTTCGAGCGTAAGCTGCACGAACAATCCCTGAAGGAGCTGGATGAAGCCCGCGAATGGATGCTGACGCTGGGCCGCAAAACGGCGCAGGAAAAAGTGGCAAGCTTTCTCCATCTGATCGCCACCCATATCGACCCGATGCAGCCGTTCAGCAAAAGCTTCGACCTGCCGCTGTCGCGCGCCGATATTGCCGATTTCCTCGGCCTGACCATTGAAACCGTCAGCCGGCAGATGACCAAACTGCGCAAGGAGGGCATTATCGTCATCGAGAACAACCGCCATGTTATTGTACCCGACCGTCGCAAGCTGCGCGAGGCGGCTGGCTCCGATTGAGCCGCCTATCGTTCTGTCATGGCCCTGAAAATCCTGCGCTACCCTCATCCACTGCTGGCGAAACCTTGCCAGACCGTGACGGCGTTTGACGATAACCTGATCAGTTTTGCCGATGCATTATACGATGCAATGCGCGCCGCACCCGGCGTCGGCATTACCGCTGCGCATGTTGGCGAGCTGATGCGGCTGGTCATCCTCGATCTGCCCGGATTGGGTGGACGACGTGATTACGTCAATCCTGAAATCCTCTCCTTTTCTCAAAACACTCTGGAGCATGATGAAGGGAGCGTCTGCATGCCGGGCGTAACCGAGATCGTGACACGACCGCGCCAGATCACCCTTCGCTACCAGTCGCTGGACGGCACGGTTCGCGAGGAAGAGCTTCAAGACTTCGCCGCCATCTGCATGCAGCATGAAATCGATCAGCTCGACGGCCTGTTCTGGATCCAACGGCTTTCCCGCCTGAAACGCGATCGGTTGCTTAAGAAATGGCAAAAGGCCGCATTGTCCCAAACATGATCGTCACATGCGGCGCATGACACTCGGATGGCCTGCACTCCCCAGCCTACCGGGGATGATATGAACCAAATCAATCCTGAAACGTTTATCCAAAAGAAAAAACCAGGAGAACGTGTGATGATTTATGCCAAGCATGGAAACGCTGCATCCACCGAAGACGAATTGCGGGACCTGGAAGAGCGCGATATCAACGACGGCTGGCCTTATTCCGATACACCGGCAGCAGCCTCGGACGCGCCGGAAAATCGTGCTTACGGAGAAACCGCTGGCAATTTCGACCGTGATACCAATGGTGGATACCGTATTGAGGACGTCGATGCTTCTGGAAAAGAAGAGGCGTTAAAGGATAGTTTGAGCCCCGCGACCATCGGTCGTGAAGACAGCGATGACATTGAAAGCCGTATTGCCGAGCGGTTCGAGGCAGTTGATGACATGGTGCTCGACAACATCGAAATCAGCGTCGATGGTCATACGGCAACGTTGAGCGGCATGGTTGATACCAATGAAGAACTGCGGATGGCGGCACGTTTGGCACTTAGTGTTCCCGGCGTTCGTCATGTCATCAACGAGATCGAAGCCATGGGGGTCGATGCCCATCAGCCCGATGAGGACTGATGGTGCTTGTTATGCGAGGGTCGAAAGCGCTCTTACATGATCGTAAGAGCGGCTTACGGCCCTATACGGGGCGACAGGCCCAAGCTGCCGCCGAGGTCGAACGCCAGCGCCACATAAAAGAAAAAGCCATCCTTCTGCTGTTTTGACGAAAAATCAGTCGGGACGATTGTGTTCGGATTGACGATATATGCGGCACCTGCGTTGAGAACCCCCCTGTTGAACAGTCCCGTTCTTGCATGCACATCAAACATGAACGTGTCCTTCGACTGCCGCTGATCAAGTCCTGCCATGACCCGCCGGGCATTTGTTTCATATTGCGCGCGCTCCTCGCTGAGGGCGATATAGTGGATCGACGCGCCAATCGTGGTGAGCGGATTTTCCGGCAGGAAGCCCGAATATTCGAAGCCGGCATAGGCTTCCCACGGATAGGCCTGGCCTTCGCCGAGCGTGTGGAAAACACCCCCATAGAACGCCAGATTCTTCGGAACCGGACCGCCGTTGGGATCACTCCAGAGGACTTTACGCACCTGCCCATAAAAACCGTTGGTGCCATTCTTATGGGTGATGACAGTCGGCGAAGCGGAGCTGAATGTCGGGTTTCCTGGCCCGTCATCATACAGTGCATCATTATAAGCGGCCGAGCGGCGATAGGCACCAATCTCGAATTTTAGAGGACGAGGGGTATCTATGAAACTCTCTGCATGAATGATGTTGGCAACCGCAATATACCCATCGGTACTGCCCTTTTCCCAATCCCAACCATCACCGTCCAGCCAGTTGTCAGTATTGTTTTCAACGATACCGAAGCCTGCCGTTGTGTTGGGCGTCATTTTATATGCCGCCCGTGCCCCCCAAACGGCAAGCCCCGCCTCAGGCAGATGGAGTGTTGCTCCTTGTGTGGAGTTAACGCAGGCGGGACCGTCGCAGAACCCCCTGGTCAGGAAATTTTCAACAAGTCCCATCCGGCCAGCCTCGATCAGGAGACGATCATCGAAAAAATCCGCCTGGAATGTTAAGCGGGTGAGATCCGTGTCTGACTTGTCGCGAACGGGCCCAACGAAGACATTCGCGTAGCCGCCGACATTGTGAGCCGGAAAATTAAACGTTTCCGTCAGCCTTAATCGAAAATCAGGCGACAGATGACCAGTCGCATCAAAGATTAACCCGCCATAAGCCGTCGAGCTAAATCCATATGTCGGGGAACTCTGGTAAATGTTGAAATAGTCCAACCTGAGGTCAATTCCGTTATCATGCAGAGCTTTTCCAACGGACGCCAAAGGGCCTTCGTAAACCGGATCGGGAAGATTTCCCAGGGCAGATGAAGGCACATCGGCAACCAAAGCAGGCTGGGCCGCCACTGGGACAGCAATTCCAAACAGCACGATGAACCACAATGTACAGAACAGTTTTGCTGCATGGATACTGTATTCGAGCCCTCTCTGCGTCTCCAGACTGGCGACCGCACACGTCCTCTTTCCCTGCTTCAAGGCATCCTCCTCCTCTGATAGATGGAGCGCGCGGCCTCCTACCGCGCGCTTCGGCTCAGTCAATTGACCGAGCCGTTCGATCAGGCCTGTCTTCCTCCAAACACCGGCCTTACAAACACTGGTCCCCAAAACATTGGGGAAAGGCACAAGCTCACCAAATACCGCCCCATAAAATGCTGCCCAAATCTCGATTGCAGGCTCGACCCCTGTCGTTCCACGCGATCCAAATCCGGGGCAGCCCAAGTCTGTAACGACGCCAGATCAGCGTCACGACAAGAGGCAAATTCAAGGGCAGTTGTTTGGCCATATCGCTACAGGTTTTCAGCGCATAAGGGAGCGATGCCGAAAAAGATGTGACATAAGCCCGATCTTCCTCCGTAAAAAGTTGCTCTTTGCGCAGAATAAATTTGGCAGGGAAGATCGCCGTCATCCCTATGACATGCCAGTCATCGATGATTTCCACCTGTTCAGATCGCAATACCATCATGGCTCAACGCTGCTTGTTGAATACCGATCGGTACGCTTTTGCGGTGGACTGTAAAAGTCACGGCAGGATACACATGCGATGTAACCATTATCTGCCGAACACAGGAGCAATTTACCCCCAATTTTATGGGAACGCGTGGTGAGCGCATGCCTCTCACATCCGTCTGGAAAAACACCAAAAAAAAGCGCTTCCGGTTTCCCGAAAGCGTTGAAAAATTCAGAAGATAGAGAGAGTTAAAGCAGGCCGGTTCAATTGCAACCGGGTGGACCCTAGCGCCATTGCTTCGGGTCGGTGGGGTTTTGGCAGCCATAAGGCGGCAACATGGTGCTAAAATTGGCTTGCAGCTTGGCGCAGCCCCATTTGTTGAACGGATCCGGCAGGCGGCTGTTGATGTCAATACCGACTTCCTGATACGGGGTCTCCGTATTGGTGACATAGGTATACCAACGCGAGCCGAAGAGCACGATGGCGGCGATTGCCATGATCAATATCAGTCGCAGCAGGCGTTTCATTCATTCATTCCTTGTTGTTTCGGTAGAGTGGCTCAGCCAGCGAAAAGCATTACCCAGCCAATATAGAGCCCGTTGGCAACCAACAGGCAGAACACTGCAAACGATCCTAAATCCTTCGCATTGCGGGCGACGATCGAAAATTCCGGTGAAATCCGGTCGATCACGTCTTCGATTGCGGTATTTAGAGCCTCGACGGCAAAAAGCACCAGCATCAACAACAAAAAGCCGAGATAATAGACGGGTGCTGCGCCCCTCAGCGCGAGGAGCAGCAGGCCAGCTCCGAACGCCAGCACTTCATGGCGAAACGCGGCCTCGCGCCACAAGCGGCGCGCGCCCTGCATGGAATAGCGAGTGGCAGCAAAAAGATGGGCAAACCCGGTCTTTTTCTCAAAGGGTGCGGGTTTATCGTCTTCTAAACTCATGTCTGAGGCCGTCTCAATACCAGGCTTTTCAACAGAAGATGCCTCAATGGGTGCCAGCATTGGTCACGCCGGCCTGTTCGAAGGTCGCCATGCCCGCATGGCATGCCGCAGCCGCCTTGACGATGCCAGCGGCAAGGGCGGCACCCGTCCCCTCACCCAGCCGCATGCCAAGCGCCAGAAGCGGCGTCTTGCCCAGCTTGTCGATCGCCTTCAAATGCCCTGGCTCCGCTGAGACATGGCCGATCAGGCAATGGTCGAGCGCCGAGGGATTAGCAGCTTTCAGCAGGGCAGCGGCAGCCGTCGCCACATAGCCGTCGATCAGCACCGGAATACGCTCCATTCGCGCTGCAAGAATGGCACCTGCCATGGCGGCGATTTCGCGTCCTCCCAGACGGCGCATCACTTCCAGCGGATCAGAAAGGTGATCGCGGTGAAACTCAACCGCCTGCTTGACCACAGCAATCTTGCGCTCCAGCATTTCGCCTTGCGAGCCGGTGCCAGGCCCGACCCAGTCCTCGGCCGAACCGCCGTAAAGCGCCAGGTTGATTGCTGCGGCAATGGTCGTATTGCCAATCCCCATTTCGCCTAGGCACAGCAGATCCGTGCCACCGGCGATCGCTTCCATGCCGAAGGCCATGGTGGCCGCACAATCACGCTCCGACAGAGCCGGCTCGACGGTAATATCGCCAGTCGGATAATCCAGCGCCAGATCGAAAATCTTCAATCCGAGATCATGGGCAACGCAGATCTGGTTGATCGCCGCCCCACCGGCTGCAAAATTCTCCACCATCTGCTGGGTAACGGAGGACGGAAACGGCGTAATACCATGCCGGGCCACGCCGTGATTGCCAGCAAAGATCGCCACCAGTGGACGGTTCACCGCTGGCGCACGGCCACTCCAGGCGGCAAGCCACATGGCGATTTCTTCCAACCGGCCAAGCGAGCCCGGCGGCTTGGTCAATTGACGGTCGCGGTCGCGGGCGGCCACAAGCGCCTGGCTGTCAGGCCCTGGCAAATCGCGCAGCAGCACTCGGAAATCCTCAAACGGCAGGCCGGTTACACTCATCAGGCAGGCTTTCTTGTCTTTTGCTCAGGCGAATTTCGCGCCTTTCTTAATGCATAAATTCCCAAATCGGAATCGATTCGCACAAAATTTTATCAATGAGCGAAAAAACCCTGATCTACCTGTTTTCACAAACATGACGAGAATACGATTTCGCGGAAAACGCGACCAATAGAACCAACCGTCGAGCCTTCGCTGCGGCTGGCAAATACCAATAGGCAAACTATATATCAAACCATGAAAAGAGCCGGATTCGGCACGGTTTCCCTCCAGGAAACGCGCGCAAATTCTTAGATATAAAGAGTGGACGACGTTGATGACCCTGACTGCATTTGTCGATGATCTCGCCCGCTCGCTCGGCTTCCTCAGTCGTCTGCCGATAGCGTCGCGATTTTTCCAAAACCATTCCGGCGAAATGAGCCGCACGCCCCGCGCCTTTCCGCTGGCCGGTGCGGTCATTGCCGCCCCGGCGGGCTTGTTGCTCGCCTTAATGCTAGGCCTCGGCGCCAGCAGTCTGGTCGCCGCTTTTGCCGCAATTGGTTTGCAAGTCCTGCTGACCGGCGCGCTGCATGAGGACGGTTTTGCCGACACAGCCGATGGCCTCGGGGGTGCCAGCCGCGAAAAAGCACTGGACATCATGAAGGACAGCCGGGTCGGCACTTTTGGAGTTTTGGCCCTGGTGTTCGGCGTGGGTCTGCGGGTCGCGGCGCTGGCTTCGCTGGTCAACAGCCTCTCTCCCATCAATGTTGCGCTGGTGATGATCGGCATTGCCGCCGTCAGCCGGGCGCTGATGGTTTGGCATTGGCATGCCCTGCCCTCTGCAAAACCCGATGGTGTCGCCGCATCGCTTGGCAAGCCGGAGGATAACACCCTGTATACAGCCCTGTTCCTCGGCTTGGCCGTCGCGGTTGTCACCATCGCGCCGGTTACCTCTTTTCATCCGCTAGCGGTCATGCTTGTCGCAAGTGGCGCGGCGGCCTTCGCGTCCAATCGGCTGGTCTCGCAGAGGCTAGGCGGCCAGACTGGCGATACCATAGGCGCTACCCAACAGATTTGTGAGATCGTCGCCCTGGTCAGTATCGCCATGGCCTTGTAGGACATCAGCATGACAAACGCTCAAGCCTCTTCGCCCTGCGCCACCTCGCCTTGCATTGGCATCTGCACTCTGAACGAGACCAGTGCCTTCTGCCTTGGTTGCGGGCGCAGCCTGGACGATATCGCCAATTGGTCGCGCTATAGCGAGCGGCAACGGACAGAAATCATGCTGAGCTTGCGAGGGTCTCTGCCGGTAGAACAGGATTAGACCATGAAACTCGGTGGGTTTGGCATTGTAATCGGCATCCTTCTCGCAGGAACTGCGGTTTTGATCATCAACCGCGATAGCGGCCAGAGCTTCGGCATGGATAATGACGACTTCGCCCGTGTCGTTACCCTTCTACCCTTTGCGCTCATGCTTTCGGCAGGCATTGTCGCCAGCCGCCAGAACCTGGGCCAGAACTTGCGATTTGCCGCCGCCTGGGTGCTCATCGCGCTCATCCTCGTCACCGGCTATATCTACCGTAACGATGCGGCTTCCGTCGCCGACCGGGTGCTGGCCGGACTGGTTCCGGGGCGTGCCGTCGTCACCACGACCGGCGATGGCCAGAACCAACTCGTCTTGCAAAGAGGCTCCTCCGGACATTTTTCGGCAACTGTCAGCATTAACGGTGTCGATATCCCGATGATGATCGATACCGGAGCCAGCGCCGTGGTGCTGCGAGCCGAAGATGCCGCGCGAATCGGCATCAATGTTGAGGACTTGAACTATAGCGTTCCCGTCAGCACCGCCAATGGCGAGGCGCTAGCCTCCCCCTTGCGCCTGCGGCAGGTGGCCATTGGCCCCGTAATCAGGGAAAATGTCCGCGCCCTGATTACCCAGCCGGGCCGAATGGACGGCAGCCTGCTTGGTATGAGTTTTCTCTCGACGCTAGACAGCATCCAGATCCGCGGCGACGAACTGCGCCTCACGGACTAATATGAAGAACCATTGAAGCTGGCAGCTCGTCTTCCGTTTTCGAATATCTCACGCTTTTGATGCATGAGAGTTTCTCCGACGAAAGTGGAAACCGGGTTTCCCCGAAGGACAAACAAAACATGAGAAATGAGTGCCTGTTTGGTTCAATCTGAACCTGGATAATTCTCGCCGAACCGTCACATCAAGTAGGATGCCCACGCTGCGAAATCATCGCTATTCCCAGCTATTCAAAAGCCAAAACAACACAGTCTGCAGCCACAAATCGAATGTTGGAAACTGGCGCCTGGAGCAGTTCAATACCTAAGTGACCTGCCTCTGGGATGTGAGCGTCCGGTGAGCGGATTTTGCCGATCGGGCAAATCGGGGGATGTTCTGGCATTAGAACCAGCATTAGTGCTGACATTAATACCAGAACGAAGAGGTTGCATGGCTCGCATGGAGATCATGTCCGGCAGTGAGCGTCGGCGGCGCTGGTCTGACGAGGCGAAACTGAGGATATTGGCGGAAGCGGATCAACCTGGTGTTCGCATTGGTGATGTGGCTCGCCGGCATGATATCTACCCATCCCAGATCCGTTTGTGGCGGCAGTCATTCAGTTATGTCGGTCAACCGGCGATGTTCCTTCCGGTTGAAATCACCGAGGAGGCAAGCGCTACCCAGGCACCTGACACGCCACCGACGCCAGCGCTCATCGAGATCTCGCTACGAAACGGTCGGTGCTTGAGGGTTCCGGCTGACATAGAGCTTAGGATGCTCGGGTCGTTGATCGCCTGCGTGGAGGCGGCATGATCGGGCCATCGGGAAATGTGCGGGTCTATCTGGCCTGCGGAGTGACGGATATGCGGCGCGGCATTGATGGCCTATCGGCGCTGGTCGAGACGGTCGTAAAGGAGGCCCCTGGCTCGGGCGCAATCTTCGGCTTCCGCGGAAAGCGCGCGGACCGGATCAAGCTTCTCTGGTGGGACGGTCAAGGGTTCTGCCTGTTCTACAAGATTTTGGAGCGCGGATACTTTCCTTGGCCGACGGCGAAAGAAGGTGTCGCGCACCTAACGCAGGCACAGCTTTCGATGCTCGTTGAGGGGATCGATTGGCGCCGCCCGGCGTGGACATCCGCCCCCGGTCGAACAGGATAAAAGCCATATTTTGCAGAGACATCCGAGGCATAAAACTGGCATGCCAACGGCAAATCGGCTAGATTTGCGGGTATGGAAACAGCGCCGCCGGACAGTCAGGACGAGCTCACTGCTTTGCGCGCGCTGGTCGCGGAACAGGCGGCGAAACTTGAGAGCCAGGAAGCCGAGGTCATCAAGCGTGACTCCATAATCGGACTTCTTCGCGCGCAACTGGAGCTGCTCCGACACCGGCAGCATGGCGCTTCCTCGGAAAAGATCGACCGGAAGATCGAGCAATTCGAACTGATGCTGGAGGAGATTGAGGCCTCCCGTGCCGAGGCTGAAATGCGTTCCGGGAAAACTCCTTTGCCGGAGTTGGACGACGCGCCGGACAAGCCGAAGCGCAAACCACTGCCCGATGGCCTTCCCAGCGAAGAGTTGGTCTATGCGGCCCCCTGCAATTGCCCGACCTGTGGTGGCACATCGTTCCTGAAGGCCGCCGACAGGGTGATCCAGATCTTGGAGCACGTGCCGGCGTCGGTCAAGATTGTCCGCCATGTCGAAAAGCGCATGATCTGCAGGGAGTGCGATACGACGGTGGCTGGCGAGATGCCGACCTTGCCGATCAAGCGCGGCAAACCCGGGCCGGGACTGCTCGCCCATATCATGATCGCCAAATTCGACGATCACATCCCCCTCTACCGCCTGTCCGAGATGTACGACCGGTTGGGGATAGACATCTCCCGATCCGTGATGGCCGACTGGGTCGGCCGCGTATCCGCTTTGCTGACACCACTCGTCTTGTTGATCAGGGCCCATATCGCAGCACTCGACCGAATCCATACGGACGATACCCCGGTCGATGTTCTCGACCCCGGGCGGGGCAAGACAAAAACCGGCAGGGTCTGGGTCTACGTGTTCGACGGCAGTGGCTATCAATCCGCCACTCCCGCAGCCATCGCCTATTACTACAGCCCTGACCGCAAGGGGGCGCATCCCGCTGACCATCTCGCAAGCTTCAGCGGCGTCATGCATGCCGACGGCTATGGGGGATACAAGAAGCTCTACGGCAACCAGATCGTTGAGGCCGCCTGCATGGCGCATGTGCGCCGCAAGGTCCATGATGTGATCAAACTCAAGCCGTCGCCGATCGCGGAGGAAGCGCTGTCGCGCATCGGCGCTCTCTACGATATCGAGAACCGTATCCGAGGCATGTCGGCTGACGAGCGGCGCACTCTGCGCCAACACCATGCCCGGCCCGCTCTGGATGAGCTGAAGGCCTGGATCGAAACCACGCTCTCAACTTTGCCGCAGAAGCAGAAGCTGGCCGAGGCAATGCGATATGCCCTCTCTCGATGGGCAGCCTTGAGCGTTTACATCGACGATGGCCGGGTCGAGATTGACAACAACATCGCTGAACGAGCCATGCGTCCGCTCGGAATCGGAAGGAAAAACTGGCTGTTTGCCGGCTCGGATAAGGGCGGTGAGCGCATCGCCAACATTCTGACCATCATCGAGACGGTCAAACTGCAAGGCCATAATCCGGAGGTCTATCTGACAGATGTCCTGACCCGGATCCAGGATCACCCCAAAGATCGAATTGAAGACCTGCTGCCCTGGAACTGGACACCAGCAAACGCTCGATGCGAGGCCGCCTGATGGCCCGCTCGAGGTTCATCTACACACTCAGCCAAGTCGCCGGCATGATCGGCGAGAACCTCGAACTGATCGAAGAAGTGACCGCAAACTCGGACAACCTCTCCGAGGGCGAACTGGTTTACGTCAGCGATGGCAGTGAAGATGGCACGAAGGGTCTGACCGAGAATGGCATCGACGAACTTCAAAGCCTACTTGCCGACATCAGGACTTGGGAGGGCGGTATCCGCGAGTTCCTCATCGACACACAGTGCGATCCTGAAATAATCGACCGCGTCATGGCCGATGAGATGAAACGCGGCCTGTAGATTCGGACAATCGAACGCGCGAAAATCCGCTCACCGGACGCTCACGTCGAAAGCCTTGGAAATCTCGCCCAGAACATGATCCCAGACACCCGCCTTTCGCCATCGCACGAACCGGTTGTAGCAGGTTGTATATGGGCCATATCGATCAGGAACGTCTACCCAGGGTGAGCCTGTCCGAAACCGCCACAAGATGCCGTTGATCACACGCCGGTCGTCAACACGTGGCACCCCACGCGGCTTGTTGGGCAACAAGGGCTGGATGACAGTCCATTCGAAATCGGTGAGATCAAACCGGCGACGGGTCATGAGAGGCCTCCAAATCAAGGCCTCAGTGAATCAAAATCAGGCCGATTTGCAAACCCGGTTTATGAGTGTGCGGCCTAAGTGTTTGATCCCGGACTTTAATGGTGCATTATTTTCCCTCGAATGGAAGGAAGCACTATGGGCCAGGTTCTACACGGTCGCGCCACAACGACAGAGGCAATCCGTCGAGCAATACAAAATAGTCAAGAGAGCCTGAGAGCGCTCTCAAAGCGGTATGGGATCAACCCGAAGACCGTTGCCAAGTGGAAGAAGCGCACATCGGTTGCCGATTTGGCGACCGGGCCGAAGGAACCGCATTCGACAGTCTTGAGCCTCGAGGAGGAGGCCGTGATTGTCGCCTTCCGCAGGCACACGCTTCTACCTTTGGATGATTGCCTTTATGCCCTTCAGCCAACAATCCCGCATCTGACGCGCTCGTCCTTACATCGATGCCTACAGCGCCATGACATTTCACGACTGCCGGAAGTCGAGGGCGACAAGGAGCCAAAAAAGAAGTTCAAGAGTTACCCCATTGGCTACTTTCACATCGATATCGCTGAAGTCCAGACCGCTGAGGGCAAGCTCTATCTGTTTGTGGCCATTGATAGAACGTCCAAGTTTGCCTTCGTCGAGCTTTACGCCAAAGCCGGAAAGATGAATGCAGCCCAATTCCTGCGCAATCTGGTCAAGGCTGTGCCCTATGCCATCCATACGGTTCTGACGGACAACGGCATTCAGTTCACCAATCGGGCCTGCGATCTCTACGCCTTCCATCACATCTTCGACCGGGTCTGTGACGAGAACGGCATTGAGCATCGTCTGACCAAGCTGAAGCACCCATGGACCAATGGGCAGGTCGAGCGGATGAACCGGACGATCAAGGAAGCGACCGTCAAGCGTTTCTACTACGACGATCACGACCAACTCAAAAGGCATCTCGCCGACTTCATTGATGCCTATAATTTCGGGCGAAGGCTCAAGACCCTAAAAGGCCTCACGCCCTACGAATTCATTTGTAAACGATGGACTTTGGAGCCGGATCGTTTCATCATTGATCCGATCCATCAAATGCCGGGACTAAACACCTAAGTGACCTGCCTCTGGGATGAGGCACGATTTAAAAACAAACTATTGACGTAAAAAAAGAAAAACCCGGCCTAAAGCCGGGTTCTTGGTGCGGTCGAGACGAGTGCAATATGCTGTAAAGGTGTTGGAATCATTACGATTGATGTCCCACGTAAAAGATGCTCGTATCTAAAAAAAACAATAACTTAGAAACTCGGTGTCCCACGCATTAGCATCCACAAAACGCCGACGATATTCACGTTATCGGAAAATTTCTATTTTTTTATCTAGAATAAATATTCACCACACATTAAAATGATGAAAGCTGACACTGTCCGCAAGCGATGGAACTGACGGATTATCTGACCTCCGCCAGACATCCATCAACAGCCCGCGCCTCAACCGCATGGTAGAAATTGCTGTTTAAAACCGATCCATCTTCTTTGCCCAGTCAAAAAAGCCCCCCTCACATTGTAAACAAGATTGCGTTGTAGCCGAAAAGAATCGAATCGATCAGCCTCAACTAACGTCCTCGCTTGGCGAGAAGATCATATTGAAATGAAGCTCGAAACAGCTCATTAATAATTGAGCCCAGAATTAACTCAGCATCACTGCAAGACAACAGTAAAATCGGAAGCCAGATGAAAAAAGAAGAGAAGATCGAATATATTCTTGCAGAATTTGAAAAAAATAAAAAAGAAATTGAAAATCTTCGGTCAAGGCTTGAAGAAAATCAAAATAATTTATCCATCTTAAAATCAAGATTGGAAAGAAATATACTTGATATCTTGAAAAAGCCAATTATTTTTTGTGTGGACACAATCAGATTTGGTCCGGCACCTCATCTATTTGACAAAAAATGGTATAAAAAAAATTACTCTGATGTGGAGTTTTCTGGCCTCAATCCTTGGTTTCACTTCAAGAAACACGGTGAAAAAGAAGGTCGCGATCCGAACGTACTGTTTTCAACGCGTTATTATCTCGAATCTTACCCAGACGTTAAGCAGAACGCAATTTCTCCCCTGACTCACTACATGAAATTTGGGTCAAAGGAGAACCGTAAGCCCCATTCGTTCTTCGATGGCGGTTGGTATCTCGACAAAAATCCTGATGTAAAGGAAAGTGGTGTCAACCCCCTTCTTCACTTCTTGACGCACGGGATCAACGAAGGCCGGATGCCAAACGGTATGTTTGATTCAGAATGGTACCTAAAGCTTCGGCCAGACGTAGCCGCGGCAAACATTTCTGCAATAAAGCATTACGTATATTACGGCATTAAAGAAGGCCAAGCGTGGCAGCCGCCAGCAAACTCGCGCCCAGACAGATACATTAACCTCAACGCTGAAAAAAACGCATACTTTATTTCACCCGAGCGCGCCCCTTACACATATATTCCTCTCCGCCCTAGCCATTCAGTGAAGCAGTTTATGCAAGCCCATTCGGACGCCACAAAATTCAGCGTTGTTGTTCCTGTATACAACACCCCCGAAGGACTATTGGATAAAGCATATGAAAGCGTCAACTCTCAGTGGTACGGCAACTGGGAACTAATATTCGTAAACGATCGGAGCACCGACGCGCACGTGACTGCTGACTTAGAGCGACTTAGCAAAAAGGATTCACGTGTACGTGTAATTGACACACCATCAAATAGTGGAATTGCTGGAGCAACGAATTTCGCAATCTCCGCAGCGAACGGGAACTATTTGGTGTTCCTCGACCATGATGACGAGCTCACCAGCGATTGCTTATACGAGTTAGCCAAACGAATTCACGAAACAAAAGCAGACTTTATTTACTCTGATGAAGACAAAATTGACGAACACGGTAATTTCGTACAGCCGTTCTTCAAGCCAGATTGGTCGCCCGACACGCTGATGGCAACAATGTACACCTGCCACGTTTCATGCGTGAAACGTTCATTGGCGATTAGCGTTGGACCGCTTGATTCCGCATTAGATGGTGCCCAAGACTGGGATTTCATTCTAAAGGTGACCGAGAAGGCTTCAAGAATTGAGCACATCGCGAAAGTTCTCTACCATTGGCGGATAATTCCAAATTCTACAGCTGCAGATCTAAATGCGAAACCCAAAGCCGTCGAAAGAGGAAGAACGGCACGGAACAATGCTCTTCGAAGAAGAAATCATTTGGCACTAATGCAGCCTGTGGAAGACCTCCCCAATCATTATGCGCCAGTTTACAGCCCCAAGCCTGGTACACGAGTGTCTATTATTATACCCACAAAAAACAACTTCAGGTATATTTCAAAATGCATATCTAGTATCATGGACAATACTATTTATAAGAAATATGAGATAATCATAATAGACAATGGCTCATCAGAAGAGACAACACTTAACTATCTTGACGACTTAAGAAAGAACGACGTAGTAACTGTATTGATACACGACAAACCTTTCAATTTTTCCGAACTTTGCAATCTTGGAGCATCCAAAGCTACCGGTGATGTTTATATATTTCTGAACGATGATACGGAAGTACTAAACAATAATTGGCTAGAACCTCTAGTTGGCCAAGCGCAAGTGGAGCACACCGGAGCCGTAGGTGCAAAGCTTATATATGGCTCAGAAAACTCGATACAACATAATGGCGTATTGAATATACATCCAGGACCCAGTCATGCTTTCTTAAGGCAGGACCCCAAATTTCCTGGTTATTTTGGTCGCGCAGTGCTGCCATATAACTGGATCGCCGTCACCGGCGCTTTGACGGCGATCGAGAAATCCAAATTCTGGCATGTAGGAGGTTTTGATGAAAACTTCCCGGTCGCCTACAACGATGTTGATTTGTGCTACCGATTAACAAAGGCTGGCTGGCACAATGTCAACCTCCCGTTTGTTCAGGTCATACACCATGAATCTGTTTCTCGCGGCAATGACCACGAGAAACCGGAGAAATTGGAGAGATTAAAGCAAGAGAAGCACAACCTTGATTGTAAGCATCCGTATTTCTTCCAGCGTGACCCATACTACAACGTGAACCTTCATCCGGTAGACATACAATTCGATTTGTCAACAAAATGGAGACAGTTTTGAAATAAAACCCGCGATGTAAGAAACGTTAAACGTCTAAGGCAGGAGAATGGAATTTTGAACGAGCGGCGCGACATCTATGATGAATACAAAAAATTGCAGCACAAAATAGATGCTGTTACGTTTGATTTCTTTGATACTCTATTTGTGCGTCCTCTTCGCGACCCTGAGGATCTATTCGATGGTATTGGCCAAAAGTGCCAAATAGAGAATTTTAGGGAACTTAGGCAGAATGCGCAGCAGCTTGGTTTCAAAAAAATGCACACCGAAAACAGAAAAGAAATTCTGTTCGATGATATATACTCGTGTTTTGACTTGCCGCTTATCACCAAGCAAAAAGCAATTAATTTAGAGATAGAACTGGAGGAGATGCTCCTATATCCAAACAAGGAAATCGTAGATTTTTATAATTTTTGTCGGAAGACGAAAAAAGTAGCCATTATTTCGGATATGTATTTGCCAAAAGAATTTTTTGAAAAGATCTTGAGTCGTCACAATTTAGACTTCGATGAAATCTTTGTCTCCTCAGAACTCAATGCCACCAAACGCGACGACGGTGAAATTTTTTTGATGGCAGCGCAAACATTGGGAATTGAACCTAGTCGTATCTTGCACATAGGCGATAATCTTAGATCAGATGTCGAGCGCGCCATGGAGAAATCGTTGAATACATTTCACTATGTCGAGTTACGCGACGAGCCCAAGACCCCTGCGCCGTTTTCTGAGTCGCTTGCGTTCTCTCTTTACAGAACTGCGGGGTGTGATTTCGAAGATAATTTTGAAGCTATTGGATTTAAGTATGGCGGTCCGGCGCTATCCGCTTTCCTTAGTTTTCTAGAAATAGAAACCAGGAAAGATAGAATTGAAAAACTCTTATTTATTTCCCGTGATGGTTATATATTAAATGAAGTTAGCAAGGAGATTTTTGAGAAAAGCGCGATAAAAACCGATTATTTCAAGGGTTCGATAACAGCCTTTAACATGAGCGCTATAACGGTCGAAAATTTTGACGACTTCTTACCGTTTTTGGTGTCGGGATGTTTTGGACTCAGCACACATGAAATTTTAGAGCGTATAGATGTCGAATGCCCATCTGCCGAGGTTTTTAATGATATTGGTCTTGGCGATGATGTGCCTGTTACTGAGGAAAATCTGGCCCAGGTTCTAGACTTTTTAATCTCATTTAAGTGGTCAATAATTAATCGTGCTGCGGAAAATCGAAAGGCGCTCTTCAACTACCTTTTAACTCTCGACGTCAAGCGAGGAATGAAGCTTGGGTTGGTTGATGTCGGCTGGTCGGGTACAACTCTCGAAGCGTTTTCACGCGCCTTGAAAGGCCTCTTTGATATCGAATTAACCGGATACTTTTTGTGTCTTGTGGATACGCCTGAGAGAATAGAACGCAGCAAAACTTTGCGTATGAAGAGCCTACTGAATGGCGAGGTCATTACTCAAAGCCAACTACAAAAAATATACGAAAATCGCGTAATTGCGGAACTAATGTTTACTGCTCCCCATGCGTCTGTAATTGGGTATGAATATGATTATTCAAAAACGGAAGTTAATTTTGTCGTTGATAATGGCCGTTCATTAACCGAAGTTCGGAACTTTGCGAGCCCGTCGCTGAGGCGCGGCATGGCTAAGTTTAACAAACAGTATCGTGAACTACATCAAAAGCTTGGGTTGACAATTCCACCAAAGGATGCCGTTAGGCCTTTTATAGAATATCTGGCAAGATCATCCCAAGAGCAATTATCGGAATTTCAGGACGTCAAAAATTTTGACGTCTGGGGAACCTCCAAGAATTTTGATTTATTTGCGACAAGTAGCGCAATTGCTTCTAAGCATGACCAACAAGAACATCGGCAGCCCTAATTGTTTAGGGCGCTCTGCTAGAATGAAATAATTGGCGAATTGCAGAATTTACGCAACTCTGACGTGCTCTCGCTGTTCTAAAATCGCGGAGCACGTCAAGCGCTTTAGGCAATCTCCATATTCCAAAATTTCCTTACAACATGTTGATATAGCTTTATATCCAGGCGGACACTCTCACGAATAACGTCGTTCACCTGAATGGAGTCAATAAACTCTCGTTCGACCATATCTGGGCTGACATTTTCTCTGACGTACGACAGGGGTAATCCGAAAATTCGGCTGAACGACTTAAAGGTTTCCCGAGGGCGCTCCGCCAATCCAATGAATGAAAAATGAGAATCAATATTGGAGATTGCCTTCTCAAGGTGTTCTTCCGTAACAGTCGAATCTTTATCCAGCCCAGAAATTGACCTCGTGTAATAATTGTCGAATTCTGAACATTTTACGCTACTTAAAGCTTCTAATATATTGGACGCCTGCAACATTTCTGCATCTTCTTGCACGTATTTCTTATAGAAATACAGCGATGAAACGAAATCATATGGATTTCGTAAGACAGTGAAGTACTTCGCTTGGCGCGCGAAGTGATCGTGGATGCCATAGGTGGTATGTCCGAATATCACGTCCACGCAATCCATTGAGGATGACGAGAGATTATTTATGATAGTGAAGTCGTGATAAAGGGGCAAGATAAAAAGCGCGCCCTGATGCTCCCCAAGCGCAGTGCGAAGGCTAGTTCCGCCTGTTTTCGGCATATGTAGAACGATCTTTAGGGGTAGCGATGATTCTGTAGAGCGATTTTTATACCGGAAATACTTACGTGCTATAATTTGCCCCCGAACACGTATCTCAAGCAGCAGAGCCTGTTCATTATCACGTGCGCTTGGCCCTACATCACACAGAGCGTTCCAACCAACGGCGGCCCAACCAACTCCCAACGCCTCCTCAACATCGCGCCTGGCGACAAAGCTCTGAATTTGAAGTTTCGCCCCATTTAGCCAGATTTCAAACTCCTCGCGGTGACCTTGAAAGGCCACCCATCCTTGAAACTCAACAATCGGCCAAATTAGAGCGTCCTGAGTAGTGTCTATCCACCCCTGAGCGGACCACCCGTTCACTCTATAACTCAAGATGTTTGCCATTTTGCCCCCCTTAAAACAAAAATTCCAACGTGCTTGACGCTACGAAACATTGATACTCTTTTAATTACAACCCCTAAAGCCTGATAGATAGCTCGCTACCCACCGTTTGCATTTTTTCATTTTAAAATCTATTGAGTTCCCTCACGTTTCGAGGCAACACCGTTTCTCCCTCTCGACCTCCGAAAAATCTCTTTTTTGCCCTATCGGCCTGCTAGGCGACGGTTTCGAACTTGCATATTGATCATGTATGCGACTTAGCGGTCGCCGCCGAATGGGAGATAGCGAGAATGGAGCACCTAATAAATGCAACGGTTCCCAGTGTTTACTTATGTTAAGCCTTCATCTAAATACCTCGCGGATTTGCCCGAACAATATGGTTTCTTTGGCGGAGAAGATTGTGGAATTGATTACTAAGCATATATTGGAAATGAAAAGGCGGATCGACGCACAACATTATGTTGAGGCATCCGAATACATATTACAAACAATCGATCGATATAAATTTTCAGATTCGAATATTAGTGATTTTATTCGCGCGTTCGTGACAAAATCTGTTGAGGTTAGAGATCAAGGAAAGCATCAACCTTCGTTAGAGATGATGATTCATGTGTGGGAAAGACAAAAACATGTCAATTTATGCTTGGAGATACTAGTTGTCCTTGTTAGCCTGACAAAAGATTGCCAAAGGTTTTTAGATTTCTCAAAAACTATACCTTCGGGATTTGCGAAAAATCCTCACATTTCTTTATTTCTAGCAGGAGGCTCGTTTCTTGCTGGAGATTTACGCCGTTCAACCGATTTTCTACAAAATGTTACACTAGAAACCGTACGAAATATTCCGTCATTTGCAATTTTTAGGCAGCAGCTCCTTTTTAAGTTAAGCGGCGCAGTCTCTGAACTATTGCTGCAGATCTCAACTGCCACAAACGATTCACGTACGCATGATATGTCGCACATGCTTCAGGTAAATCGATTCGCGATTTATCTGAAGGGTATAGAGGACTTCTCTGCCTTCGAGTTCGCGCTCATTTCGGGCATTCTTTATCCTGCGGCAGACGTTAAGATCCCAATAAATCTGATTGGCGATATTGCCGCGGAATTCAGCAGACAGGCTCCTGATGACGAGAGAAACGTTATACTTTTTCGCCTTTTAGTCGCGTTCAAGATTATCGAAAAAGCAAATTATCTTGGGGAGCTTTGGGTTGATTCTAAATTCGCTGATAATCCTGATTTCATAAAACAGCTATTCAAATTGTCCGAATTTGATGGCATGGAAAAATGGCGACCCATTGCCATTAGATTGGCAAGTGAGCTTGTTGGGCTTAATAATACTGAAGGGCATTGGCGACACCAAAATTCAGATGTTCAGTTCAAAGAGTTAAGCGCCAGGATATTGTTCTTAAAAAGCGCTCCGGATAGCGATTTTCAACGGCTTAATTTGCTGCCGAGAGCGCGCGCCGCCTTTAATGTTAACTCTACCGATCAAGAGCATGTGTTTATTGGAATGTTCGGACAGTGCAGGTTTTCGAACCATGTTTTTCCGTTGCTCATGGACAAACTGGCTAGCGAGACAGAAGCCCATGAAAGCCGAGGAATGAAATTTTCTTACGGTATCGCGACTTGGGACAAAGGTGGCTCAAGGGGCCTATTCGATCCGGACTCAATTCATTTCCTACTGCCGCACCTTCCAATCGAGATTCATGACGCTGTCTTGCAGCTTGGATGTCAATCAGTGGGAGAAGTGCGGCGCTATCTTCCTAATTTAATCAATTTCTGCGCTAGCGTGGCAGCGGCCGAGAGCGACATAACCACTGACTACTTAAAAAGCAAGCTTTCCACCGATTTTAAGATCGATATATGGAATGACAGCCAATTCAAGTCGCTGATCGGTAAACGTGTTTCGGATAGATTTTCTGGTAATGTCCACCTGGTTAATCAAGCTAGGATGTGGAACCGAATAGCCGCGCTACGTGAATTGGCAGAAAAAGCCGAGAGCGAGAAATCAGTGCCGATAACTCGTTACCTTATTTTGCGATCTGATTTGGTTTTCAGCGGCACCTCGTTACTTTCAAACCTATTCAATTTGACGCACGGCAGTCGGGATAACTTTTTAATCGGCGACCATGACCCACACGCTAACTTCATCGAGGGACTGGGCGACCGCATTATGCTGTGTGACAGGCAAGCGTTTGCGCGAATTACGTCGGGACAGGAACTGTTCTTGAATGTCATCGACGCACCCGGTTCGATGAAACCATATATGAGTCGCTGTCATGCACATCAGTTTTTGGAAACCATCCTTTTCGAGCAAGATACACGCTTGATCAGAGTGCCTTGGGACGAAACTCGTCATGAAATTTACCGGGGTCGACTGACAATGCAGCAGATTCTCCCGCATCTGGTCCTTGACCTTAACTCGGACAGCAAGTCCTTGGAACATCTCCGCGCATTTGTGTGAAATTTAGAGAGGTATCATGTCGTTGATAAGCTATCCGTCCGGTGAGACGTCATTTCGGGCACGAATTATCGCGCACAGGGGATTTTGGCTTGAAGCCTCAGAGAAAAACAGCTTGTCTGCTTTCGTTCGTGCGTTGACGCACGGATTCGGCATTGAAACTGATGTGCGGGATTTAGATGGTGAATTAGTTATTTCACACGATCCTCCCCGATCACGCGATAAGCCTATGAGTTTTTCAACTTTTCTGGAGATCTATAAATCCATCGGCACAGACGGCTGGCTAGCACTAAACATAAAATCGGACGGACTTTCCAATTTAGTCGATGATTTTTTAAAAAAACATGAGATCGAAAACGCTTTTGTGTTTGATATGTCTGTCCCAGACATGCGACATTACATAAATACGAAAATGAATGTATTTACACGAATGAGCGATATTGAACCTATCGCCTGTTGTGTTGAGCAGTGCGCGGGCGTCTGGCTTGATAGCTTCGATGAACCTTACACGAAGAGCAGTGTCATTGATAAGATAGCGGCCGAGGGTCGCTTCGCTTCGATAGTCTCTCCTGAACTTCACAAAAGAAACCATCTTGACGCTTGGTCTGATTGGGCATCGTCGTTTAATCTCAGCGAGAACGGCCGTTTGATGCTCTGCACCGATTTTCCTTCCAAGGCTCTGGAGTATTTTGGAGATAAAAATGATTAAAGCCGTGTTGTTTGATATGGATGGAGTGTTGATCGATGCCAAAGACTGGCACTACGACGCTTTAAATCGAGCATTGTCGCTGTTTGGTATGCCTATTGAAAGAGACGCTCACTTAAGTACATACGATGGCTTGCCAACGAAGCGTAAACTGGAAATTCTTAGCAAAACGCGGAGGCTTCCTAAACGGCTTCACCCGTTTATAAATTCATTAAAGCAGGATTTTACTGCGGAAATCGCTTACTCGAAATGTAAGCCAAACTTTTTACACCAACGTGCTTTGTCTTGCTTGAAATCTGAAGGTTTTAAACTTGCCGTCTGCTCTAATTCAATAAGAGCATCGGTTGACTTGATGATGAAGTTGTCAAAATTGGATATGTATTTAGACTTTTTCCTATCGAATGAAGACGTGAAACACGCCAAGCCAGACCCAGAGATATACGTCAAGGCTATAGAGCGAATGGGGTTGGCGCCTCATGAGGTTCTGATAGTTGAAGATAATGAGCACGGCTTAGCTGCTGCCCGAGCATCAGGGGCCCATGTGATGGCAGTAGCTGATGTGTCTGACGTATATTACGAGGCTATCAAACAAAAAATTTCGGCGCTGGCGGCCTAGTCGAGGGCAAGAGGATGAAACAGAAAATGCAAATTTTGATACCTATAGCTGCAACTTCGCCTTTTTTCGACCAGGAAGAATTCTACTTCCCCAAGCCATTAGTCGATCTTGGCGGAAAGACAATGATTGAGCATTCAATTAATGCTCTCCGCTCCGAGTTCGGCGACGCAAAATTTGTATTCCTAGTTCGGCAGGAAGACATCGATAGGTTTTCTATCGATACGGTAATCAAGCTTCGCGCCGGCAACGAAGTTGTTGTTATCCCGGTCAGCAGCGAAACAGAAGGTGCACTTTGTACATGTTTATTAGCGGTAGACCACCTGGATTTAGAGGCCCCGATTCTAATTGCTAATGGCGACCAAGTGATTACATCGCCAATTGCTGGGCTATTCGATGAAGTAAAAAAGAAAAATGCCGTAGCCGGGGTTGTGACTTTTCCTTCTGTGCATCCGCGTTGGTCTTATGTGCGGATCGGTGAAGATGGCTGCATTTCTCAATCCGCCGAAAAGAGAGTTATCAGCGAAAACGCAATTTCCGGCTTGTATTACTATGAAAGCGCCCAATTATTCATTGATGCCGCCATGAACTCGATCAGGTGCGAAGACCGACATGATGGAAAATACTTTATCTCCTCCACGTTAAACCAAATAATTATCGAAGGGAAATCAATTGCGAATTTCTCTATTGCTGCCAAACATTATCATAGCTTCTACACGCCTGAAAAATACAAAGAGTATGTTGAAAAGTTTTATGGCCGCGCCACCGAAAAACAAGAGGTTGTTCTCGTAGTTCCAGGCGCTGGTGAAGGAAGCCGGTTCGCAAAAGACGGGTGGCTTAAACCGAAGCCGTTTATTGACGTCGGCGGCAAACCAATGATCGAGCGTGTTTTAGAAAATGTTCGCCCGCGAAACAGCAAGGTAGTAGCACTTCTACGCTCTGATCATATTGAGAAAAATGTGTCCATCGTTGATCGGATCGGTAGAGTTGCAAGCGTACAATCTGTCGAAAAGCTCACCGAGGGAACACTGTGCACCGTTATGTTGGCGAGAAAGCATTTTAGTGATTCCGACATTATAATAGTCGCTAACTCTGACCAATTAATTGATTTTTCTGTCGATGACTTCGTCGATGACTGCGTAAACAGAAATCTGGATGGTTCTATCTTGGTGTTTAAAGATCCCGAATTGAATCCAAAATGGTCATTTGCAAAAGTAAATGAACATGGTCTCGTGGAGGAAGTAGCCGAGAAGAAAGCAATTTCAGAATATGCTACGGTTGGAGTTTACTTATTTAGGCGTGCGGATGCATTGATTAAGGCGACCGTGGACATGATCGCTAATAATGATAGAATAAACAACGAATTCTACACATGCCCTGTATATAACTATATGATTGATGAGGGCGCTCGTATTGGAATATACGAGGTAGAAAAAGAAGCTATGCATGGGCTCGGAACACCGGAGGACATGAGGGAATTTTTCGCTCTTAAAGGGATGCCAAATTCAAAAGATGAGCCGCTTCAATGAAGTCGATCATCCCCTTAGCCGGTCCTGGGTTTGTCAACCCTGACGGATCAGTTAAATCAGAAACGATTGTTGACGGATTACCCCTTCTCAGGCGCGCTCTTGAAAGCCGCCATTGGTGGTCTTCCGGGTTGGTAACTGATAAAGACCTAATATTCGTCCTTCGCGATGACCCTCAAAGTCACCGCTTTCACCAAGAAAAGCTAGCTGTTTGGTACCCTTTGTGTAGATGCGTGTTTTTATCTCACTACACCAAGGGGGCGGCTTTTTCAGTTTTAGGAGCGTGCGGCCTTCTGGAAAACTTGAGTGAAACGATTTGCTTCGATCTGGCGGACATATTATTTCAGTTTGATCAGAATCCAATGAATTATATTGACAAGGAGGACGTCGGTGCCCTTGCTTTAACATTTTATTCAAATAAGGAGATCTATTCCTATTTGCGTCGAGATGAGAGCAACCGGGTAGTTGAGGCTGCCGAGAAGAGAGTTATTTCTAACGAAGCTTCCGCAGGGGTATACTTCTTTAAGTCGATTTCAGTTTACTTAAAGGCACTTGCGATGGTTCTAGAATCGGGAGACCGATTTACTCATCGAGGACTTCATTTCATTTGTCCCGTTTTTAACGGCGTATTATCCCAGGGGCTTTCTGTCGAAGCAGTAAATGTGGATAATGTGCAGGACATTAAATTATAACACATAGGCCGAGGACTCGCGTCCTCGGTCTATTTTGTGTCAATGCTGCTTTTTCCCCATCCACCACTTCATAAATAGCACTTCTGCCCCACGCGGACCCAGATAAGCCAGCGCAGCAATGAGCCCCGTCGAAATCGGTTGCCCGAGGCCGAGCCACCCAGCTAGGCCTTCACCAATCAACGCCATGCCGATGGCGATCGGCAGTTCCCACAACAGTTCCGGGCCGAGGGGGCGGCGGTGGGCACGGCGAACTTCCTGTACATGCCACATTGCCCGCCCGATAATGGCGCCGATGATGGTTGTTCCGGCGCCGCCGAACCAGGCGTTCAGCACCTCGGCCACCGTTGAAATCTTCTCAGACATCCCCTGCCCCTTTATTGTTCTCCGGGTGCCAGACCGGCGGCGTTAAGCGCAGGGCCCTTGGTCCGATTGGCGCTCTTGCAATCGAGCGGCGCCAGCCGCTTGGCAGCCTACTGTTGATATTGCAACTCGGCGGCTTTGCCGCTGGTTCGTCCGTCACGTCCCGCCCCCTTGCAGTGCATTGATGGTGTCTGCCTTGGCAGCATTTGTGGCCCGGCAATCGGCAAGCGCTTTTCGGTCCCTACCCCACAGCCGATATTCAGCCGTCCGATCCGTGCCAGCGGGAATAAACACAGGTGCATCACAATCAACCATGATGCTGGCCGAGACGCTGGCCTTGCGGTCAGCGGTCGGTTGCGCCAATGGCGTTGAGAGCGTTTCGCACCCCGTCAGGCATAGCAATGCAGGTAGGAGCGGCACCCGCCCCAGCAGCCGCATTCGGTTTCGGATTATCCTTTTCCCTTTCCTCGGCAAGCGCTGCCTCAAGGGCTGCGACCTGCCCAACATGCGCGGCAATGGTGGTGACCAAAGCCGCATCGGCAGCATTGATTTGTTTCTGTTGGGCTTCGATCTTTGCGAGCTGAAGCAAGTCGGCCTTACGTTGGGCTTCGGCCCATTGCTGGCGGATCTCAGTCCGGCCAGCCTCTTTCAGCGACGACGCCCAGCGATGCAGGCCTAGCCCGCCGATAATGACGGCAACAATCAAGGCGATGCCGCGCCAGTCGAGCTTTTTTTCGCGGAGCGCCTTGAGAGCACTCCAGGCAGTCAGGGCGATAGCAATCATCGGCAATCACCATCGTGATCCGGGTCATGGGTCGGTTGCCAACCAACCGGAGGCTGGGGCCTCATCATCCCCGCAGGACCATCGCGCCAGGTGTTGATCAGGATCTTGGCAAGCCCCAACAATCCGACAATCTTCAAGGAAACCGCTTCGCTAAAGAACGGCGTCCAGTCGAACAACGCCAGCGCCGGGATCGCAGCAATGAGCGTGTTGATGATGTTATGGAGGAGGTTGGTGTTCATGCCGCACCCACCAGCGCCGCATGGAAGGCCTTGCCATAGCCAGCAACAACGCTGGCGCTTTCCGTGCTGTTGATAATGCGGCGGGCATTCATCCAATCGGACTTGGTGCCTTGGAAGTAGGTGGCCAGCTTGACGCCGGTGAACAGGCCGTCGCTCATGCCGATAAACATCACCTTCAGGGCTATATCTTCGCGCATCGCTAAAATTGGATTAGCCACCAAATCAACGCCAATGGCATTTCCCAACGTGTTGTAGTTGCCCTTGTGCGTGAGCTGGACATAGCCACGTCCAAGCCAGCTCTTGCCATCGGCTCCAATCCGCCAATAAGCCGACTTGACCCAAGGCATCGTGCCTTTCGCCCAAGAGCGATCCAAAATGGCGATAGCCTGTTTATCCGTCGCAGCGCGCGTTTCACGCACCGGCTGCATCGTCTGGGCGGTTTCGTGGAAGGCCGTGGCAAACATGTAAGCCAGCCACCGCAGATCGGTAATCGTGCTGGCCTGCCAGGTGTCGAGAATGGCCGTGATGCCATTCACCTGATTTTGCGTCAGCGCACCGCCAAACAGCGACGTCCGCACCGCCGCGAAGAATTTCGCGCGATCCATAATGATCATCCTTTTCTTGGATCTTTTGGCTGCAATCCTCTCGCAGCCCGTTGCAAATTAGTTCGCTATTTGCTATCATTAGTTAATGAAAAAAATCGCATATAGCAAATCATCATTAAAGGTTCTTCGCCGCTTGCCAACCAACGAGGCAAAGCGGATTGCCCAGAAGATCGAGCAATATGCGAGCGATCCGCAGTCCATGGCGAACAACGTGAAGGCACTGACCGGATCACCTTACATCCGGTTGCGGGTCGGTGATTGGCGGGTGATCATGGACGATCAAGGGAGCGTCCTTGAAATTCTCAAGATCGGCCCGCGTGGTAGCGTCTACGAATAGGAGATGACAATGCAGACCATCATTACCCCGAACGGCGAAACGCTGGTCGTGCTGCCCCTGGCAGAATACGAAAGCCTGATCGACCACAGCGACATTGCAGCAGCCGATAAGGTCAAGGCGGATATCGCCGCAGGTGACGACGAGCTTGTTCCCGCCGAAGTCGTCAACCAGCTTCTTGCCGGTGAAAATCCGGTCAAGGTCTGGCGAACCTTTCGGAAGATGACGGCGCGGGAATTGGCCGAACAGGCCGGTATCAGCGCGCCCTATGTTTCAGAGATCGAGAGCGGCAAGAAGGACGGAAGCTTTGCGACGATGAAGAAGATCGCAGAGGCTCTTCGTGTCGATCTGGACGATCTGGCGTAGCTCTCTATTCTTCGTGAACCGTAAGAGGCATCACAGATCCGCCATGGTCCTCGACAGGCAGAGTTGGCGTATCCGGCACCAAGTCCGGCGCTTCACCCCTGACATAATCAGGATCATGCGGAGCCAGCCGCCGCAGCGCCTCTGCCAACCGGTTCGACAGACTGTCCACCGCGCCCGCATATTGATCGGCCTGCTGTTCCAGCAGCTTGTTGCGCTCACGCAGCGCTGTTTCGAGAATGCTCATGGCTCAAGCCTCCGCGCTTTGGGCATCGGGCCAGGTGAAGGCCGGCAGCTCGGTGAGGAACTCGGCGATGGTGGGCATCGGCCGCTGTTTGGCGATCACCTTCTCCAGCTCGACCAGGGAATAGACCCAGACATCAGACCGCCAGTCCTTCAGCGCTGCGGCCTCGGTTGCAAAGGTCGCGTGCTTGTCGCCAACATATGTGACGGCGGTGGTCAGGCTGTCATAGCCGCGCTCACGCGCCTTGGAGTTCATGAACTGCTGGATGGCCAGTTGATAGCGAGCCTTCAGCGTCTCGTCGGAGATCGGCACGTTGACCCAGCCGTCGACCGTGCTGGCAACGAAGTCCGGGATAGCCGGCAGTTCGGTCGTGGATGACAGATAGGCCCGCTCATCACTCAATAGCTGATCTTGGATGGCCTGCTGCTCTTCCGAGTTCAGGTCGTTTGTCATATGAGCCGCGACGCCGTACCAGAAGGTGCGGGCATTGAGGATCTGCTGGCGACCAAGCCACCAGGCGGCCATGGCTACCCAGCGGCTGGAGCGGCCGGCCGTGACCTCGACAATGACGCCATCGACCATGGCCTCATACATGCTGCTGATATTGTACATGTCGGTTTTCCTTTCGTTACCAGTCGAGTTCGCGGAACACGCAGTATTTGATCACCATGCTGGCGCTGTAATTGTTCTTGAACGTGAGGGTTTTGCTGGAGAGGGTCAGGCGGGCGTAGTACCAATTGCCCGGCAGCTGATTGAGATTGTTGCGCAGCACGATGAACGGATAATAGGTGTAGGTGCCGGTCAGGGTGACGGTGACCGTCGCGCCTGATGCGACCGTGACGAGGCCCTGCTCGAATGGCACCAGCCCTGACAGATTTTCGTAAAAGGCAAGCTGCGTGGGGTCGGTGATGGCGGTCACGTCATAGCCCGCCTTGGACACCCGGATCTGATAGCTGTTGCCGTTCTGGCCGATGAAGATCCTGTTCGCCATCACGCGGCCCTGTTCTTGAAAATCATGTAACAGAACTGAAACCTGTTGGTGTCGTTCGAGGTGTCGAGAATGACCACCTTGGCCCGTAGCGTCGTGTTGTTGGCAAGCCAGGCCCCGGTGTAGCGCAGGATCGAGCTTTGCCCGTCGCTGGCGCTGAGTGCGTTCGCCATGTTGCTGCGCCGGTCGTTCTGCCCCCAGGTGGTCGGGTAAAAGCAACTGCCGACTGGTAGATCGGAAAGCCCGCTCAGGCGATTGTAAAACGAGGCATGGAAGATCGGCGTGTAGCCCAGATCCGGAAAGGTGATCTCACTGTAGTAGATCGTCGCTGTCAGCGTTGAGGTGTTGTAATAGGTGTTCTGCATATTGACGCTGCCCTTGACGTGCAGGTCCAGCGTCTCGAACCGCGTATCGAGCAAGCGGCTCTTGGTGGGTGCATAGACATCATCGCCGGGCTGGCTGATGAAAATACCGACTTCGCCGTTCAGGCTGCCAATGTGAATTCTGTTGGTCATTGGGAGATCGCAAACACGATGTAGCGGATGACGCCGGTAAAGCGCTCGTAATATCCGGCCGCCGCCAAGGCACGTCGAGGAATGGTGATCGATCCGTCCGCAATCGTCGGCGGTGTGCTGGCAAACTTGTTGCCGACCGGCTCCGTACACATCATGCCGACGCCGCCTTGGGACTGGAAACTGTTGGCAAGCGGTGTGTAGTCATTGAGGACATAGGCCGCAGGCGCATAGCCCACGGTCGGGAACGTGATGACAAGCGGCGCGCTCGTTGTTGTCGCATAGGCCTCTGACCCGGAACCATTGGCGGGCGCGGGGTCGGTGGTCTGCCCCCGCGCGATGATCAGGCCGGTAAAGCCCCAATTGCTGTCAAAGACCTTGTTTTGATCGGCGACGGAAAGATCCGCAGCGTCATAGCCTTCCTTGGTGACGATCATCCGTCCAGGCGTGATCGATAGCCTGTTGCTCATTACTGTCTCCAGTCTCGTTAATCGGTGATCAGGATCGTGCCGGCGTTGAGGGAAATGATCATCTTGCCGTTCGAGCTGCGGATCTCGCCGGCTGTCACGGTGCCAAGGTTTGCGGTGATGGCGGAGAGGCTGTTAACGGCAAGCTTGTCGGCGGTGATCGAGCCATCGACAATGAGTTCTGAGGCGTTGCGCTTGTTGACCACAAAGCCACCCACATAAACGTCACCTGTGGTCGCTGTGCGCCACACGTAAGCCGCCATCACAGCCTGAACTGCGCCAGCGGGCGCAGTCAGGTTGATGGTTGTCGTGACGACGCCCGATGACCTGTCGCCTGCCACAAAGTCGTTATAGCTTATGGTCCCACCAGAGCTGTTCAACCATTTGATCCGCAGCAAAGGGGAGTAATTGCCGGAAGGGCAAAGCGCTGTCCCTGTGACGCGATATTGCGCCCCTGGCGTCACTGAGAATGTTTTACCCAACAGCTCTTCGCTGTAGCCTGTGCGCCCGGCAACATATGGGTATCGAGCTTGCGAGCGAGAGGCCATGCCGCCAACGTATGGATCTGTCCACGACTGCCAATTGGCCCCAACCCAAGAGTTTCCGAAGTCTTGCATCTGATTGTCAGGGACAAGATTGGTAAAATCCGTCAGCACCAACTGCTTGGCGGTGACGGAATTGGCCGCAAGCTTATCTGTACCGATGGTTTCGGCGGCAATGTTGGCACCGGTAATCGTCGAGGCCGCAATACTGGTACCAACAACCGAACCAGCCGCAAGAGCAGGTGTGGTGATCGCACCAGCGGAGATCTTGGAAGCAACGACGGAATTGGCCGCTAGGCTGTCTGTATTCACCGATCCGGCAACGATATTACCGTTTTGGATAAGCACGACGCCGCTCGAAGACCATGGCGTCGGCTCGGACTGATTGGCTGTCGCCTCCCCGAAGAACGGCTTGTGGATCCACAGATAGCTATTCGCCTGACCGTTGATCGTGCCCTTATGCCGGAAAAACACATAAGCATACACAGAGCCAGCCGGTGCCTGCGCTTTAAACCAAGCACGTTGGTAATTGGACAGCTGCTTGCCCGGATCAATGTTTTGATTTGCAGGAAACACACCATTTGTCGCGCCGTTTGCATTTTCAGCATGGGCAAATTTCAAGACCCCGCCGTTCTTGTCGACAAACGCAATGTAAGGCTGAATGCCATTGCAACGGTGTCCGAGATAATAAACAGATAGTTCGTACTGCTTGCCCGCTTCGACAGACACAAAATCGTAAGCCGCGCCGTCTTTGCGATAGCTAACACCCATTTCAATCCCTTGGGTGCCATTGAGCTGCAACATTTCAAGTGCGCCCGGGGTTGGCGCAAATGTATCTGTGCGCAAATTTATTTGCCAATTCGCTGCAAAATCAGAGTTAGTGTATTCTAGCTGCCACCCGGTTATGCCCGCCGAGAAGTCAGAGTTCTTGATGAAGTTTGCACCTTGCCCAACCGCCAGCAGATTGGTGGTGATGGCACCGGACGCCACCTTTGCCGTCGTCACTGCACCGGCAACCAGTTGATCGGTATTGACAGCACCGGAGGCAATCTTGCCCGCTATGACCGAATTGGCCGCCAGCTTGTCCGTGGTCACAGACCCGACCGACAACATATTGGCGATGATGCTGCCGTCGATGACCAACTCGGCGGCATTGCGCTTTTGGACAACAAACCCGCCAACGTAAACATTGCTGTTCGTGGCGGTTCGCCACACATATGCACACATGCGTGCCTGTGTTGCGTTGGTCGGTGCTGTCAGATTGACAGTTGCTGTTCTGTAGCCAAACCCGCTATCCCCATACAGAAAATCATTATAGCTGATTTCCGCCCCTGCTGCCGTGTACCATTTTATGCGCAAAAGCGGCGATTGGTTCCCGTTCGAATAAGCCGAGCCTGTGACGCGATACTGCCCACCTTGCGTTACCGGAAAGATTTTGCCGGTTAGTTCAGGACTGTAGTTAGTTTGGCCCGCGACATAGCTGTAAACGGCCTGTGATCTGGACGCCATTCCGCCAAGATATGGGTCCGTCCAGGATGACCACCCCGCTCCAGACCAGGAACTGCCAAAATCCTGCATCTGGTTATCAGGCACCAGATTGGTAAAATCCGTCAGTACCAATTGCTTGGCCGTGACAGAATTCGCCGCCAGATTATTCGCGCCAATGGTGTCGGCGGCAAGCTTGGTCCCGGTGATAATGCCGTCGGCGATCTTGGAAGCGACAATCGCAAGGTCTGCGATCTGCGAGCCGATCAACTGCCCGGTCAGTTCAGCCGTGGCCACTGTCTTGACATAAGCCGCACCGTTCCAGCGATAGGCCTCGCCATTAAACGTGACATAGGCAGACACGCGGCTGGTCGGCAGCGCGCTGACAACGCGCACTGGTTCGATGCTGGCCGCAAACTTGGTCGCATCAACCGCCTGGGCAGCAAGCTTTGCACCCGTCACTGCTGCCTCGGCAAGCTTGTCGGCAATGACAGACTTTGCCGCCAGGATCTCTTGCGTCACCGCCTCGACCTGGAGCTTGGACGTGCCGACCGCCGCATCCGCCAGCTTCAGATTGGTGACCGCCTCATCCATGATCTTCGACGCCGTCACCGCAGCGTCGGCGATCTTCGATGACACAATCGAACCGTCGAGAACATCAGTTGATTCCGACAGATTCAGCGTAGTGACAGAAAGCCAGTCAGACGCCACGGTTTCCCGGCTGGACACCGGAACCAATTTGCCCTGCACCTCATATTCCGTCAGGGCCAAGCACCAGGCCCCAGACAGGGTCCAGGTCGCAGCGCCAGCATAAGGATGGGCATCGCTATCATAAACAACAACGCCCGTGGCTTTGACGCGCACCTTGACCCAAACCCGCGCCACGTCATCCAGATCGGCAGTGCAGGAAACGACAATAGCGGGTCTGCGATCCTGGCTGTCGCTATCGGTGACAGATCCCGCGACAACGCTCCAGCCTGTCGTGGACTGCGCAGCAGGCACGCCGCTGGACACACTGCCGGTGACCGGAGCCTGATAATCGCTCCCCTGATTCCAATCATAGTCAGCCGGATCGACTTCCGTGATATCGAGGACAACATCAAGGTTGGGCTGATCGAGAACACCATCGACCCGAAACCGCTTCTCGACATAACCATTGCGATTGCTGGAGGTGGCGACAATGTCACCCGGCTCCAATGCCCCGAACTTTGGCGGCATGGAAATGGTGTGACGGCGGGCGCGACGCGCTTCCTTCAGGGCCGATTGCATCAGCCGCTGCACCTGGGCAGCGTAAGGCACGAAGTCGAGGCTGACATCCGACAGCAGACGACGGTTGCCGTCTTCCACCTCATAATCGCCGTTATAGAGCGGCGGGGCTTCCGTCATGTTCCAGGCGTCGTCCGGCGATGGATAAGACGCGGAGATCCCGTTGATGGTGTCGGACAGGCCGAAGAATGGCGCAAAGCTCTGCTCTTCCGTGGATAGAATATCCGCATCGGTGAAGGTCATGACCGGTTCGTCCGACACGCCGATGAATGGCTTATAGGTGCCGCCGATCTCGGCAAGCCGCCCGTTGCAGGCGGTCAGCATCGCCTGTGCCGCATCCTGCAAGGCGGCACTGACCTGCACCTCAGCACCAGAGCGATAGGTGGCCTCCAGGCCATCAGCACCTTCAATCAGGGTGCGGCATTTTCCGATCTGGGCAATCCAGTGGCTGGCAGGCAAGCGCCGTTCGGTGACGGTCTGGAGGCCATAGAGCCATTGACCGTTCCAGCGGATACCGCGCATCAGGGCATAGAGCTGGACAACAGGCAGGCGGTCGCCATCGCCGCCCCAGGTCGAGGCGTCGCTCCAGCGCTGTGCACCATTGCCGCCAACCGAGCTATCCTTGGAGGGATCATAAAGCCGCATACCATCCAGCACGAACTTGAAGGATGGGAAGCCGGAAAACAGCTCCTGGTTCACGCGCGAGGTGGCAATCACATAGGCAACGCCATGGCCGACCCGGGTATTCTCGTAAGGGCGGGCCGTGGACGAGACGCGGTTGACCAGAAAGCTATCGGCTTCAGTCTGCGTGCCATCGTAAAATTTGAGCCAGAGGTAATCGGTATTGCCCTTGCGGTAATCGACAACCGGCCAGCCGTATTCGGCATGCGGATGATCGAAATCGATCTCGCAGGCGACGCCATTGACCACCGCCACCAGCAGCGACTTGATCGGCGCATCGGCCAGCGCAATGACCTGCGTGACATAGGCGTTGGGCGTCTTGCCCGCATTGCCCCAGGTATTGGCATAAACCAGAGAACCAGCCGTCGCCGTCATGCCAAAAATGATCGAACGCGGCACGGTGCCACCAGACTGCAATTGCCCATTGACGGCAAAGCTTGCCGTGGAAGCCTTGTTCTTGCCCGCCACAGCCGAGGCCAGATAGTTCAAACCAACGCCGACGGCGGCCTTCAGCAGCGTCGAGCCGATAACGCCCATACCGCCGATAAAGGTCGAGACCGCGCCAATAGCCGACGCCACGCCGCTGACAATGGCGGCGATGCCAGAAAAGATTGCCATGGATAGGATACCCTTAGAGGGGTTTGATAAAATGCGTCTCAGCGGGCGTATAGCCGCGCCGCGCGTAAAGGCTCGACACATCGTTGGTGGCAAGCGCCGCCATGCCGATGGAGATGCAGCCAATGGATTTGGCCCATGCCTCATAGGCATCGAGCATGTTAAGGCCGGAGCGACCCCGCGCCTCAGGTGCAATGAACCACACCGTTTCCTTGGCCATCAGACCCGCCCCGAATGGATGATCAAAGGCAGATGCCAGCAGCAGGCCGCACACGCTGCCATCGCGTTCCAGCAGCAACGCACAGGCCATGGGATTGTCGAGATGCAGGCGATACAGCGCATCGGCCCGCGCCGCCTCAAATCGGAAGGCATAGCCAGCCGCTGCATGACTGTCCCGCAGCAAGGCGATGACGGCAAACCGGTCGGCAATCGTGCCGGGCCTAACCATTTCTCGCCAAGGCCTTGGCCAGGAAATCCGCCATGCTGGTTGTTGTTGTGGTCGTGATCTTGCCTTGGGTCTGACCCCAGAACAGTTCCCAATCACCAACCACCGCCGCATCCTGATAGAAATTGTCGGTGGAGCTGCGCAACTTCTGGCTGGCATCCGACCGGGTGTCGGGATTGGAGCGGGTGATTTCCTGCATATGCGAGGCGCAGGTCAGTGTCACCGCGCCGGTATCGCCTTCGGCTGGGGTCTTGATCTCTATCGTGTCGATAAAGCCCAGGAACCGCAGTTCTGCCGGAGACACCAGCTTGCGGGTCTGCGGGGAAAACAGGCCGCGATAGATTTCCACGCGGGCCTGTTTGCAATCGTAGAGCCGCACGGCCTGCGCCACCATATCATCAATCTGGGACATGGTGATGGTAACATTCTGCGCCTCCAAGGTCGAAACCAGCGGGATTTCTGTGATGCTGATCAATGTGCCGGAGCCGTAAAAGCTCCTGATATCGGCGTTGCCGGTGTCAGGGTGGACCACCTCGGCAGAGACATTGCCGACATCTGACCAGAAGCCGACAGCAGCCGGGTTACCAGTGGTTCGGTCGCGGGCGATAATCCAGAGAAAATCACGCGCCACCAATTGCCGCGCCGCCAGCGCGTTGGTGATTGCAGCAGGATATAAGCGCATCAGCGCACCTCGATACCTTGGAAAGACACAGAGCCGCGCCCGGTGGACGCATCGGCTTCAGAGTAAATCGACCCCGGCACGATCATCATCGTGCAGGAGGGCCGCAGCAGCGTGACCGCAGACCCCGCAGCGGTCCCCGGCCACAGATGCGGGCGAAGCTCGAACGGCCCGGCAACACCCGACCCATTGGCAACCGCACCCTCGACAATGCGGTAAAGTCCGCTGCCTGCAATCTGGATCATGTCGCCAACCGAGACCACATAACCGGCACCCAGCCCGGAGAGTGTCACACTCTTATTGTCACCGCCGATGGCCGACAGCACCACGCCATTCTCCGGCACGGGCTTGCCGGTCGGAGAGGCAATGGGCCGGGACCGTGACAGGGAATATCCCCGGAAGTATTGCAGCCCGCCTTCCAGCGCCTCGATCCGCGCCCGCCAGGCGTCCAGGTCGTTCGGCTTCAACTGCTTTGTCTGATAGGCCGCCGACCACAGCGGCGACCCCAGATCCTTCACATAAGTCACCCCGCCAGCGGTGCGCGATTGCTCCTGGCGAGACAGCGGTTCGAACTTGGTCGACCAGCCGGGGAAATCCGCGAGCAGGTCGATGGGATAGACGATGGTCATACCTTCACGCCCCTTGCCCGCGCGCCTTTCACAATCCCGATCACTTTGGCTTCAAGGGTCTTGCGATCCTGGGTCATGGCATTCTGCAAGCGCGCCACTGCCTCAGCATCCGCCCCACGAGCGTCAATGACCGGCGAGTAATTGATCTGGGTCGCGGCAGCTTTGCTGGACGCCGCCCTGGACAGATCCGGCATGCGCGGCGCACTTGGCCCGACATAGCCGCCGCTGGAATAGCCCTTCAGCCGCTTGCGCATGGCGTCCAGGCCAGCCGGTCCACCAGCCTTTCGAACGGCATCCGCATCAAAGACATACTCGCCCTTGTGCACGACGCCCGCAGGTTCATATTTGCCCCCCGCCCCGGTATAGCCGCCATCGGCAAAGCCAATCGCCTTGGCAAAGCCGGTCAACCAGCCACCACTGCTGGTCGCGGACGATCCGCCGAACAGGCCGTCAAACGCGCTATTCAAGGCCAGCTCGCCAAGCTTCTTGAGAACGCCGGACAGGGCATCGCTAAAGCTTTCGGCCCCCATGATCACATCGGAAAAGGCTGACTTGGCGGTATCGTAAAACTCTTGTGCTGCCTGTTGCGACCGCTGCTGGGCTTCCTCGACCTTGCGCAGGATATCGGCCTGCTCGGCATAAGCTTCTGACGCAGCTTTGATCTTGGCGATCTGGTCGGGGGTTAGTTCGACCGTGCGCCAGTTCTCATCATTGTTGCGTCGCGCTTCTTCACGAACATCCTGGAGCGCCTGCTGTTCGAGATCGAGCGACATCCGACGCGCTTCCTGCTGACGGTAGGATTGCCCGACGACCGCCTGCTCTTCGACGAGGGCCGCCGTCCGATCCCGGATCGACTGAATATCCATATCCAGCCGGTCATCAGCCGTTACCCTCGGCACGGCAGTCTTTTTGCCGGTATCGGAGCGCCGCTCATCCGCTTTGACCTCCGCAATTGCCAAGGATGTGATTTTATCATCAGGCAAAACCCCGCCCGTTTTAGCGAGATCCGCCTTGATTTTAGCCCTCTTGCCTTCAATAGCCAGCTGCTCTTTCGAAAGCGCGTTCTGGCGTTGCGCCTCATCAGCGTAGGCCTTGCCGATCCGCAGCATCTCCTCGCCCTGTTTGCGCGATTGCGCATATTGCTTGTATCCGGCAACCTGTTCTGGAGACATGACCTTTGCAGCCTGGACGGCGGCGAGATCGCTTGCTGTTTGTTGTGCAGCGACGCTGATCGTCGTCAGTTTCTTGAGGATTGGGTCTATCGCGTCTGCGATCTGCTGAAAATTGTAGTCCGCAGTCGCCATCTTAGCCAGAGATTGCCGCGCATCGTCAGCCGAAACAGAGCCGGTCTTAATGCCGTCACGCAACCGTTCAAGTTCGGTCGCTTGCTCAGGCGTGATCAGGTTGGATTCACGCATTTTAGCAAAATACGATAGGAGGTTGATCGTCTCGTCACTGGTGCTTTTAAGAGACGAGGCCGCTACTTTGGCTTCCTGCGCCAACTGGTTTTCCTTAACGGCATTGTAGCTTTGGCGCGCCTTATCAACCTTTTCGGCCGATTCTTCGGCCGCCTCTCCGACACGCTTCAAACGCTCGGAAAACCGGTCAGCAGCTTGGCCTGCCTCACCCGATCCACTCGCAAACAGCGCCAAGGCACCCACAACCGTGCCGCCGATGATCAGCCCAAGCGGACCGGCAGCAGCCCCGATGCCACTGATGGCGGTCGCAATACCGGCCATGGACGATGCGGCCCGAACCGCCGCGATCAGCCGAAAAACTGCCGCTGTGGCGAGGCCAAGATTGGCAACCATCAAAGCAATCGACCGGCCAACCAGAGCGGCAGCAATGACAGAGGCGAGCTTCAGGACGACATCGGCCGTCTGTTCAAAATTATCCGCCAGAGCATTCAATCCAGCCACCAGGCGCTGGGATGCGCCGAGGCTTTCATCCGTCTGGCCGATATAACGGGTGAAAGCATTGTTAACCTTGGTCACGCCCTGTTCAATCGTCTGGGTGGCATTGGCCGCCATTCCCTGAATGGTTGGCAATCCCTTCAGGAACGACTGAAAGAATTCCTGGTTGGACACTTTGCCATCATTCACCAATTGCTTGAGCTTGCTGACAGAACCGCCCGTAGCACTGAGACCATTGGCAACGGCGATCAGGATAGGGCGCGCCCCTTCATTGACTGAGTTGAATTCCTCGGCCTGGACGCGGGTCGAGCCTAAAAGCTGGCCGAGCTGCGTCAGAGCACCCTGGGCTTCGGTGGCAGACTTACCCTCGATCTTCAGAGCCGTGCCGACACCATCGGTGAACTTCAGCAGATCGGCCTGAGACGCACCAAGCGCATCGCCGGATTGCGCCGCCTTGCCGAACAGATCGGCCATAGCACCTATGGGCGCGGCATTGCGCTGGGCCGAGTTGTAAATCTGGTCGAGGACGGCCACCTGATTACCCCCCACGACGCCGGCCACCGCCAGACTGTTCTTGGCGCTGGTCCAGGCATCGGCATAGTGGATGACGGAATCCACCGTCAGCGCGGCCGAGATCCCGGCCAGCGGTGCGATCAGCCCGCGCGCCATGGACGTGCCAAGCGCGGAGAACCGACCATCCATTTGCTTCAGGCGGTTTTCGATGGCGCGGGCCTGTGAACTGGTCACATTCGCGGCCTTCTGCATCTCGCGCTGATAGCCTTTAATGTCGGCCGAAAGCTGCACAACAAGCTTTTCTAGATCGGTTGCCATGGGCACCTCAAAATTTGGAAGGATTTAGTCGGCGAATAGGCTGGTTTGCGCTATACGCGTGCAATGGACCATTTCTTCCGGTATGCCGCTGAAAAGGCATGTTTGTGGGAAAGAAGGGGCTCTTTCGGTCAATACGTGACAGATAAACAGAATTGATGTGTCAGGAGTTTTATTAATGAAGGGTATCATTCTTGCCGGTGGCAGCGGAACACGTCTACATCCCATGACGCTTGTCACCTCCAAGCAGCTCATGCCGGTTTATGACAAGCCGATGATCTACTATCCGCTCTCGACGCTGATGCTGGCCGGGATTCGCGACATCCTGATCATTTCGACGCCGAAGGATCTGCCGAACTTTCAAAACCTGCTGGGTGATGGGTCGAAATGGGGTATTTCGTTGACCTATGCCGAGCAGCCGTCACCGGATGGCCTGGCCCAGGCCTATATTATCGGAGCGGATTTCGTCGGCTCCAACCCGTCCTGCCTCATTCTGGGTGACAATATCTTCTACGGTCATGGCATCAACGACCTGTTCAGAAGTGCTGTGGCGCGCAATGATGGGGCAACCGTGTTTGCCTATCACGTCAACGATCCAGAACGCTATGGCGTGGTGGAATTCGACAAGGACATGAAGGCGGTTTCGATCGAGGAAAAGCCTCAAGCTCCACGCTCGAGCTGGGCCGTGACCGGGCTTTACTTTTACGACAAGGATGTCGTTGATATCGCGGCAAACCTCAAGCCATCGGCCCGCGGCGAGCTGGAAATCACCGATGTCAACCGGGTCTATCTCGAACGGGGCCGGCTCAGTGTCGAAAAGATGAGCCGTGGTTATGCATGGCTGGATACCGGCACGCCCGACAGTCTGCTGGATGCCTCGGAATTCGTCGCCACGCTGGAACGCCGTCAGGGCTTCAAGATTTCCTGCCCGGAAGAGATCGCCTATCGACTCGGTTTCATCGACGCCCAGCAGTTGGAGGCGCTCGGCCTGCAATATGGCAAGAGCGCTTATGGGCAATATCTACTGAAAAAAGTGCTCTGACGCTTTCAATTCACATGCGCATCTGCGTTACAGCGACTTGCATGAAAGCGTGCGGGGCGCTGTAGCGGCTTATATATGCAACGTAATTCGATGTCGGACCGAAATAGCGGACAAAAATGCTTCATCCTCATTGCGCTGTAATATTCGATCTTTGCTCGACAACAGACCATCCCAACATCAGCGGCTAATAAACTCCCAAAGATCATCCCTTTCCCTTTCCGACAGCGCGTTTTCCTCCTCCGGCACATTCGCCTTCATCCAGCCGTCAACCGCCGCGAAAAACTGGAACATGGACATGGCGCGGACCTCTTGTGGGGAGAACGCCATGGCCGCGCCATTGCCGTAGATGGCGGCAAATCTCAACTTTCCGTTGGGAAGGTCGTCGAGGGCATTGCCCCCTTTTGATTTGCCGCGTCTGGCTCCCCCGGCTTTTCATCCGGTGCTCCGACGATGCCGGCAGTGAGGATCGCATGGGCAAACAGCAGATTTTCAGCGGGCGGGCGGGCCTCAACCCATTTGCGAACCAGGGTGAGCGCCTCGACCGGCGTCTTGCCGCCGCCGATCAGCCCGAAGCGGATCACATGGGCGATGTCCCCCACCCGCCAAGTGCTGGTCTGAAGCCGGTCGAGGATCACATACGGCCCGGCATCGCAGGCCTCTTGCAATCCTTCCAGTTCGCCCCAGCCGAGACGGAAGGTGTAATCCCCATCCGCCCAGGTCAATGTCAGCTCGGCATTCCTCATTTCGGGGTGACCACGCGGGTCATCTTACCGTCGCTCTGCATCGAGATGCTGGCCGTGGCGCGCTTGCCGTTGTCGCCAGCACCTTCGAACTTCTCGACATGCATGCGGCCGGTCCATGTGATGGTTTTGGCCGGGAACTCCCATTCGACCTTGACCGGAATGCTGTCGATGTCTTCCCAGGCATCGAGCCAGGTCTCAACGCTTTCCTGCGCCAGAACCCCCTCGCCTGAGATCGACATGGAGAGCGAGGAAGCATCACGGCCTACCCAATCGACGGTATCGGGATCATCGCAGTCAGGGATAGAGCTTTCCTCCAGACCCTTGTCGAGCGACACCGACCGCTGGGTAAAGCCGCAAGGTGCGGAATAGACGATAGGAGTGGCGGAATTTCCGAGCAGAACACGGATCTTCCCGCCACGCATGGTGGTTGCTTGTGCCATGATGGCCTCCTGATTTTGGAAAAGTGTCAGTGATTTTCGATAGCGGCGCGGAAGGTCAGCGCAATATGCGTGGTCAATCCATCCGGGTCGCGCAGATCGCGCCGGCTATCCAGTTCGAGATAGACAAGCGCATTGTCATTGAGGGACAGCATATCGCCGGACAGCGCCGCAACGATTGCCTTGGCAATCCGCCGCCCCTCGGCAAAGCCAGGATCATCCGACCAGACGCTGAGCTGAATCAACAGGTCGGACAGGTCCAGCCCATCGGCATCTTCGGGCAGCTCCTGGGTGGGGCCGAAGGACACATAAGGCAGGCTCACGCCCTGCGGCACCCGGTCATAGACGCGACCGGCGATTAAAGCCGTCACATCAGCATCGGCTTTCAGGCAGGTGACAATCGCCACCTGTAATTCGTGGGCCGCATCTTCGCTCATGAGGCCGCCACCTTTCGCGCTGCGGTTCGGACAGCTTTGCGCACCGCTCGCTTGGCTGACTTTTTGCTGGCCCGCCAGGACACATAGAAGAACGGCCGCGCCCTGGTGCCGGGATTTTCTGAGCCGGCATACATGCCGCCGTTCTTGTGGGGTGCCGTGCCATATTCCACCCAGCGGGCATAATAGGCCTCGGTGCTGCCGGCATAGATGGTGATGGAGAGATCATTGCCCATCTGCGATTCGACCGCGGCAACAATCCCCGACCCTTTCGGCACCTTGCCCCAGGTCCAGCCGATACTGTCGCGCAAGACACCGTCATCGATTGCAACGAGATTTTTCATCATGGCGACGATGCTGTCGGCTGCGGCTTCCATGCCCGCCTTGATGTCGGCTTTGGCCATGTCGGGCAGGCGCTTTAGTTTTCTGTCCAGTTTGGCGAGATTGAGGATCTTGCTCATCCAGCCACCCCGCCACTCTGGCAGAGGAAATCGATCCAGCGCCGGTCGTCGTCAGTCCATTCACCCTGGGTAATATCCCTGACATTGAAGGTAAGCTGGGTATCGAGATCGCGAATGCGCCAGTCGGTTTCGACTTCCCTCGCCTCACTGCAATCGCGCACAAAAATCACCTGCGAATGCTCGCCTTGCAGCCGATCCGCCATCACGGTCTCACCACCGCGAAGATGGACAAAACCCGCACGGCAACGATAGCGCTCAACCCACGATGCGACGGTGACACCATCGCCCCGGTCGATCTCTTCGCGCTGCTCGAAGACAATCCTGTGTTTCAAGTCACCCGTCGATCTCTTCCGCGCCATCGGACCCTCCTGCACTTTCGCGCGACGGCTTGGGCAGCTCGACCGCCTTTCCAGCCGCCACGGCCCGTTCGCCGCAGCGTTTCAGCACCGTCACTTCCATGCCGGCGCGGTAAGCAATCGTGGTGGCGCGGATGGGTTTGAAGTCAAAATCGTCCAGGAACCGCACCCGCATCACGCACCCCGCCGCCAATTGACCAGCAACCGGTCGAAGTCGGTCACCACATCCGCCGCGCTGCTTTCCGGCTTGCCGTAAATCTCAGCCACGCGCATGATGATGCCGAGGCGAAGATCAAAAGGCAGCTCAACAAACCCGACCTCATAGGTGACGGTCACAGGCGCTCCGCGATGCGCCTGCGGCCAGGATCGGATAGGAACCAGGCCGAGCGTCAGCCCATCGGATTTGAGCCGATACAGCGCGGGATCGAGGACAATTTCCCCACCATCCGGTGATGTATAGGTGATGATGGGCTTACTTCCCGGTTTCACCGGTCCATCCGGCAGGCGCTCCAGATCAGCCCAGCTATCGCATTGCGCCACCAGGGTTTTCGGGGAGACCGACAGATTGCAAGTCTGCTCGACCACCGCGACGACTTCCTCGATCATCATTTGTAGGATGGCGTCATCATGGGCGGTATCGATGCCACAGCGCTCTTTGACGGTCGCGACCGTGACTGGCAGATCTGCCGCTTTCGCCGTGACTGTCGCGGCATACCAGCTCACGCGCCACCGCCTTCTGCCGACTTGGTCGCCGCTGCCAGCGCTGCAACGGTTGCCGCATGCTTGGTGCGCAGGGTGTCCAGTTCGCTTTTCTGGGCGCGCAGCACCATGTTTTCGGCGCGAAGCTTGGCAAGTTCGCCGTCCTGCTCATCCGCGACGGCAACGGCAAGGCCTGCTTCGATCAACCGACGCGCTTGCGGGATCTCGTAGCGATCCGTCACCTCGCCTCGGTTCAAAACAAAGTCCGTCCCGGCAACGCCGGTCAGCATTTTGATTTTCATGGCTGTTCTCCAATCAGGAAACCGGCCGGCGCTGATTGCGCCGACCGTGACCAGGCGCGATCAGGCCGCCGTCTTCATGGCCTTGATGGCGTTGGCATCCCCCAGCTCACCGTCAAAACGGATCAGGCCGGCAATGCCGACCTTCGGCCAGAAGCGTTCGCGCAGCACGCCGATGACGGGCGAGCCGACCTTGCGGACATAATATTTGGAAAAGTCACCAAACAGCGCGATGCGCTTGTCGGCCGTCACTTCATCCATGTGCTGATTGATCGAATAGGCGCGACCGTTGAAGCTGGCCGGTGTTCCCTTCTGCACATCCCCCTGCTGCCAGAGATAATTGCCGTTGCCATCCTTCAGTTTGCGGGTGGCCAGCAGGAACTTGTCATGGAACATGTACCGGCATTTGGGCGAGCCTCGATAAGCCGGGTCAATGGAATGCTCCAGCTCCAGGATATTGTCGAAGGTGAAGGCATCCTTGGCCGCCGTGGTCACGCCGAGGCCTGCCGCATTCACCACGCCGTTCGGCTGGTTCTGGCCAGTTCCCGATGTCAGCTTGCGGTTGCCGATCCGGCCGAGGCGCTCACCGATCATGCCGCCGAGCAGCGATTCCATGTTGAACAGCGAATCCGCGTCCAGCTCGAAGGACCATTTGATGAACGGCGTGGCATAGACATAGGCGTTCAGCACCTTCTGCCCGAACTCGACATCGCCGCTACCGTCTTCCAGGAGATCGGCCGCCTCGGCCAGGGGATCGGCCTCATTGTCGGTATCGTCAACGGTCGGCACCAGCATTTCGTTGCCCTTCGACGTGGTGATGACAGTGCAGATGTTTTCGTCATAGAGCGGCCCCCAGGCTTTCATCGCCTGGATGATCGTGGCTTCCAGCTCGACCGGCACGGTATAGCCACCCGCAACGGCACTGGTCGTCACCTGATCGCGGGTCTCAAACGAGGCAACGCCGCGCTGAAGAACCGCGCGCTCTTCCTTGGTCAGATCGGACGGACTGACACCGCAGACCACCTTGGCAAACACGCTGCGATATTCGACCTTGCCACCCTGGGGCAGATCGTCGCCGCGCATCTCCGGGGTATCGCGCAACGGGCGCTGTTTGGCGCGGCGCTCTTCATCGCGCTTTTCCAGCTCGATCAGTTTTTCTTCCCGGTCGAGGATACCTTGCAGCCGATCATATTCGGCCATCGCCGTATCATGGGCGCTTTCCAGTTCCTTGGACCGAACCTCATCGGTGTCAGGCGTAATCGCCTCCAGCCGTTCGCGGGCCTCGGTAACAAGGCGCGCCTGCTTTTCGCGCAATTCTTTCAGTCTTTGCGACATAGTCATGCTCCTGATTGTGGGGGAAAGTTGGGACGCGGGGTTAAGCCCGTCGCGTCAGGTCGAGGCCGATTTTCAGGCGCAGGCGTGTGGCCAGTCCATGAGAACGGTTTTCGGCTCCACGGGCGCATCTAAGCGACCGCAGCGCAATCGAGGTGCCGGCATAGGCCGGGATGGAAACGATGGAGACTTCGAACAGATTGAGATCCGTCAGCGTCCGGCGCGGCATGGATCTGGAAAAATCCCATTCCTCGCCAACCGCCTCGAAGCCAAACGACATGCCGGAGACATCGCCCCGGGCAATCAGCGTGCGGACATCGCGCCCGACCGTGGTATCGGGAAGATCGATCTCGACAGCCAGGCCCTTGGCATCCTCTGACATCCGCAGCGTGCCCGCCCGGTTGCGACCCAGCACATGGGCCGTGTCATGGTCATAGAAGGCGCGGATATCATCAGACCGCAGCGACCGGGCAAAAGCGCCGGGTGCAATCGTCTCTTCAAACACACCGGAGATGGTGGTGACATCGCCAAAATTGGCGGCGTAGCCGGCCGCCGTCATTCGCTCGCCATCGCCCCGGGCTTCCACCGGCAGCACCAGCGAGCGGCGCTCACGCTCACCCGATTTCGGTTTCGGTGTCATCGGTCATCTGCCTTTCTGTGTCTGCTGCGGGATCATTGAGCGGCGGGTCGCTATTCTCGCCCATCGCGTTTGTGCCGATGGCGACGGTTGCGCCCTGGATGTAGAGTTGGTCGGCAGCCGGGTTCGGATCACGCGGACGGCCTTCAATCTCCCGGCCCTCGTTCGGGGTCAGCAGCGCCGAGTTGACGCCGGTTGCCAAGGCCTCCAGGCGACTCTTGAAGTCACCGCGCATCAGGCCGTCGAGGTTGTGGCGGACATAACGGCGGGTATTCATCCGCCCAAAAATCTTCAGGTTCATTTCCCCTTCCATCGCCGTCGCCCATTGGCTGACCAGATGCTTGACCAGATAGAGGTCGTTCTGCTCGACATTGGAGAAGGTTGCTCGGCTCAAGTCCTGAAGGAAGTTCGGCGGGATCTGATAGGCGCGGGCAATCTCTTGCACCTGGTAAAGCCGCGCCTCGGTCATCTGCCCCTTGGCCGGGTCGTAACCCACTTGGGTGAGTTTGTAGCCGACCGGCAACTGGATCAGCGGAAGCTGATCGTCCCGCGCCGCCTTCACCGCCCGCTTGATATCTTCACGCGCCCGCTGCATGGCCTTGTCATTGGCAGGCATCGGCCCTTCCAGCGCCAAGGGCGGAACGCCGCCGCCTGCAAAGAAGTTCGAGGCATAGTCGTTCATGGCCAGCGCCAACTGGATGGCCTTTTCCGCCATGGCAATCGGGCCGCGATGCTGGACCAGATTACGCTTCAGCATATAGGGGATGTCGATCACGTCGGTGGCTGGATATTCCCTGCCCTCGAAACTGTAGAACAGCCGCCCGCCACGCCGCCTGATCGAACAGCTGCCGGGATCAATCGGCCAAAGCGCCTCGATGCCAGCACCCTTGCGCTCGATCCAGGCCAGCCCCCGCCCGCCGGTAAACACCTGTTCCCAGAAGAAGCGCCGGAACTTTGAGGTGTCCATTTCGTCATTCGGGTTTTCCTCCAGAACGACAGCCAGCTTGCCGCCGAGCCGCACCGGTCCGCGTTCGCCCGTCCGGTAGACATGCAGCGGCAAGGTGGCAAGCGTCCGCGACAGAAACGATACCGCCGCCTGCACAGCCGGGACTTTCAGAGCCGTTTCAATATTGACCGTGGGCAGCGCCCCGCCGCCAAGCCCGAAGAACTCCATAAAATTGGTGGCGCTGACCGGCACGGTTTCGCTTTCGAGCGACGTCGAACGCCGCTCGGCCTTGCCCTTCTTGGATGCCATCAGGCCACCCCTTTATTGATGTATGGAGTAATCCGGGTCATCCCATGGGGATGCCTGGGAGGCACGAACACGGCACATCGCCATGCCCATCGACATGGCCAAAGACACCATGCCGTCGATGCGGCCAAAGGCATGTTCCTTGTCGAACATCCGATGGCCGGTGCGGTTTTCTGCAAAGACGGTGCTGGCCGCACAACTGTCCAGCATCGGGTTCGGGTCGATCTCGATGCGCGTCTCATAGAGCGCGTTCTCGAGCTTGTTGATGCTATGCGGCATCCAGAGATAGATATCCTGCTCACCATCCGGTGCGTCAGGATCGCGCTCCAGCACCCGGCGCTGGAAGCCCTGCGGGTGGATGGTCAGCGGTAGGGAAACACCCTGGTCTTCCAGATGCTCGGACAATTGCTCCAACCCGTACTGGTCGGCGCCGATCTCAATTGGTTCGAACTTTGCGCAGATCTCGGCCAGGGCTTCAGCCAACCACGGATATTTGAGCCGCTGGCCGGGCACCGCCTCGATAAAACCCTGGTCACGCCAGAGGTCATAGGGGGCCTGGTCGGTATTGGCCCGATCCTCCAGCGTATCGGCAGGTGTCCAGAACCATGTCTTTGACGCAAACCGCTCGGCATCCTTGGTACTGTCAAGCACCCAGATCAGGGTCAGCGCGGTAAAGTCACGGGTGCGCGACAGGTCGAGGCCGCCATAACAGGGAAAGCCCTCGGCGATCAGCCAGTCGAGATCGAGATCCTTCTGGCAGGCCATCCAGGCCTCGCGCTTGATCGCCGCATTGACCGATTGCGTCCATTCGCAAAAGTGCAGCCGGGCAATGCCGTTTCGTTTGCCGGGCATCATCCGCGCCTGGTCAACGACCCCATGCAGATAATCCGTGGTGATCGTCACATCCAGCAGCGGGTTTGCCTTCACCCAGCAGGACGGATCATTCTCCCAATCATCGCCCTCATCGAGCGAGCAGACAAAGGCGAATGTCGTGTCATCCTGGACAATGCCCGCTGCAACATTGACCGCATGCTGATGTTCTTCCCAGCAGATCGATTTGCGGTCCGACCCGGAATTGGTCGCCATCACCAGCAACGGCTGTTTGCGGAATTTAAAGCCGCGCTCCAGCATTTCGATGACATCGCGATTGGGATGTTCATGCACCTCATCGCACAGCGCACAGGACGGACGCGGACCCGATTGCGCCTTGTCGGCTGAGATCGGTTTGAAGAACCGCTTGTCGCCGCCCTTGCTGATGTAAGTCAGTTGCCAGACCGGGTTCTCGCCTGAGGTCGTGATCCGCCTCATCAGCTCCGGCGACTGGTCGCGCATGGCAACCGCATCACGAAACAGCACTTGCGCCTGGTCTTTCTTGGCCGCCGCCGCATAAATCTCGGCACGGGGTTCGCCATCGGCCACCATCATGCAGATGCCGATCCCGGCCAGCAAGGGCGATTTGCCGTTGCCCTTGCCCTCTTCGTCATAGAAGCGCCGGAACCGACGCAAGCCGGTATCGGCCCATTTCCAGCCGAACAGTGAACCAACCCGGAAGGCCTGGCTCGGATGCAGCCGAAACCGCCGTCCCTCGAACTGACCGCCATTCAGACGCAGCTTGGACCCGAACCACTTGATCCGCTTGTTCGAGGTCTCCAGATCCCAGACCAGGCCACGGGTCGGGCCGTCGATCAGATCGCGCAGGTGACGACGGCAGGCATTGCGAACATGGGGACCGGCAACAATATCGCCACGCACCACATCCGCCGCCCAGGCGGTCACCGGATCATCGTCATAGCTGACATCCGGGATCTCGACATCAATCGAATCCATCATCGGTCGGGAACTCAAATCCTAGCTGGCCGGTCGCCTGCAAGCCACGCTCGGCAGACGGCGTCATGCCAAAATCACTTGCCAGCGCCCGGATCTGCCGCCACGTCTCATTCAACTGGCTGACTTCCGGGCGGCTCTTCAACTGGGTGCCGTTGCGGGTTTGGCTCTCATAGGTTTCCCCGCCTTCCCGCACATCGAGCCGCAACCGCTCATGGCGGGCTATCGTCCAGCAGAGCTGTTCGAACATGTAGACGTTGACTTCATTGAGCCGGTTCTTGCGGGGATCACACAGCGGTGGTGCGATCCGGTCCCAGATGGCGCGCACATCGAACGGCAGGTCATCCGGCCGCAGCTCCCGCGCCTTGGCCGCCGCCCGCGCCTCGAAGTTCGCGCCCTGGCCGTCCTCGGCTTTGAGGGGCACGACGTTTTCGGAGGAAGGTTTGCGGCCTTTCATTGGGCAACCTCATCAAGAGTGGCTTTTTGTCTCCAATTTCCACTCACTACACAGAAATGACCAACGCCGGTGCGGGAGGCGGATCGGGTTCAAGGCCGACCCACCCCCTGCCCTCGACCCTCGGCCGAGGGGTCAGGTGCGGTTCGCCGGGTGTCTGGGATCGGTGGGCCAGCCATTCGCGCCCATGGCAGTCGAGAAACCACGATGCTCTTCCCGTTGCTTGGTCGCGTCGTGATGCTTCTTGCACAGGGTCTGGAAAGGTCCGTTCCAGAACTTCTCGGCGTTGCCGCTATGGCGCTCGATGTGGTCGCAGATGAAACCCTTCTTGAGCTTGCCTTGCTGCCGGCACATCCGGCAATACGGCTCCCGCTTCAGTTGGAGCGACCGGATGGCTCGCCACCTCGTGGTGTAATACCAAGAGCGCCAGCCCTTGGCCTCCTCTGATCTCTGATCTGTCGCCATATCCTTGAACGCAAAAAGGCGACCATCTGGCCGCCTCGTCATCATTCATCTGGGCATAGCTTACGCACTGGCCCTGAATCGCATCGCCTATTGGCTTGGATCAGAGCGAGGCCGGGGGAGAACATCAATCCCTAGGGAGCATCAGACGCCCCGGTCATCTCGATGGGAAAGGCGCTGTTCGCCTCTCCACGTTTCAAGCGATAATCTCAGTCAGAAATGAAGTCAATCCCCATCGTGATTTCACTCATACCGCCAAACATCGGCACATCAACGACCACTTGGCCACGCTTCGACAGCACCTTGCGCACCGTCACCACGAAGTCGGCAAACGGGCCGGAGCGGATCGTCACCTGCTTGCCCAGCACATCCGGCATCGGTGGAACGTCGCCCACATCCATATGTTTTCTTTCCGCTTTCTTGGCCGACAGCATTAGTTGGCGCATCAATGGTTCGGGCATCAGGTGCGGCTTTCCATCCTTGCCCATCAGCCCGCGCAGCTTGGAGGCAAGCATCAACCCGACGAAGGCTTCATTGTCCGGGATGACCTGCACGAACAGGTATCCCCGAAACACCGCCCGCTGGATTTCCACAGCTTGCTTACCCCGCCGAGGCGGCCACTTGTGACGTTCGCATGGGCACCAGCACTCGATTCCCTGCTGGTCGAGCGAATCCCGGATCACCTGTTCCATACCGCTCTTGCAGCTGGCTACCACCCAGCGCGCCAAACGGTCGAACTCGGGACGGTCACGCCTGGCCATAGCCACTTGGCGTTGCCGCTTGGCCTCCATGGCGTTGACGTAAGCCAAGCGTGAAAGACCCTCGTCCGAGACGCCATCCAGAAGTTTCCCGTTATGCTGCATCATGGGTGCGTCCCTCGCTCAGGCTGGTTTGGAAATGGTCGAGCGCCGCCTCGACCGCCGCGTCGAGATCGGGCTGATCCGGGTCAACGGGCGGGAAATAATTCCAGTCGCGCAGGCCCTCGACGAACATCCAGCCACGGCGTTCGTGCAGGCGCTTCCAGGCCGCAAACAGCGCACCGCTGCTTTCGACCCGCTCGAAGCTGGCAACCAGCGGCAGCAGGTCCACCGAGGTGACGAACGGCTCATTGCGACGGGCAAGATCGCGCATCCGGCTCACCAGCGGCCAGCCATGTTCCCGGCGCTTTTCCCACACCAGGGCTTCCCGGCTGATCGCGCCAGAAGCCAGCCGCCGATTATCGAACGCCGTGAACACGAACTGGCCTGTCGGCTCGCAAAGCAGCGTTTCCAAGCGCCGACCCATCCAGAGCTTGCCGCAAACCTTGGCCGTAGTGTGGGTTTGGACCGCTGGAGCAACCTCAGGCATCTTTTCCCAAGCCCGGTCTCGCAGGAACACAGCGGCGAAGGTGAATGTCCCTTTGCCGATCCACTGGATGTAGTCCGGTGTTTTCTCGATGCAGGCCGCTCGCTGATCAGCCGTCAGGGCAAACCACGCCTTCCTCGCAGCCGTGTCGCTGCTCTTGTCGTAATTCGGCCACGTCGGATACCAGCGCTTGAAGGCGAGATCGATCTTTCGCAATTCCTCTCTCGAAAATTCCCCCCGCCCCGCGCCTGCGGTGGGAGAGTTGTTTGGAGAGTTAGCTGGAAGAATCTTATCTTGGTGGAGCTGCTCCACCACCTTTGTGGAACCATTTCCACCACCTTCGGGCGCCATTTCCACCACCTTTTCCGCGCAAGGCGGTGGAGCTGCTCCACCACCTTCCGGCAAAATCTCGTCCTCAAAAGGTGGTGTATCTCCTCCACCAGCTTGCGCATTTGCGACAGAACCCGCAGCAGCATGGCCAGCCAGATCGCGGCCCGGCCAGCGGGCGATATACTCGTTTCGCTTCCACTTTTGCCCACGAAAGCCGTGTTGAGTGACTTCGATCCAGCCCGCCTGTTCTGCCAGATCCAGATGCTTCAGGATTGTTTTCTTATCGAGGCCAGACAGTTCGACCAGCTCGGAAACCGGCGGATAGCAAGAACCACCCGTTGCATCCATCTTCAGGCCGAGCGTGTGCAGCACCAGCCGCGTGATCGGCGGCAGGCCGGATTTGGCAACGGCATGACGCCAGGACCATGCCCGCGATGTTGCGCCGTGATCAGGCTCCATCATGCCGCACCGCCTTTGCGCGCCACGTCCAGCATCGCCGCTCTGGCCGCACCAATGGTCAGCAACACGCTATCGCGCCAGCAGCCCTGCCTGCTCCGCGTGGAATTGATCGCCGCAAACTCGGCATCGAGATAATCGACGCCAGCCAAAAACCCGACCGTCCGCAACACCATGCGGATCGAGGCATGGTCGCGGTAAATGACACCCTGCGGCACCCGCAGCAGCCAGTCGGCCCGTTCCGCATCCGTCTGGCAATCGCAAAGCTGCTCTACGATTGGAAGTAGCCCGGTCATCCTTCACCCCCGCCGCGCAGCCACGCCTCGTACTCGCCAAACAGCGAGAGCCAGGCCGCTCTGACACGGTCATCTTCATTGATCTGTTTTTTGCTGGTGATGCCGAGGCGGTCCTTGAGGGCCGCGTCGGCACTGTCTTTGTCGTCAACCACGCCGCCACCGCCGGTCTCGCTCAGAAACCGATGGAAGGCAGCGTGGGACAGCAGAATGGAGGCTTGCGCCGCGTGGTTCGGCTTGTGCTGTCGGGCCGCGGGCTGGCTATTGTGCGTCGCCAACTCACCCCGCAGATCGCGCACCGCAACCGCTGCCCGATCAACAAGACGGAGGAACAGGCGCAAATGATCGAGCGCCCCACAGATCAGGTCCCGTTCGTCATGCAAGGCGGCCGGGTGAATGGTGGCAATATGCACTTGCTCGCCCATCAGGCGATGCACGACCAGGCGCAACCCGCCCCGATCCGCTTCCAGCGTCCAGACATCATCATTCAGACGCTCAGCCGACCCCTTGAGCCGGTTCACCGTCGAGGCCTCACGTTGGCGGTTCACATCGTGCATGATGCGGCCACCTTGTTCGCTGAGAAAATAAGGGAAAGCCCGGCAGAACCGGGCTTGGGAAACTTGACTGACGCAAAACCGGCCATCAGTTCGCCCTCATCAGACGATCAAGATAGGCCTGACCGAGACCGGTCAGCAGCACCGTCTTGTGATCCTCGCGGATCAGCACATAGCCGCAGGCACGGCAATCATTCGCCAACAGCCGGTCAGGGCCATCAGGCACGATCAGTCGACCACCATGGATTTTGAGCTTGCGGAGGAAGCACCGAGCCCGCGCACTCAAGGGCCGCGCGAACAGCGGGGTCAAGGTTGCGTCGATCATGGCTGATCTCCCACAACCCGCAAGCCGAGCTTATCGCCGCCCCTAGCCTTCACACCGGCCAGCGCCTTGCGAAGTGCTGCAAGACCGACTTCCAATTCCGCTGCATCCCTGTCCATCTTGGTGGCTTCCGCAGGTGTCACCACCATGTCGGAGATCGCCACCGCGCCACCGGAAATCAGATCGCCAGCCCGGCGCACCATCTCCGAATAGGCAACGACGACACCCTGATCCACAGCCTTGTCGCTTGCCGGGTCGGTCAACCGCCGCCCGCTCAGTTCCGCCATCGCCGAGGTCACGACTGGAACCCCGCATTCGCTCTCCAGAGCATAGACAACCGAAATCGGCATCAGGTCCGTATCACGCGGATTGTTCATCCGGCCGATATGACTGGGGGAGACAGACGAGATCTCAGACGCCCGCTCGATACCGCCAACCAGCCTAATCAGGTCGCGTTGCGCCGCTTTGATGCGATGAAACCAAGCGCTTGTGTGCATAAGACAAAACCTTTCCCGCGCCGGGAAATCTCCGGCGTTTTTCCCGTGGTGGGAATTGATCAAAAATGTGAGGAATGGGCCGTCAGATACTCAGGGAGGACCGCATGCATGCAGCGAATGAACTGGCGATTTACCCTCTACCATCGCACCAATTTCGGGGAATGGACCATATATGTCAGGGCGCAGCTCATGGCGGCTTATACGGGTCACTTTTTCGACCAACAGGACACGTCTTGCCGGAACGCGGCGCCACTGAGAAACCGCCTGAGGGCTAATGCCCCCCAGCGCATGAGCCAGAAGTGTAGGACCACCACCCACAATTATTGCTTGTTTGCACACATCTTCCATACATAAATTGAAAGCATAGCTTTCATAAAAATGCAAGCATTTCTTTCGATGAAAGTTTCTCTTTCATGAGGCATATTCTCGATATGATGATGATCGCACGAAAAATCGACGAGGAACGCGGCCAACGCATCAAAGAGGTGCGGACCAAGATCCTGAAACTTCGCTCTCAGGAAGAGCTCGCGCAGCTTCTCAGTGAGCATGGGCGCCCGGTGACGCGTGGCGCAGTTGGAAATTGGGAGCGTGGCGCTGAGGTCGGGATAGAAAGTTTGAAAGCGCTGTGCGAGCTCGCGAACGTAGACCTTGATTGGCTGGCATTTAACCGCGCACCCAAAATAGGAAATCTGATCTCCTCCTTTGACCCAGACCAACACGAGCCGGCCGACGTCGGGTCGGAAAGCGACAGTCGCGAAAGCTGGATTCCCCAAATTGAGGGTGCAGTACCGGAGCTGGATGTACGTCTTGGGGCAGGTAACGGAACAATCGGAGAATTAATTAACGTGCCTTTCGCAAATGGTAGCGTTTCCGCGCACAAAGTAATTGCAGAGTGGGTGTTACCCGAAAACTATCTCAGGCACGAGGCGAAAGCCTCCCCCTCTCACACGGTCATTTTTGAGGTCATTGGGGACAGCATGCAGCCGTCTTTCCACCCTGGTGACCGAGTGCTTATCGATCTTTCGCAAAACCAATTTTCGGTTGATGCCGTATACGCAATCAGCGATGGCTTTGCGGAGCCACAAATTAAGAGATTGCAACGGGTACCATTTTCAAATCCCACTGAGGTACGAATCATATCTGACAACCCTGCGCTTGAAACATTCACAGTTCAGCTCGATCGCCTAACAATCATCGGGCGCGTTTGTGGGCACATCGCACGAAAATAGCTTCTGCGCTGATGTGCACCATCCAATATCAAGGCCCCTAAAGGGCCTTTTTCTATGTCCTTACAACGGACCGAACGAGCCAATAGCCGAACAGCTCAATATCAATCTTGACACAAAATGAAAGCATATCTTTCAAAACGCTTGCGCTGTTATGAAAGTTCTGCTTTCATATAACTCAGATTGGTTCTCTTCACCAAAAAATTTCAGACACCCCACACACAGCGCGACTTGGCAAAGCCGCGCAAGATCACCCGTGCCTTATGGCCGGAGGAAAGGAACAAGTATGAGCATCAAACAATCAAGGCGAACCGACGTAGATAGCAGCGTAAAAAACTGCAAGCCGAAGCCTTCTACCGTCCCCAGCCGCGCCACCGCCGAGACTATCCCGCGTTTTCGAATGCGCACCAAGAACGGTGTCATGATCACCGTGCCGCACGTCACCGCGCATGTGAAAATGATCGCACATGAACAGAGGCGCCGCAGAGTGATGGACTTCAAAAACGCACAGCCACAGACGCGGGAGAGATAAAATGCGGAAAGCTGATCAGACTCAGGGGATGCACCCCACTAAAAAGCGTGCCAGCGAGCACGCCATGGCGGCTGCCTTGAAGGCCGCCCGACGCGCAGGCCTCATGGTAGACCGCCTGCTTATCCAGGACGGCATGGTTGAGATACGATTTGGTGGCAGTGTTGAAAGCGATGCCGAACCAGCTTCTCTTGACCTCAAAGAATGGTAGGACGTCATGAAAGTCAGCTATCCCGGCCTTATCAAGGAAGATCTGCCTTCTGGCAATGTTCGTTACCGAGTCCGGGTGATTGGCAACCCGAAGCAGCGGATTCGCATTTTTTGCCTGCCAGGCGATGAAGACTTCAGCCGCCAATATACGCTTGCGCGCTATGGAGAACAGCCTGTGCCTTTGAAGAAGGCATCCGAGGTGGTCAAGCCCAGGTCTATTGGCTGGCTGGTGCACAGTTATTTTGAATACATGGAGCAAAGGGTAAAGGCCCGCCTCTCCAGCGCAAAAACGCTGAAGAAAAAACGAAACCTGCTGGCCCGGCTGATTGAGGACCCAGACCGGATCATGCTCATCCCGCAACCAAAGCTGATAGAAATGCAGGATAAAATGGCCAGTACGCCCGCCCAAGCGGACGCCTTCATCGAAGCAATCAGCGTCATGTATGAGTGGGCAATCAAGCGAGGCCACCTCAAAACCAATCCAGCCAAGGGAATTGACCGGATCTATAAAAAAGGCGACGGGGCAACGCCTTGGAAATCCGCTGATGTGAAACGCTTCTTTGCCCACCACAAGCTGGGCTCAAAGCCTTTCATTGCAATGTCCATTCTCCTTTGGACGGGTTGCCGCATCGAAGACCTCACTTTCCTAGGCCCAAGGCATGAGTGCATTTTGGACGGACTGGAAGCGCTACGATGGGTTCCAGCAAAGAAGGGCTCATCCGAAGTCACCATCCCATTGTTGAAACCATTGAAAGCAGCAATCCATAGCCAGGGAACAATAGCTGAAACCTACCTCGTGGCACGTGGTAACAGGCCCTTTGCCAGCGGTGATTCCATGTCAGCAATGTTCAAGCGCTGGTGCATTGACGCAGGTTTGAATCATCTCTCTGCTCACGGTGTGCGCAAAGGCCTGGCCGAGTTGCTGGCAGAACAGGGATGCAGCCAATATGAAATAATGGCCATTCTCGGCCACTCAGAAGCCAAGACAAGTGAGGTTTACACGCGCCGCGTCGAGCGCTGGAAGCTCGCGCAGCAGGCCATGGACCGGCTTGATGCATCCGAGGCTTGGCGGTAACTTCCTCCCTAATACGAATCCGCAATTACTCAACCTTCTAGCGCAAACTTGCGTGCCAAACGCTCAAGTATCAGGCCGAAACATACACTGCCGATAGCAAAACCAATGAGATATTGTTTATCAACATACTCAGTCGGATAACCTAGATAGTACGCCGATCTTACCCATTCAACCGCCTGAAAAACAGGATTCCATGAACACCCATATAGAGCCTGCTGTGGAAATGTATGGAGATAAATTGGCGCACCTGAAGTCAAATAAAATATTACCATTGAAAACCCATAAATCATTGGAAAAATGGGAACAATTGCAGAAATAACGCTCGCCGTTATTCCGAATCCAATTGATAAAATCACGGTAAAGAAGAAGGCAGTCAACGCCTCAGATGGGTAGGCCGGCACAGGATTAGTTCCTGTAAAAACCAAATAAAAATATATCAGCATAAACGCAATAACTATACCAATAAATTCAAGAAATGCACGGGCCAACACGATATCAAGCAGGCGCACAACAGGAAAAGCCATCATAGATTTATTTGCAACCAATGATATAGACATAAAGCGAGAAACATACATAAATGTCATAACGGGCAGCAGACCCGTCGCAAAGAACAACTGAAGATCATCGCCGAATTCAGAGGTTTTTCCAGTTACGTGATAAACACCCAGAAGCAAAAGAATATGTGCTACCGGAAATAGCGGCACAATCAAGAACCCTAAACCGTGGTTGAAGTAACGGCTTCGAATGTCGCGCATGATCACCGCGTGCATAACATTGAACTTTTCATTCAACGCGTGCTTGACCGTAATTTCAGAAGAAGCGTCTTTTTTCCTTAGGGCTCGAGCGGAAGTTTCTGTCACGGTCGCTTTCCAATTTTTCAATTGTCGATTTATAAATCAAAAATCCGGCTTTTCCGAGTCCGCGGCGTCGAACAGACAAAGTGCAAACGCAAGCACGCCGCAACCGAGATTTATATACCTTGGGGTAGAGCGCCGGAAGCCTGCACAATAAGCAATGGTCCGGCTTGATGTGTCCCACGCATGGTTTTGACGTGGGACACATCAAAACTTAACCCGTTGAACAAAAAAGAAAAACCCGGCCTAAAGCCGGGTTCTTGGTGCGGTCGAGAAGACTCGAACTTCCACGGGTTGCCCCACAGCGACCTCAACGCTGCGCGTCTACCAATTCCGCCACGACCGCATCGTGGTAGAGTGCCGACTTGCATCGACGGGCTGCATCTAGCAAATGCATCGGGGGTACACAAGGGCGGCTTGCAACATTTTTATGAAATCGCTCCACGGCATTGAATTGTCTGTTGAAAACTCGCTCCAGCAGGGCCAAATGCAGGGTGAAATGCGGCGCGCTGCTGGAATGAACCTTATAAGCAGAATGAACCTTATAAGATTGAGTCATTGGAGATCACCGCTCATGCTCCCTTGCCGGTATAATCAAGGCGAGAAGGCGCGCACATCTTCTCCTTAACCTTATCTGGTTCGCGCAACGGTCGAACGTCAGCATGTGCGCCGTTTAACGACGTTGCCGTTTCACCATTGCATAATTCTTTCAGCCGAAATCGGCGTAAGAAAATTATGCAACAAACTTAAAGTGTTATACCGCCGACCCATATATGAGGCGCGGCGCTATAAACCAACCACACGATGGCGACAGCCAATTGTACCCTTAAGGATAGTGTCTCATGCTTCGTTCCGATCTCGACAAGTCTATGCTTGCCAGCCCTGGCAATGCGCCGATCCGGTGGCGGGTCAGCGAGGGACTTGTAGGCTATGAGGATGCGTTGCGCGTGATGGAAGACGAAGTAGCAGCCATTGCCGACGGCACCACAGACGAGCTGATCTGGCTGCTGGAACATCCGCCGATCTACACGGCAGGCACCAGTGCCAATCCGAAGGATTTGATCGATACGCAACGCTTTCCGGTTTTCGCTACCGGACGTGGTGGTGAATATACCTATCACGGACCGGGCCAGCGTGTCGTCTATGTCATGCTGGATTTGAAGCGTCGCCGCCAGGACGTACGAGCCTATGTCGCCGCCCTTGAGGACGTTATTATCAAAACACTGGATATGATGAATATTCGCGGCGAGCGGCGAGAAGATCGGGTCGGGGTCTGGGTTCGCCGGCCAGATAAGGCACCTCTACCGGACGGTAGCGTTACTGAAGACAAAATCGCCGCTCTCGGCATTCGTCTGCGACGCTGGGTCAGTTTTCACGGCCTGTCTTTAAATGTCGAGCCAGACCTGTCTCATTTCAGCGGTATCGTACCCTGTGGCATCTCTGCCTATGGCGTCACTAGCCTTGTCGATCTCGGTCTGCCTGTGACGATGGCCGATGTCGATATTCATCTCAAAGAAGCATTTGAAACGGTGTTCGGCCCGACAGTGGCCGACCAGTATATAAAGCCGCGGTAATTGGCGCCTGAAAGGCACCCATCACCGGCTGGACCGCTGCTCCAAATCGCCAATCCTGCGGTGCAGGATTTCGATCATGCTGCCGGTTTCCTGATACATATGGGTCAAACGGTCAAGCTCGCGGCGCATGACTAAAAGCATGTCGTCCTCGGCATCGCCGCCATTGTCCTCTTCGTCTGGACCGCGCCCGTTGCCTGTCATCAGCCATTGGCGGCAAACGCCAAGACTATCGGCAACCAATCCAAGACTTCTGGCATCGGCTTCACTGCGATCCGCCTCCCATGAGCGCAATTTCGCAACCGGCACACCCGCGATCGAGGCCAAATCCGCGAGATCCATGCCTGCGCAATCCCGCGCAGTTGCAAGTCGCCCACCCAAGGTATCGTCATTCACATTCAGTAGCCGGTTAATATCGTAAAGCCCCATAATACGATCTCCGTGAAAAAAACGCCGATGATTCCCAGCCACCCGGCATTCCCTTGACCGCCTCTCGCCAAAGGCCCACGCCTTCGACAAATTTTTTACCCGGATGATTGCCAGCTTAAAATAGATCCAGATCGAAATCCGTCTGCAGCGCATCCGGGTTAAAAATACGCGCCCATCTGATTGCCACGCCGTTGAACCGTTTAAAACCGCAACAGAAATGTTCGCCATCTCAATTGGTTCCACGCCGCAGAAAAAATTATCCTGACGTCGCAAATTACGAAAATTGAAACTGTGCCGCAATGGCGCCTCACGACAAAATTCGTTTTCACGACTGTCATATTTAAATACCAGCCAGCAGACCCTCGGCCAAACGCTCGGTAATTCGACATTAATCCTTGAAAAAGACAATATTTTTCAATGGGAAAACAATGAATTGAATTCCATGGAGTAAACTGATCGGACCCGACGTATCCTTATCGGCTTCTGTCGACAGGACTTAAGGGTGCGTTAACGAACCAAATAAGCAACGCTCCAAAATGATCCATTTTTATCCTAATGGAAATTGAATGTCTTTTTTTGAGGCAGCCAAGCCAAGGCGAATCGACACCAACCAACAGACGCCTGCAACGCTTTTCTGTTTGGATTATTTTTGTGAATGATGGTGCGCACGATAAGCCGCTTCATACTTTTCGGGCCGATGGGTTCTTCCAAGCATCGGCTTATCCGAAAACCGCTCCACACTTTTCGGGCCGATGGCTTTTCCCAAGCATCGGCTTATCCGAAAACCGCTCCACACTTTTCGGGCCGATGCTATTCGGCCGCCTTCGGCAGATCCGGAACAGGATCGGACAGCGTCTCCACCAGTGGTTCCAGCTCATAGGAATAGCCCTCTAGCATGGAATAGGCACGCTCGATGGCGTCGATCTGGGTTTCGGCATTCTTGATCGCTTCGGCAATCGACTGGGTGCGGGCCCGCAACATCGAGCCGAGCACATCGGTTTCAGGTCGTCGGCCAATACGATCCACATGCTTGCGGATACGGGTGCGGTGACGCTCCAGTTCCAGAATATGAAACCGGGCTTTGAGGATATCGTCCGTCAACTTGCGGCGCAGGCCCGCGACCGGATCGAAACTGCCGGGCTCGCGCTCGTCAAGAATCATGTCGTTAATCAGCGATTCCAGCACCATCAAGCCCTTCAGGTCGGCAACATCGGCCAATTGCGGATCATAGCCGGTATCATCATAGACCTTACGGCGAACCGGATCCTTCAAGAGATCGTAGGACGTAGTGATCCTGCCAAACTCGTCCGGGTCGCCGCCCGCATCCGGATGGGCGCTCTTGGCCTTCTTGCGATACGCCGCCTTGACCGCCGCCTCATCGGCATCGCGCTCCAAACCCAACATGACATAAGGATCGATCACAAACGCACCTGTCTAGAATTCCAACCGGCCCGGCAAAGCGGGCAGACGTTTCGCATGGCTGTAACACAGGCTCATCCGCCTCGCTTACATCGCGCATAAGTTTACCGCAGGCCGGGGCGAAAATGTGAAAAGAAATGATCTATCCCCAAACAGATTGTCTGAGATGCTATAAACCGCGCTTTCACCAGCCCTGGAATTTGCGCAGATCCGGTCACAGATAAGCCATCGACATGCAAACCTTGGAAAGGCCGCATTTTACCCGCCGCAGCCACATTTTCCAGTCGCGCGAATGAATTGCCTGTTATAAAAGGGCGGCAAAATTCTCACTCCCAGTGCAAGAGAGAGCCATGACGATCCCGAATTCCCTCCCGATCACCCCGGAACTGGTAGCCTCCCACGGCCTGAAGCCGGAGGAATATGACCGGATTCTGCAATTGATCGGACGGGAGCCAACATTCACCGAGCTTGGTATTTTCTCGGCCATGTGGAACGAACATTGTTCCTACAAATCTTCCAAGCGCTGGCTGCGCACCCTGCCAACCACTGGCGCTCGCGTTATTCAAGGTCCGGGCGAAAATGCAGGCGTGGTTGATATCGATGACGGCGATTGCGTGGTCTTCAAGATGGAAAGCCACAACCATCCCTCTTATATCGAGCCTTATCAAGGCGCTGCAACCGGCGTCGGAGGCATCCTGCGCGACGTTTTCACCATGGGCGCGCGTCCAATCGCTGCCATGAACGCGCTGCGATTTGGCGCGCCGGATCATCCGAAAACACGGCATCTCGTCTCTGGCGTTGTGGCGGGTGTTGGCGGCTATGGCAATGCCTTTGGCGTTCCCACCGTAGGCGGCGAAGTGGAGTTCGACGAGCGCTATAACGGCAATATTCTGGTCAACGCCTTTGCCGCTGGCCTTGCAAAGTCGGACGCGATCTTCCTGTCCGAGGCCAAGGGCGTTGGCCTGCCGGTCGTCTATCTCGGCGCCAAGACTGGCCGCGATGGCGTAGGCGGTGCAACCATGGCATCGGCGGAATTCGACGAATCCATCGAGGAAAAACGCCCGACCGTACAGGTCGGCGATCCCTTCACCGAAAAATGCCTGCTGGAAGCCTGCCTTGAACTGATGAAGACCGGTGCGGTCATCGCCATTCAGGACATGGGCGCCGCCGGTCTCACCTGTTCGGCGGTGGAAATGGGTGCCAAGGGCGATCTCGGCATCGAGCTTGACCTCGACACCGTGCCGGTGCGCGAAGAAAACATGACCGCCTATGAAATGATGCTCTCGGAAAGCCAGGAGCGCATGCTGATGGTGCTGGAGCCTTCCAAGGAAGAGGTCGCCAAGGCGATCTTCGTCAAATGGGGCCTGGATTTCGCCATCGTCGGCAAAACCACCGACGACCTGCGCTTCCGCATCCTGCATCAAGGCGAAGAAGTCGCCAATCTGCCGATCAAGGATCTCGGCGATCAGGCACCCGAATATGACCGCCCATGGCGCGAATCAGACAAGCGCGGCCCCCTGCCCGCCAATCTGGTGGACGAGCCAGCCGATTACCGCGCCGCTATTCTGTCGCTGGTCGGTTCGGCCAACCAGTCCAGCCGCCGCTGGGTCTATGAACAATATGACACGCTGATCCAGGGCAATTCGCTTCAGCTTCCCGGCGGTGACGCGGGCGTTGTGCGGGTGGAAAATCATCCGACCAAGGCACTGGCCTTCTCCTCGGATGTCACGCCGCGTTATGTCGAAGCCGATCCGTTTGAAGGTGGCAAACAGGCCGTGGCTGAATGCTGGCGCAACATTACCGCGACCGGCGCCGAGCCGCTGGCTGCCACCGACAACCTCAATTTCGGCAATCCGGAAAAGCCGGAGATCATGGGCCAGCTGGTGGAAGCCATCAAGGGCATCGGCGAAGCCTGCCGGGCACTGGATTTCCCGATCGTCTCGGGCAATGTCTCGCTGTATAACGAGACCAATGGCGTCGCGATCCTGCCGACCCCGACCATTGCTGGCGTTGGCCTGCTGCCCGATTGGAGCCGGATGGCGAAAATTGGCGGCGCCCAGGACGGCGATCATGTCCTGCTGATCGGCACCGATGGCACGCATCTCGGCAGCTCGATCTATCTGCGTGACCTTCTTGGCCGCACCGATGGCCCAGCGCCCGAAGTGGACCTGCATGCCGAACGCCGCAATGGCGATTTCATCCGCTCGGCGATCCGCAATGGTCAGGTAACCGCCTGCCATGACATTTCCTCCGGTGGCCTCGGGATTGCTCTGGCCGAGATGGCGATGGCCTCGGCCAAGGGTCTTACCATCGACCTGTCGGAAAGCCGCGGTCCAGCCCACGCCCTGCTGTTTGGCGAAGACCAGGCTCGCTATGTCGTGACGGTTCCAGCTGACCTCGCCAATTTCATCTGCGCCAATGCCGAAGGCGCTGGCGTACCGTTCCGCCGTCTTGGCAAGGTGGGCGGCGATGCACTTGTCATCGACGGTGTGTGTACAATCGCTGTAGAGGAATTGCGCAACACGCATGAATCGTGGTTCCCTAATTTCATGGATGGCAAGGCTGAAACCCTGGCCGCCGCGCAGTAAAACCAGGCGCGCAAAAAGATCAGAATGGGAGCAGAACCATGGCTATGAAGCCCGGCGATATCGAAGACATGATCAAAGCGGGTATTCCCGGTGCCAAGGTCGTCATCCGCGATCTGGCGGGCGATGGCGATCACTACGCCGCTGAAGTCGTTGCCGAAGCCTTTCGCGGCAAGTCGCGCGTACAGCAGCACCAGATGGTCTACGATGCCCTGAAAGGCAATATGGGCGGGGTGCTGCATGCGCTCGCCCTGCAAACCTCCATCCCCGAAGCCTGACGGTATCACATCATCATGAGCAACCCGATTACCTCGTTTTTCTCCTCACTGATCAAATCGGTGAAAGCTGAAATGTCCGACCGAAAGAAATACAAGCAGGCCAAGCTGCAACGCTTGAATGCGCCGGCGTCCGACAAAAAGGTCGAGCCGACGCGGGCAAATAACCGCAACAAGGCTGCCCGTCAGGCCCGGCGCGTGACCCGCAACCGGGGCTGATGACCGTCTGTTTCCGTTTTGACTTTTGAAATTTCGGCAAAATGCGCCTATATAGGCAATGGAATACTGCGGCCTTGACCCGCATTTGAAAGGATAAATCCATGAGCGGTGTAAACGAATTCATTGATAATGCTGTCAAAAGCAATGATGTCGTGCTTTTCATGAAGGGCACGCCCCAGTTTCCGCAATGCGGATTTTCGGGCCAGGTCGTGCAGATGCTCGATTATCTCGGCATCGACTACAAGGGCATCAATGTGCTCGCCGACCAAGAAATTCGCGAAGGCATCAAGACCTATTCCAACTGGCCGACCATTCCGCAGCTTTATGTGAAGGGCGAATTCATCGGCGGATGCGATATCGTCCGGGAAATGTTCCAGGCCGGTGAATTGCAGTCTCATCTCGAGGAAAAGGGCATTGCCGTTCGCGGCGCCGCCTGACGCGAACTGGATAAAGCCCGGTGGTATTCCGGGCTTGTCCCCATCGACGCCCTTGCGCATATTGCGGTGCGGTAAATTTGACGCACACAGCGGTCAGCTACAAGCCTATCGACAGCACGGCTCTCATAATCGATTCCGATTGAGGGATTAATGCAGTATCTGATAAGGGCGTCGCGCCTTGCGACGCCTTTTGATTTTCCAGGACATGTTTTCCCATGACAGCTCCCATTCGTTCCGCTCCAGCTGCCTTGCAAGGCATGAGCAAGCTGGAATTCGTCTTTCTCTGCGCCGCATTGATGGCAATGAACGCGTTGGCGATCGACATCATGCTTCCTGCCTTGCAGCAGATCGGCGAAGCCCTCAATGTCGTCAATGAAAATCACCGGCAATATGTCGTGACGTCATACCTGATCGGGTTTGGCTGCGCGCAATTGATCTATGGCCCGCTGTCGGATCGGTTCGGGCGGCGCACGCCGATGTTGATCGGTCTTATCGTCTATGTTCTGGCGGCGCTGGCGATCACCATTGTGCCAAGCTTTGCCGGATTGCTGATCCTGCGCTTCATCCAGGGCGCTGGCTCGGCTGGCACCCGAGTGATCACCATTTCCATTGTGCGCGATATCTACGGTGGTCGCCAGATGGCGGAGGTGATGTCGCTGATCATGATGGTGTTCATGATCATCCCGGTCGTCGCCCCCGGAACCGGTCAGATCATCATGTTCTTCGGCAATTGGCACCTGATCTTCCTGTTCATTGCTGTTGGCGGCATTCTCACCAGCATCTGGATGCAGATGCGGCTACCGGAAACACTCGATCCGGAAAACCGCCGCGACTTCACCCCCAAGGTGATCTTCCAGGGCTTCAAGATCGTCCTGTCCAATCGCATTGCCCTGTTCTACACACTGGCAAGCACCTTCATCTTTGGGGCGCTGTTCGGCTTCATCAACTCTGCTCAACAGATCTACATGGGCATTTATGGTCTGGGCATCTGGTTTCCATTCGCCTTTGCTGCCGTGGCGATTTTCATGGCGCTGTCGTCCTATGTCAATTCGAAGCTGGTCGGGCGAATTGGTATGCGGCGGCTCTCTCATGGTTCGCTTCTCGGCTTCATCGCCATCAATGCCCTATGGTTGCTGGCCGAAACCTTCGGGCCAACACCATTGCCGTTCGTGGTGTTCATGACATTCTTTGCCGTCTCGATGTTCCAGTTCGGCTGGATCGGCGGCAATTTCCAGACGCTTGCCATCGAACCGCTCGGCCACGTCGCCGGAACGGCCTCTTCGGTCCTCGGCTTCATTTCCACCGTCGGCGGCTCGGTCATCGGCGCCGTGATCGGTCAAGCCTTCGACGGCACGGCACGCCCGCTGGTGGCCGGTTACTTCTTCCTCGGCGTTATCGGTTTGGTCTTCGTGCTGATTGCCGAAAAGGGCAAGCTGTTTCAGTCGCATAACCCCAAGGTCTAACAATCGGATATCCGAACCAAAAAGCCACGGCAGGTCACCTGCCGTGGCTTTTTTTTGATTGGATAAGCCGAGATTTCAAACGTTGAAAATCTTTTCCCGCAATTCGGTCCAGCTCTCCTTGTCGGGGGCGATCAACAGGCCGCCGCTGGTGTGGTGCGGCAGGTAGGCTGAGCCGTCGAAGCGGGCGGCATAGGCGCCTGCCTCCTGGGCCATCAGCGTGCCGGCCAAGTGATCCCAGGGCATCAGCTTGTTATACATGGCAAAATGCATATGGCCCTGGCAGAGAATGCGGTATTCGTGAGCAGCACAGCGATAGCTGGTGAACAGCCGCACCTCAGCCAGATTGACCAGCAGCTTGCGGCGCGCCTCCAGCTCGAAGAAGCCGACATTGGCAATGCCGATCATCTGGGCAAGATCGGGTGCCGGGCGCACCTCCATCTTTTCCTGGTTGCCATCGGGTTTGCAGAGCCACGCGCCACTGCCTTTTTCAACGATTGCCCAGTCGTTGCCCATCGGGTCGTAAATCAGGCCCGCAACCGTTTCGCCCTGACGCACGACGCTGAGCATGACCCCGAACAGCGGCAGGCCGGCCGCAAAATTGAAGGTACCATCGATGGGATCGACAACCACAGCAAGTTCGGCATCCGCCAGCTTGTCCAGCAGGGCCGGATCAGCGGCAACCGCTTCCTCACCAATGAAGACAGCTTCCGGCATCAACTCCTTGATACGGCTGTGGATCAACCGCTCCGCTGCTTCATCGGCCTCGGTGACCAGATCGATGGCCTCGGTTTTCATCCGTACATCGCCTTCGCCCAAATTGCGAAAACGCGGCAGGATTTCCGTGACTGCCGCTTCCTGCAGAAGATTGGCAAGGGCTGCAATGTCGATATCGGCCATGTCTGTTCCTTCTAGAGTGTGTCAGTCTTATTTCGCCTGGATCACTTCGCGTAGAATCATCTCCCAGCTGTCGCGATCCGGTGCCGTCAGGATGCCACCGGTGGTATCACCAGGACGATAGGGGCTGCCATCGAACCGGGCAGTCACACCGCCCGCTTCCTGATGGATCAACACACCGGCCAGATGGTCCCAGGGCATCAATTTGTAATGACCGATGAAATGGACCTTGCCCGTGGCAACCAGCCAATATTCGTAGGCCGAGCAATTGAAGGCAAAGGCCATCTTCGTTTTGGTGAGATTACCAGCAATCCGACGCTTTTCCTCACCGTTCAACTCGTTGATGGAAATCGTTCCAACCATGGCTGACAAATCGCACCCGGCAGCCACCTGAATGGCTGTCCGCTCACCATTGGCGCGCAGGAAATGTGCGCCCGCGCCGCGAGATGCCACCAGCGTATCACCAAGCACCGATTCGTGGATAATCCCCGCCACGGTCTCACCGCGCACCACAACGGCGAGATTGGTAGCATGCAAAGGCAGGCCAGCCTGAAAATTGAATGTTCCATCGACCGGATCAATGACGAATGCCAGCTCCGCATCCCTCAACGCGTCGATCACGCCTGGATTGGTTTCGCATGCTTCCTCACCGACGATCAAGGCACCGGGCCAGCGGGCCAGAAAAGCGTCCGTCATCTGCTTTTCCGACAGAAGATCGGCCTCTGTGACGAGATCGATAGAGGATTTCTTTTCGGAAATATCGGAAACGCCGAGACGGCGAAAACGAGGCACGATCTGGCTGGCGGCGGCGTCCTTGACGATTTGCAGGACGGCGTCGATATCACGATCTTGAAACACGGGAGGCACTTTCTTAAGGCTGGTGAAATGTCAAAAACTCGATGCGCCCGCCTTATGACGGCTTCGTGACAGTCAGCCCGGAAAAGTCAAATAGCGCCGGATCAAGCAGATGCGAGGGGTTCACATGCGACAATGCCCTCAGCATCGCATCCTTGCGGCCCGGCATCTTGGCTTCGATTCCAGCCAGCATGTCCTTCATGGCATTTCGCTGCAAACCGTCCTGCGAGCCGCAGAGATCGCAGGGAATGATTGGAAATTGCATGGCGGCAGCGAATTTGGCGAGGTCGTCTTCCGCCGCATAGGCCAGCGGCCTCAGCACGAACAGATCGCCCTCATCGTTCAACAACTTGGCCGGCATGGCCGCCAACCGGCCACCATGAAAAAAATTCATGAAGAAGGTTTCGAGAATATCTTCGCGGTGATGGCCGAGCACCAGCGCATCACAGCCTTCTTCGCGGGCGATGCGGTAGAGATTACCGCGCCGCAGCCGTGAGCAGAGCGAACAATAGGTGCCGCCCGCCGGGACCTTTTCCTTGACGATGGAATAGGTGTCTCGGTATTCGATGCGATGGGCAACGCCGATGGATTTCAGGTAATCCGGCAGGACATGTTTGGGAAAATTCGGTTGCCCCTGATCGAGATTGCAGGCGATCAGCTCGACTGGCAGCAGGCCGCGCCATTTCAAATCCATCAGAAGCGCCAGCAGACCATAGCTGTCCTTGCCACCGGAAAGCCCAATCAGCCAGCGCTTCTGGCCGTTCAGCATGCCGAAATCGTCCATTGCCTGGCGCACTTGGCGCAGCAACCGCTTGCGTAGCTTGTTGAAGGATACCGATTGTGGTGCGGCACTAAACAGGGGATGGCGAACATTCTCCTGCGCGTCTTCAGCCTCATCGGCCTCGGTGCGTTCCGTCGCGCTTCCCGCAAATGCAAGGTTCATGTTCGGATGCGCCCCTGTCCGCTAATTTGGCTAATACCGTCGATCCGTGAATTACCGCCAATGCCTATCGGACGGATCTTCTCTTACGATCTTCCCTTACTGGCGCATCAGCTCGGCAAATTCAACCTCGCGGGCCATCATCAGCCGGTCACGCGCCCGCAGGATCGCATCCGAATGGCCGGGATGACACATGACAACGGCGTCACGCGGCGCATGGCTGCGAAAATAGCGAAGCGCATCGGCAAAGCCGTTCGGCTTGCCGCGCTCGTAAAAACCGGTCAGCGGTCCCTTGATCGTATAGCCCGCCGCCTGCATTTCCGTGTTGAAACCGCGTGCCATGCGCTGCACCAGGCTGATCTTGGCCCGCTGGGCAAGGCTTGTCGCCAGCCGCGCATCCGGCTCACCGCGCAACCAGGGGCTATTGCCGCGCGGGCTGATCAGCAGATCACGCCGCGCCACCAGCCATTCTCGCACCACGGGCAGGAAATGAATGTGTTGATGGCCGTCGATATAATCAGGCACGCGGCCAATCACATCAATAAAAGCGTTGAGCTGCGCATCAAGCTCGCGTTGCAGCTTGCCCTTGTCGATACCGCCCATGAAGGACTGGGTCAGACGGCGTCGGAAAGAACACATGGGCTGCACCCCGCTCAAAGGCAGGAAATTGGTCAGCGTCAGGTGCAGGCCGATGGCGCCGCCGCATCTGTCGATCACGGGCAGCAACAGAGAAGCCTCGTCGCGCCAATCGGCAAACACGGTCATGCAGCCGGTGCCACGCACCTTGCCTTCGCTAAGCAGCGTCCTGATTGCCTGATTGACGCCCGGCGACAGGCCATAGCCATCGGCAACGATGCATAGCGGCGCCGCATTGATTTTCATATCCGAGATCACGTTCAAGACTTGTCCCACTCCTGCAGGCCTTTTGCCCGCTATATCATAGTCACGGCATGAATGCGCGCCGAACTTTATGCCAATCGACCCTGCATTCTCCAGGCATTGCTTTTCACCGAGAAGCAAAAACCGTTCTCACATCAATTTCCAAAAACCGACCAGCCGGTCCGGGTTGCCAGCAGTTCGAGCGCTTCCGATCCAAGCGCCGAATTGCCGACTTTGTTCAATCCCGGAGACCACACTGCAATAGAGGCCTTGCCCGGCGCTATCGCCAGGATGCCGCCGCCCACGCCGCTCTTGCCGGGCAGGCCGACATGATAGGCAAAATCCCCCGAGCCATCATAATGGCCGCAGGTCAGCATCAAGGCGTTGATGCGCCGCGCCCGCTTCGGCGAGACCACGGAAAAGCCACTAAGCGGATTTGTACCCCGGTTGGCAAGATACAGACCCGCATGGGAGAGTTGCACACAGCTCATCGCCAACGCGCATTGATGGAAATAAACACCGAGCACCATCTCCACCGCATGATCGAGATTGCCGAAGCCGCGCATGAAATTGGCCAGCGCGAAATTGCGATAGCCGGTCGTCTGCTCGGACTGCGCCACCTTCCGGTCAATGGTAATACCGTCGTCATCGGCCAGGAACTGCATGAAGCGCAGGAACTCACCGATGGCCTCGCGCGGCTTGTGTCCAGCCAGCACCATATCCGTCACAACGATGGCGCCCGCATTGATGAAGGGATTGCGCGGAATGCCATGCTCGTGTTCCAGCTGGACAATGGAGTTGAAGGACGAGCCGGAAGGTTCGCGCCCGACCCGCTTCCACACGCCTTCACCGGTTTTACCAAGCGCCAGCGTCAACATGAACACCTTGGAGATGCTTTGGATGGAAAACGGTACCGCCGCATCGCCTGCGGTGAAGGTCTGGCCATCGACGGTGGTGATGGCAATGCCGAATTGCTTTGGATCAATCGTCGCAAGTTCGGGAATATAGTCCGCGACCTTGCCTTCCCCAAGTCGGGGCTGCATCTCACCGACAATGTCGTCAACAATTGCCTGCAAATCCATCTGGTTTCCCCATGCCGAGCTGTTGCTCATCCCGGCAGATGCATGTCAGTCACGTTTTTCGTGCAGAAGCCGACAGGCATCATTATCGAATTTTGCTGCGCTGCAAACAGAAAAAGCCGCCCGTAAAGGCGGCTTTCTCGAATTTCAGATCGAAATCAACGCGAGTAGAATTCGACGACCAGCTGCGGTTCCATGATGACGGCATAAGGAACGTCCGACAGGGTTGGTACGCGAACGAAGGTTGCAACCATCTTGTTGTGATCAACTTCGATGTAATCGGGAACGTCACGCTCGGCGAGCTGAGTGGCTTCCAGAACGATGGCCAACTGCTTGGACTTCTGACGCACTTCAATAACGTCACCAGCCTTGCAGCGGTAAGAACCGATGTTGACCTTGACGCCATTGACCGAAACGTGGCCGTGGTTAACGAACTGGCGGGCAGCAAACACAGTCGGCACGAACTTGGCGCGGTAGACGATGGCGTCCAGACGCGATTCCAGCAGGCCAATCAGGTTTTCGGAGGTATCGCCCTTGCGACGGTTGGCTTCGTCGTAGGTGGCGCGGAACTGCTTTTCACGCAGGTCGCCGTAGTAGCCCTTCAGCTTCTGCTTGGCGCGCAGCTGCACACCGAAGTCGGAAAGCTTGCCCTTGCGGCGCTGACCGTGCTGGCCGGGACCGTATTCGCGACGGTTAACCGGGGACTTCGGGCGGCCCCAGATGTTTTCGCCCATACGGCGGTCGATTTTGTACTTGGAAGATGCGCGCTTGCTCATCGTATTTCCTCTTGTTGTTATTGGGCCTTTTAGAACCCATTTTGGGAAACACGCCCTCCTCTGGATCGCCTTTCGGCTTTCCTGACAGGCGGCTCACACTTGAAAAGCGGAGCCTCCACGGGACATGTCGTAAAAACACCGGGCGTTTCCACCCGGCGTTGGAGGGGTCTCTACGCAGAGCCGCTACAAATGTCAAGCACCGGCCTTGAACTCATGGCAAGCCCGCCACATTTACCGTTGTATCAGCAGTTCCGGGCCCCTCTGACGCGAGTGCCGGATACCCGTGATGTCGGAACTGCAACAAAAACCCTCCGGCAAAGGAAACCCTCGATGGATTTTCTTTGGGTCGATTTTATGGGCAAGCCCACTTGGATGTGGCTTTTCTTCCTTGCAATCGTTCTATTTCTTCTCGTTCTCGATCTCGGTGTTCTCCATAAGAACAGCAAGGAGATCGGCATGGCCGAAAGCTTCGCTTTCTCGGCCTTCTACATCACTCTGGGCGTACTGTTCGGCGGCTGGATATGGTGGCAATCGGGTCCGCAGGCCGGACTGGAATATCTGACGGGCTTTGTCATCGAAAAAAGTCTGGCGATGGACAATATCTTCGTCATCGCCATGATTTTCGGCTATTTCGCCATCCCTCGCGCCTATCAGCACCGAGTGCTGCTCTACGGTATCCTCGGCGTGATCATCCTGCGCGGCATCATGATTGCGGCAGGCGCGGCCATTGTCGAAAGCTACCACTGGGTTCTGTATTTCTTCGCCGCCTTCCTGGTGTTTACCGGCGTCAAAATGCTGCTATCAGCCGATAGCGAATATGATGTCGCCAACAACCCGGCTTTGAAGCTGGCGCGGCGCTACCTGCCTGTCACCGACAAGCTGGAAGGCGACCGTTTCGTGGTGCGTAAGCAAGACGAAACAACTGGTAAGCTTAAAACCTATATCACGCCGCTGCTTCTCGCACTGATCATGGTGGAATTCGTTGACCTGGTGTTTGCGGTTGATTCGATCCCGGCGATTTTTGCGATCACCACGGATCCCTATATCGTCTACACCTCGAACATCTTCGCCATCCTCGGCTTACGCGCCCTGTATTTCGCGCTGTCCGCCCTTATCCACCGCTTCGCTTACCTGAAATATGCGTTGTCGGTCGTTCTTATCTTCATCGGCTCGAAGATCTTTCTTGCCGACATGCTGGGTATCGCCAAGATCCCGCCGCTGCTGTCGCTAACCATCACGCTGGCTATCCTGGCGGCTGGTATCGTCGGATCGCTGTGGGCGACCCGCAAGGACGCGAAAAAGGATGTTATCGAAGGGTAACCTTCTCTCCAGCCAAGACAAAAGATGGGGCGGCTTTATGGGCCGCCCCTTTTCTGTGTCTGGATCTGTCGTGTCGTTTCCTTATGCAGGCTTGACGCAGAGCCGATCCACCATGGAAGCAACTTTCGGGGCAAGCTGACTGGACCTACTCACCTCAAGCGGCCGCCCTGCCCGTCTTTCGCGTGTCACCCATTCCGTCAGGGTTTCGGCATAGGTGTGATCAACATAATGCAGCCCTGCGGGCGTGATCAGCACCTTCTTTCCATCGGGCAGCGATTCCAGTGTGGCCAGCAATGCCGGAACGTCCCGGCAGGTGCCGACGCCTTTCAGTTTCAACTGGATCGATTCATCGTTCTCGTGGTGGTCGATATGCAGTTTACGGCGAAGGAACGGAATGATTTCCATGATCGACAGCAACAGGCCGACAGCCACGCCCACCAGAAGATCTTGGACGACGACAAGACTGACTGTCGTAGCCCAGACCGCCACCGGCACCCAGCCGTGATGATCGAACAGGTGACGCACATGCTGCAAGCTTACCAGTCGCCAGCCTGTCACCAAAAGCACCGCCGCCAGGGCAGTCAAAGGCACGACGCCCAGTAATTGCGGTAGAAGCGCCACCAGTGCCAGGATCCAGACTCCATGGAGAATAGTGGAACGACGTGTTGCAGCGCCTGCCTGGATATTGGCAGACGAGCGAACGATGACGCCGGTGACCGGCAGGGCGCCCAACAGGCCGCACAGGCTGTTGCCGACGCCCTGCGCCACCAGTTCCTTGTTGAAACGGGTGCGCTCACCGTCATGCATCCTATCGACGGCAGCAGCCGATAGCAGGGTTTCGGCGCTGGCAATCACCGCGATGATCAGCACGGTGGCGATCACTCCCGGTTGGGCAAGCCCGGCAAAGCTTTCCATCGTTGGTAAGCGAATGCCTTCCAACAGGGTGGCGGGAACCTGAACACGGGCAATCGGCAGGTCGAGGCCAACCGTCAGCAACGTCCCGGCAGCGACGCCGATCAACGCGCCGGGCACCAGCCGCAGCCGGGCTGGCCTCAGTTTTTCCCAGCCAACCATGGCCAGCAACGAGATCAGGCCGATCATCAGCGCCATGCTGTGACTGCTCAGGCTGCCGCTAAACACCTTGCCAATGGTTTCATCCATGGCCGCGACATTTTCAACGCCACCGGCGGCGGGCTTGGCATCCATCAACACATGGACCTGGCCGAGAACGATCAGGATACCGATTCCCGCCAGCATGCCATGCACGACGGCGGGGGAAATAGCGCGAAACCAGGAGCCGAGCTTTAGATAACCGGCCAGGACTTGCAAAAACCCGGCGACGATCAGCACAGGCCCCAGAAGAACAAGTCCATATTCCTCAACGAAGCCGAAAACGATCACCGCAAGGCCTGCCGCCGGGCCGGAGACCTGCAAGGGTGAACCGGCGATGACGCCGATAACGATACCGCCGACAATGCCGGAGACAAGGCCCATCGCCACCGGCACACCGGATGCGATAGCAATGCCGAGGCAAAGCGGGATGGCGACGAGAAAGACAACGATGGACGAGGCAATGTCCCGTGTCAGAGCAGAACTGGTTTTTTCCATCACCTCACTCCGCCGCCACTACTACGAGAGGATCGGCCATGATATGCGGCGTGGCACGCCCGGACACCGCTACTGGCAGCGCCTTTTCACCCTCGATCACCAGGAAGCGCTTCTCCGCGCCATCATAAACCTGCACCTCACCGGTCTCGATGTCGAAGAACCAGCCATGCAGGTTTATGTCATTTGTGGCGAGTTTGGCGGCGACCGAGGGGTGGGTCTTCAGGTGATCGATTTGAATGACCACATTTTCCATTGCCACAGCCCGCACCTTGTCCTTGTGCGGCAGATCATTAGGATAGGCCTCGCAGACGATGGAATAAGCGGCGTGGCTATGACGCAACCAGGCGGCCACATTGGGCATCGGCGCCAGGAGTTCGTGATTGCACAGACCCTTCATGGCGCCGCAATCGGAATGGCCGCACACGACAATGTCGCGCACGCCAAGCGCCACCACCGCATATTCGATGGCCGAGGAAACGCCGCCATTCATGGTCGAGAACGGCGGGACGATGTTGCCCGCATTGCGGCACACGAACAGTTCACCAGGGCCGGACTGGGTAATCACTTCCGGCATGACCCGGCTGTCGGCGCAGGAAATCATCAAGGCCTGGGGCTGCTGCCCTTCCCGGGCCAGTTTACGATAGAGACCCGAGTGGGTCGGAAATACGTCTTCACGAAAACTCGAAACGCGCTTCAAAAAATCACTCATTGCGAAAATCCTCCTGATAAATAGCTGGCTAGATATTGATGCCGGGATGCATTGCATCCGTGTTGTGAGCGACGCGGATATGACACAGCAATCCGGCTGGTTATCGTGCAAGGCTGGATCAAACTGATCCCTTTAACCATTCCCTGCCTACACAACCGAGAGTAATTTATTTGAAGGACGAAATTGTGGTTTTTGTTGCCATGCAGCAAAAACATGGATCACTTTTCTGTTATTGTTTCAAAAGTCCGCTTATCAATCGGTAAAAATTCAGGATTTTTTATATATGAATTACAACGATTTGAATGTTAGACTTGATAAAAATCATAGAAATTTAAAATATTGAAATTTTCAAATTTCGTTCAATTCCGCAAGTCCTTATTAAAGGAAAGCTATTTTTCCGCGCCGCAATATTAAATCAAAATACTCTCTTAGGATGCATAGAGAAAAATAAATATTATGACATTCTTTTAGTCTTGGCGAACAATAACGCGGCGGATGTCATGTCAAGGAACCGCGCGTCGAGAGGGTCATTTCCGACAGTGTTTGCTTGAGTATGGTCCGCTGCCAATGGTGAAAGATAAAAATGCGGATGCATTACAAATGGGTTGAGCAAACCTGCGTCTTGTGAAACGCTTACATTTACAGGATCTCTTTTGCGTCAACAATGTCGCAAATTGAATACTGTAGAATTGCAGGTGCCGTAGGTCGGCATCGCATATCCCGTGGATGGGCAAAGCCCGACCCCGCCCCAAACCGTGGCCACCAACCATAGCCACAAACCGTGATGGACCGCCCGCATGCCCGATACAATTCTCGACCGTTTTCTGCGCTATGTCGTCATCGACACACAATCAGACCCCGAATCAACCAGCCAGCCTTCCACGGAAAAACAGAAAAACCTCGGCCATGTGCTGGTGAGCGAATTGCTGGCCATGGGCCTGTCCGACGCGCATCTGGATGAGCACGGCAATGTCTATGCCACCATTCCGGCAAATGTCGAAAAGCCGGTTCCGGTGATCTGCTTCTGCTCGCATATGGATACGGCACCGGATTTCACCGGCACGAATGTGAAGCCCCAACTGCTGAAAAACTATCAGGGTGGGGATATCGTTCTGTCCGGCGATAACAATCAAATCATCCGCGTCAGCGAAAATCCGCAGCTCAACACGCAAATCGGCCATGACATTGTCACCACCGATGGCACCACGCTGCTGGGTGCCGACGACAAGGCTGGTATTGCCGAAATCATGACGGCGACGCAGTTTATCATCGACAATCCGCACATCCGGCATGGCGCCATTAAAATCCTTTTCACCACCGATGAGGAAATCGGACGCGGGGCAGACAAGGTCAACCTGAAAAAGCTAGGCGCAGCCTTTGGCTACACCATGGATGGCAGCACGATCGGTGAGATCGAGAACGAGACATTTTCGGCGGATGGCGTGGATATCACCATCACCGGTGTTGCCATCCATCCCGGCACGGCCAAGGACCGGATGGAAAACGCTATCAAGATCGCCAGCGCCATCATTGCCCGGCTGCCGAAGGACCAGACCCCGGAAACCACTGAGGGCCGCCAGGGCTTCATTCATCCCACCGACATCAGCGGCTCCATGGATGAAGCTCACCTGAAATTCATCATACGCGATTTCATCGATGCGGGACTCACGCAGAAGGAAGCACTGCTGGAAGAGATTACCCGCGATGTGATGCGCGACTATCCCGGATCGACCTACACATTCGAGGTCAAGCAGCAGTATCGCAATATGAAAGTGGTGCTCGACCAATATCCGATGGTGATGGATAATCTCGAGGAAGCGGTGCGCCGCGTTGGCCTCACCCCCGTGCTGCACAGCATTCGCGGCGGAACCGATGGCTCGCGCCTGTCCTTCATGGGGCTGCCCTGCCCCAACATCTATACTGGTGGTCATGCCTATCACTCGCCACTGGAATGGATAAGCGTTCAGGACATGGAAGTCGCCGTGAAAACCATTGTGGAACTGGCAAAGGTCTGGGAAGAACGGGCAAACTGACGCGCTATAGCATCGTACCGAAAACCGGTTTCGGTACGATGCTGGATCAAACCAGATTGTGGTCCCGCATCCATGCCTCAAGCGCCGGTGTCCAGACCACCGGCGGCCTGGGCGTTTTCCCCATGCTCCCTTCGCCCATGGCAAAGCCGTGACCGCCCTGCTCAAGTTCGACCAAATCGGCAGAAACACCGGCCTTGCGGCAAGCCGCCTGCATCATCCGGGAATGCTCGATATTGGCAACCGGATCGTCCTTGGCATGGGCCATAAAGACAGGCGGGCAAGTGGAACTGACATGGGTTTCCACCGACCAGGCCGCTACATCGGCATCGCTGGGATGTTTGCCGACCATCTCGACCCGGGTCCAGGTATGATTATAGGGAGCCTTCAGGGTAATCACCGGATAGGCCAGCAGGGTAAAATCCGGCCTTGCCGACAGCGTATCGGCATTATCCACCGGCGAATAGATCGGCTCAGCAAAGCGTGTCGATAGCATGCCCATCAAATGCCCACCGGCGGAAAATCCCATACTGCCAATTTTCTGAGGGTCGAGGCCAAGTGCATCACCCTGCGCCCGGATCAACCGCAAGGCCCGCTGGGCATCCTGCAATGGCGCGCGGGGACCGACAAACCAACCTTCGCCCGGAAGACGGTAGGTGAGAATGAAAGCGGTGACGCCACGGGCGGCGAGCCATTGCGCGGCGGCCTCGCCCTCCTTGCGTTCCTCAACGAAATGATAACCGCCGCCGGGTGCAATCAGCACGGCTGTCCCATTTGAGGTTTGCGGACGGACCATCCGCAGGGTTGGCGTAGCAATCCGCAGCAATGCCGCCTTGTGAATGGTCCGCCTGCCAAGCCGGGGACCGCCACCGCCCGGCGCCCGGCCCGGCCAAAGCGGCACTTCACCGGGTGCAAGAGATGCGGCTTGGCCGGATGTCAGAAAACCCAGGAAACTCAAAGAAGCAAGGCTCAGGACATGCCTCCGTCGGAGGGCTAGGGAAAACTTGGTCATCAGCCCATCATGGGCAGCCATTGCGGCACAACTTGGCCAGTCAGCAAGGCTCCATGTTCAAAACCGTGGCATAAGCTCTATTCCGCAGCACTGCGGCTATCCGGCATATCGGCTGCGTTCGGATCACCCGGCTTGGTTTCGGATTCCAGATCGGGGAAGGCCACGATGCGTTTTCCGGAAAAATCCGTATGCACCACGACCATGCCCTGCTCCTCGAAATATCCAAGCAGCCGGCGGGCGCGGCGGGCGGAATGAGTGCCGTAGGCTCGGGCAATCCGCAAATCGGAAGGGCAAGGCTCGGACCGGATGGCTGCCTTGGCAATTAGCAGGAAAACGCCCTGCAGGTCATCCGAAACCCGCGTTGACAAAGACAGCGCCTCTTGCCAGCGATCAGAGGATGCGGTCTCTTCATCGACATCAGCCCTCGCCACGGCGACGCGGCGGCGAAATTCACCCATCGCCATCGGTGGACCGCCGACCCGGCGCATGCGGGCTCGAACCAGGAACTCCTGATAGAGAACGGAATCGGTGCGATAGGCCGCCTGCGGATCGTCGAGAATTTCTGCCAGCACCGCAGCCATCCGCTCCTCGCGTTCCTCGGCGGTAATTTCCGGCTGTGACGATCTTTGCGGGGCGACATCCTCGACATTCACCGGCGTTGCTCGCGCCAGTTCGGCCAGAATATCGGTGGTCGGACGGGGAGCTGGCGGCGCACGGCGAACGAGCGGGCGGGTAAATTCTTCAGGATCGGGCGTGAAGATCAGATCCTCCACATCCTGCGGCGCATCGGGCAAGGGCATCAGTTTCGGACTGGAGGAGCGCGCTGAGGTTTCCACATCACCAATGATGATGGGCAAGGGACGGCGTGACAGCGCCGGGCCAAGGGCAACAAAATTGCCGCGCTTCAGGTCGCGGAACATTTCCGCCTGGCGGCGATCCATACCGAGAAGATCGGCGGCACGCGCCATATCGATATCGAGAAAGGTGCGACCCATCAGGAAGTTGGAGGCCTCAGCTGCGACATTCTTGGCAAGCTTTGCCAAACGCTGCGTAGCGATCACACCTGCCAAGCCACGCTTTCGGCCACGGCACATCAGATTGGTCATGGCGCCCAGCGACAGCTTGCGCGCGTCTTCCGAGACATCGCCGCCGACCGAGGGGGCAAACATCTGCGCCTCATCGACCACGACCAGCACCGGATACCAATACTCGCGCTCGGCATCAAACAGGCCGTTCAGAAACACACCGGCTGCGCGCATCTGCTGCTCAATATCCAACCCTTCCAGCGTCAGCACGCAGGAAACGCGGTGCTGGCGGATGCGGTTGGCAATCCCGATCAATTCGGCATCGCTGCGCTCCCCGTCTACGACCAGATGGCCGTATTTATCCGAGAGCGTGACAAAATCCCCTTCGGGATCGATGATCACCTGCTGAACCCATTGGGCAGATTGCTCCAGCAGACGCCGCAGAAGATGCGACTTGCCGGAGCCGGAATTGCCCTGCACAAGAAGACGGGTCGCCAATAGCTCCTCGATATCGAGCCTGGCAGGTTGGCCACCTGCCACTGTTCCCATATCGATCCCGACCTGCACCTTATATATTCCCTCACGATGGAATGATAACGCGTTCCTGCATCGCGATGCGGCCACGCTGTTCAATCCGCTTTTCCTAACAGAAAGTAAAAGAAGATGCCTGTGTCTTCTCGCAGAAACCCACAGGCAATCGCGGCTGCAATCAATCCGGATCGTCTGCCATAACCGGCGAGACCAGCAGCTTGTCGATGCGCCGACCATCCAGGTCGACGACTTCAAACTTCCAGCCGTTCTTGACGAAGCTTTCGCCTAGCGCCGGAATGCGTTTCAACTCATCCAGCACGTAGCCTGCGACCGTGGTAAAATCCGGGTCGTCATCCACAGGCACACGGATATGCTCGATAAACTCGTCAATGGGCGTCCAGCCGGCGACCAGATAGGAACCGTCCTCGCGCATCAGCAGGGCAGGCTCTTCCTCGCCCTCTTCCTGATAGGCGCCGGTAATTGCCTCCAGAATATCGCCTGACGTGATAATGCCTTCGAAATGGCCGTATTCGTCATAGACCAGCACCATATGCAGGACCGTCTTGCGAATCGACTGGATGATATCGATGGCACCCGCCAGATCCGATACGATCGGCACATCGCTGATAATCGAGCGGATATCGACCGTGCCGCCATTGGCCAAGGCATCGTAGAAGTTTTTCACCAGCATGACCCCGACGATTTCATCGGAATTGCCATTGCGCACCGGCAGACGGGAATGCTGGCTTTCACGCAGAGCCTGGCGGATTTCCTCAATCGTGTCATCGACGCTGATCAGTTCGACATCACGGCGCGGCGTCATAAGACCCCGTGCAGTGCGGTCCGCCAGGCGCATGACGCCGGAAATCATCTGTGATTCTTCCGATTCGATGACACCAGCACTTTGTGCTTCGGCCAAGACCGTCTTGATTTCCTCATCCGTCACCGTGCCAGATGATGCACCTTTCTGGCCGAGCAGCGACAGGACCGCGCGCCCCGAGCCATCCAGCAGCCAGACCAGCGGCAACGAAACTTTGGACAGGATCAGCATAGCGCCCGCCATGCGCGAGGCGACCATTTCAGGGTTTCGCAGCGCGATCTGCTTGGGCACCAGTTCACCAACAATCAACGACAAATAGGTAATGCCAACCACGACGCAGCCGACGCCGAGCGTATTGGCCAGAGCCTCTGACATGCCTTGCAGCAAAAGCCACTGCGTCAATCGAGCACCGAGAGTGGCTCCCGAAAATGCGCCGGACAAAACGCCGACAAGGGTAATACCGATCTGCACGGTTGACAGAAAACGACCGGGATTTTCAGCCAATCGGATGGCAACGGCAGAACCGCGATGACCGGCTTCGGCCAGAACTCTCAGACGCGCCGGACGGGCGGAGACGACCGCCAGTTCGGACATTGCCAATACGCCGTTCAAGATAGTGAGCAGGACAACAATGACGATTTCGGCAAACAAGCTGTTTCAAATCTCTTAGGAGCCGCATGAATGGCGGCGGGATAAAATCTGTAGCACAAGTCACCGCCGCATTCCAAATGACTCGCGACAATTTCAATGGATGGTGCTTGGCCATAAAAATACGGTCGCCCGCTTTACCGAAAAAGACAAATCACACGGGAAGACAAAGCATATCGGGCCCCAAAATCTCGACGCATCAGGGACTTAAAGTTTTTGCACCGTCTTGAGGGTGAGAATGCGCGAGCGTGTGGAACATCGATATAAAGCGGCAATTGAACCGGACAAAAATTCAAGACGCCACCAAAAGCCAACATCAGAAGACATTCATACAATATTTGCCGCGTATAACTGACATTTATCAAGAAAAACAACCTTAGGATGAGCCCTGCAAAGACCAGGTTGCCTGCCTTCGCTTGAAAACGATGAAGCATTTTTGGTGTTTTTCCGATAATGACATCGCGCTTTCTGTGTCGTTGTAGCACTCTAGATTTTCCAGATATTGGTGTTCTTCAAGCAGGTCCGATTTCATAAAAGTCACAATAACACGTTGAATGATCAATAGTTTTTATCTGGATAATGAAAGCCCACTTCTAAATAATTCAACTTCAGCGACTTAGCCTCGGCATTGCATTTCGCGTGAGACGAAATAACAAAAAAAAATAGTTTGAAATCTTTAGATAGTTGACCCTCGCATGGCGTCCTATAAAGATCGCCGCAACACCGGATGGGTGCTGTTTAAAGTGTATCCACTTCCAAAATGATGAAACAACCCTGAATATCTACTGTTTTTAAGAACACCTATAGCCCTATGGGCGCGAAAGGTCTCGGAATGGCATTTTCCATTCGCGTTGATAAACTCATCCAGGCTCAGATCAGTCGCGTCTATAAAGCGTTTCTTGACGAGCAGGCTGTTCTACAATGGATGCAGAGGAAGGACTTTACCTGCCAACCGCTTCATTTCGATGGACGCGAAGGTGGCGGTTACAGGATTCGTTTTAGCAGCACCACGTCAGATTTAAGCTACGTGATGATTGGCGAATTCGATGAATTGGTCCTCAATGAGCGCATTCGCTACACAGAAAGAATGGATGACCCGTTCTGGACTGCGCGGGTCGAGACCGTCATCCAGTTGAAACCGACAGCAAGAGGAACGGACCTGTCAATCGTTCAATCCGGTATTCCGGATACGGTATCGCAAGAGGGAGTCCGACTGGCCTGGGACGAATGTCTGCGACAGCTTGCCTGCCTGGTCGAACAGTTGACTGAGAGCCTCCACGCGCGAACGCGATAATTTATCTTTTGGCTATTTCCGTAACAAACGTCAGCCTGCTGCCACGCGCAGGCCGAAACCCTGCATCAGCCGATGGGTGGAAAATACCGGCTGGCCTGACGTGAAGACCGCGAAATCGTAGTCGTCCGAATGCGCGCACTCGTCCACAACAGGCACCAGACGCCGCGCCTGGCGGGCGATGGCTTCCGCTGGGTCAAGCCAATCCACCGGCCAGGGAGCCAGTTTGCGGAAAACGTTGGCAAGAAACGGATAATGGGTACAGGCGAGCACGACGATATCGGTCTTCGCGCCTTGTTTTTCGATGAAACACGGCGCGATCTCGGCATTCAGCACTGCCTCTTCCACCGGCTCACCGCGAATATAGGCTTCAGCCAGCCGGGCCAGATGTTGAGAGCCGACAAGGTTGACCTCGCACTGGCTGGCAAAGGACTGGATCAGATCGCGCGTATAGGCGCGCTTGACGGTGCCAGGGGTTGCCAGCACGGAAATCAGGCCGGACCGGCTGCGCTCGGCGGCTGGCTTGATGGCGGGGACGGTGCCGATAAAGCGCATGCCGGGAAAGGCTTCGCGCAGCGCGGCACCGGCCAGCGTGAAGGCCGTGCTACAGGCAACGATCACCGCCTCAGGATCATATTGCGCCAGAAGAGAGGCAAACAAGGAGACGATCCGCGCTTTGAGCGGCTCTTCCTCCCAATTGCCATAAGGGAAACCAGCGTCATCAGCGATATAGATAAAGCCGCGCTCCGGCATCAGCACCCGGGCTTCACGCAGGACGGTCAAGCCGCCAATACCGGAATCAAACACCAGAATCGGCTTTAGTTTAGTCCTGATCTCGTTCATGCCCGCTACCATCAGCTTCGTCCCTCTCAATGCCGTCCACTGCGTCGCCCTCCAAAGGCGCTCCAGCGCCGCGCGGATTGCGGCGGGAGAAGCGGTCGAGTGACGAGACGACGCCACGCATGACATTGATTTCCGGTGAAGTGAAACCACGTCGCGTCAGCACGGCGCGCAGATTGTCGATCATTCGTGCCTTTTTATGGATCGGGCGGAAATATCCCCTGGCATCGAGCGCATCCTCCATATGCTCGAACAGGCCGATAACTTCTTCCTTACTGGCAGGCAGTTGATCGACGCCCTGAAACGGCGTCTGGGTGACATCGTCCATGGTGGATTTCATCCACTCATAGGACATCAGCAGCACGGCCTGAGCAATATTCAGCGACGCAAAAGCGGGATTGACCGGAAAGGTGACAATTTCATCGGCCAAGGCCACATCCTCATTCTTCAGGCCGGATTTTTCACGCCCAAAAAGAATTCCGGTTTTTTCACCAGCCAGAAACCGGGTTCGCAAAGTTGAGGCCGCCGTCACCGGCGAGGCAACAGGCTTGAAATTGTCCCGTTGGCGAGCCGTGGTCGCATAGACGAAATTCAGATCGGCCAGTGCTTCTTCCAGCGTATCGTAAAGCTTGGCACCATCGATGACATGATCGGCCTTGGATGCGGCGGACCGGGCTTTTTCCGAGGGCCAGCCGTCACGGGGATTGACCAGACGCAGCTCCGCCAGCCCGAAATTCGCCATGGCACGGGCCACCATGCCGATATTTTCGCCCAATTGCGGTTCCACCAGAATAATCGCCGGTCCCTCGGCGATAAGCTCGCGCTCGCTGTTTGTGCCTGCCATGGCGCCTTTCCTGCAATTATTCACTAACCCTGCAAATTTACGCCTGCATGGGCATAAACAGCCCAAAATGCAAGAGGCGGAAGGCAAAGCGCACTCAAGCTAAAATGAAGTCCACACGCGGCTTCCTGTTTGCCTTGGCTTGCGAGAATGCTATAGGCAACTCCGGTCATATGGACAGAGACGCGGTCGAATTAAAGCCGCCCTATCGATGAGGAAGACTTATGCAAAAGATCAAGGTTGCCAACCCGGTCGTCGATCTCGACGGCGATGAAATGACCCGTATCATCTGGCAGTTCATCAAGGAAAAGCTGATCCTTCCCTATCTCGATCTCGAGATTGAATACTACGACCTCTCGGTAGAAAACCGCGATGCAACCAATGACCAGGTGACGATCGATTCAGCCCACGCCATCAAAAAGCACGGCGTCGGCATCAAATGCGCCACCATCACGCCAGACGAAGCCCGCGTGAAGGAATTCAACCTGAAGGAAATGTGGAAAAGCCCGAACGGCACGATCCGCAACATCCTCGGCGGCGTTATTTTCCGCGAGCCAATCATCTGCAAAAACGTACCCCGCCTCGTCCCCGGCTGGACCCAGCCGATCGTCGTCGGTCGTCACGCCTTCGGCGACCAGTACAAGGCAACCGACTTCAAATTCCCCGGCAAGGGCAAGCTGACCATCAAGTTCGTCGGCGAAGACGGCCAGGTCATCGAGAAGGACGTGTTCGACGCACCGTCGGCAGGTGTGGCCATGGCCATGTACAACCTGGATGATTCGATTCGTGATTTCGCCCGTGCTTCGATGAACTACGGCCTGATGCGCAAATGGCCGGTCTATCTGTCCACCAAGAACACCATTTTGAAGGCCTATGATGGTCGCTTCAAGGATATTTTCGAGGAAGTCTACCAGGCCGAATTCAAGGCTCAGTTCGACGCCGCCGGCATTACCTATGAGCATCGCCTGATCGACGACATGGTTGCCTCTGCACTGAAATGGTCCGGCGGCTATATCTGGGCCTGCAAGAACTATGACGGCGACGTGCAGTCGGATACGGTTGCGCAGGGCTTCGGCTCGCTCGGCCTGATGACCTCGGTTCTGCTGTCGCCGGATGGCCGCACGGTGGAAGCCGAAGCCGCCCACGGCACCGTGACCCGTCACTACCGCCAGCACCAGAAGGGCCAGGAAACCTCGACCAATTCCATCGCCTCGATCTTTGCCTGGACCCGTGGCCTCGCGCACCGCGCCAAGCTGGACGACAATGCCGAACTGGCCAAGTTCGCCCTCACCCTTGAAAAGGTCTGCGTTGACACTGTCGAAGCTGGCTACATGACCAAGGATCTGGCGCTGCTGATCGGTCCCGACCAGCCGTGGTTGTCGACCACCGCCTTCCTCGACAAGGTTGATGAAAACCTCCGGGCTGCCATGGCTGCCTGAGCCGTCACACGCTTTGCAAAACCCGGCCACCGCGCCGGGTTTTCGCGTTATAGGGAGAGCCATTGAAAATGACTTTCCGTATTTTACTGTCGAATATCTCAAGCCTTTCACACATTTGGGATATTCGAAATTCTTATCAGGCGAAGATCCTTGAGCGTCTTTGCGCCTTCGTATTCTATGATTTTTTGGGGAAGAGAGCACCATGACCGAGCAAGTCGTTTTATACACCAATCCCATGTCCAGAGGGCGCATCGTTCGCTGGATGCTGGAGGAAATAGGCCAACCCTATCAGACCGAACTGGTCGCCTATGGTCCCGCGATGAAGGCAGCGGCCTACACCGCCATCAACCCACTGGGCAAGATCCCGGCTATCCGCCACGGCAAAACCGTGGTGACGGAAACGCCAGCCATTCTTGCCTATCTGGCCGATGCTTTTCCTGAGGCGGGCCTTGCCCCTGATCTTGGCAACCGCGGCAGCTATTATCGCTGGCTGTTCTTCACTGCAGGTCCGGTGGAAGCAGCCGTCATTGGCCAGGCCTGTGGCTTCGCCGTCCCTGAAGAGCGCCGCGGCATGGTCGGCTACGGCAGCATTGATACCATGATGGATGTGGTTGCTTCGGCAATTGCCGCCGGCCCGTATATTGCTGGCGAAAACTTTAGTGCTGCCGATCTTTATCTTGCATCGCATCTGTCGTTCTCGCTGAGGGTCAACAGCGTGCCAGCACGTCCGGTCTTTACCGATTACATTGCCCGGATGACCGATCGCGATGCCTACCGCCGTGCGAGCGAAATCGACGCCGAAGCCCAGGCAGCCGCCACCGCATGACCGTGAGTTTCAGATCCGATTGAACACATCGGACCTCTGATGAAACAGAATGTGCCAAGCGCCCTCAAAGATGGCGCTTGGCATTCCCCTTACCAGCAATTTTCAACACGTCACGATAGTTCAGGTACCGCCGCTGGTTTTGCACCGGTAAGCGAGATGACGGCCGCCATCCCCTCCTCCGGTTTCTGCGCCACGGCTTCCTCCGCAGCGCTCAAAATACAACGATCCCGTCCCTGATTCTTAGCCTGGTAAAGCGCTGCATCCGCCCGGAGAGACACCGCATCCAGATCCGCGCCAGCTTTGACCACCTCATGCATGCCGATACTGATGGTCATGGTGATTGTCGCGTCACGCCAGGGTGTGGTGAGCCGGGCAACGGATTGCCGCAACCCATCGCAAAAGGCCAGCGCTTCACCACCTGTCATTTGCGGCATGAACAAAGCAAACTCTTCCCCGCCAAGCCGGCCAAACACCATGTTCGCATCGAGTTGCTCGATCATCGTTTTCCCGAAGGCACACAAGGCTGCGTCCCCTCCGGCATGTCCATGCGCATCGTTGATGTATTTGAAATGATCGAGGTCGATCAACGCCAGAACACCAGCATTCTTGTGCATTTGTGACTGGGCACGCTCATAAAAAGCGCGGCGATTGAGAACGCCGGTCAGCATGTCGATCTCGGAGGCGTGCTTATACTGCATCAGGCTTCGATGGCTGCTGAGCGCAAAAATGCCAATCCCCAACCCGAGGCTGTTGACATATAGAATAAAGGTAACAACCGGAACCCATGGCGTTTGGGCAACACCGCCAATCTCGGTGACCGGCCAGATCATCACCAGCGGAATGCGCATCAACATCACAAAGCCGTAGGACAGCAGCATGAAGATAATGACGAGGCGAACTGGAAAATGGTCACGCTTCCAGCCGGACCAAATCGAAGTGACCAAAGCGCTGAGCTGCGCAACGGTCAAAATTGTGTAGAGGACGATTCTGTAATCCGGATTGGCCGAAAAAATATTCACTCCAAAATAGCATAGGAGCCAAATCGCAGTTATTGCGACCACAAACCACCGGCAACGAGAAAATCCATCGAAGATCCTAAACCCAACCCAAACCAGCCCAGACCCTAAAAGCACCAGTGCTCCACCAACGCCGATACCAAGAGATTCAGGAACGATACCGCGCAAAGCCTGCAAGCATGTACCGATTGAAACACACCAAAAACCGATACTCCACATACCCAACTGGTTGGATTTACGGTCGAAAAACCAACTGATACTCATCAGGACAGAATTCAAGGTCCATCCGACCAGGAGGCAGATCATCAGCGTTGGAATATTGAAGAGTAAAACCAAGAGATGTTAACCCAAAAAACGGTTGCCTTGTCACGCCCCACTCCTGCGGAGAAGAAATATTTCTGCACCCAGCGGCCTTAAATAATATTTACAATTATCGCCTGTTGCTCACTAAAAATCCATCGGCGAATGATATTCGAGCCGATTTCTCTCATATAGAGAAAATTCGACTTAAAAATCGGCAATACAACTACAAAAATCACCTAAATTATAGATCCGTTATTCTCGTTATTGGTTCATTTAAAAAATAAACACCTAATGATTGCCCTTCTTTGCTCAACAGAAGACATAAGCAACATCAAGAAAAACTACCCATACGTGCAATGTCGGTCACGTCAAAGCTCGACCTAGACGGACGACTGCATGATTTAAAATCATAAAGGCATCGCGCATGTGAAAATGCGCGATGCCTTTATAACAAAACCGCTATCGGCCTGAAAAGGGGACAGCTGGCTCCCGGTCCGATGTTTTCATTTATCTTAGCGGCATTTGAAGTGGATGGAATCCGAGCCGGCAGCGGCTTGATCGTAATGAGCAGTCAGGGGATAGGGGCAGTAAATATAGCGACCCGGTGTAAGTGCTGCCCCCTCCTTGTTGTCCTTGGTGATCCCTGCGGATACCGGACCGGGTGCCGCGCCCTTTTCCACCCAGGCGACAAGCGGTGTGAAGAAATCAAAATCGTCGTATGAGGGGCCACCCGCCCCGTGCGGCATGCCGGGAATACGGTAGAATTTGACGAAATCACCCGCCTTGCGACCGTTATTACTGTCGAGTTTGCGATACCATTTGACCGTATCGAGCACTGAAAATACCGGATCGGCATTGCCATGAAAAACAATCATCTTATGGCCCGCCGCTTTAAATGCCTTCAAATGCGGATTGGCGCTATCGGGCGGTATCATGAAGTCTGCGGCGGATTCTGTGAACGGGCCAGATTTTGCAAAAATCTTCGGCGCATCCCGGTCGAAATCAAAGTCAAGCAAAAACTTTTGCAGATCCTCCGGCGTTCCATTAACCGGCACGGGCGGCGTGGTGAAGATCTGAGCCAGCGAACCAGCCCCCATCACAGCAATGATCGGTTTGCCGCCCCAAGCTGCAACAGGGCTCTGCAATTTCCAAAGACGCCAATTGGCAGACCCCATGCCCGGGTCCCAATCCCAATTGCTGTACAGCGCATGGCCCTTACTGTTTCTCGGGCCAGCATGGCTGGCACGAAGGGCGGCGATCTGGTCCTGGCTAAGACAATCCGGCTGTTTTTCAGCCTTGCAGGCTAGGGAGGCGAGATTGAAACGGCTCTGGCAGGCATCCGCATTGCCGACAACCCCATCGACCCGACCGTCCAAGGCATCGCAGGCGGAAAGAATGCCCTTGGCAAGAAGCGCCATGTCGGCGGGAGAAAAGGCTTTGGCGATATCCTGATCGACCTTGGCCCAGGACTGCACGTCCCATGCATGCTGAAGAGCGGCTTTAGGGAGATTAAAACCGGGATAACCGACCAGCAGACCATCGAACTGATCCGGCAGCCTTGTGGCGGCCATCAGCGCATGGCGGCCACCATTTGAACCGCCTATGCCGTAGCGAAAGGCAATCTTTTGTCCATAATACTGTTCCACCAATTGCATGGCCAAGGGGTTGAGCTTGGCGACGGCACTGTAGCCATAATCCTGGCGGGCAACCGGGTCGAAGCCAAAGGCAGCTGAACCGGCGAGCCCTTTATCGGAAAAAGCCGCCTCATCATGACCGGCATCGCTGGAGACCACCGCATAGCCACGGCTGAGCGCATTGTCCGCCTTGTTGCCGCCAAGCAACGGGCCGGTGGCGGCCAAAACCTTGCCGTCATTACCTCCGTTGAACTGATGGACGAAACGGCCATTCCAATCGTCCGGGAGCCGCATTTCGAAGTGGATGGCATAGGCTCTGCCGTCAATACCCTGATGAGCTGCCAGCTCCCCCTGGATCAGGCAATGGCTGCGTGGCATCTCGGCATTGCCAGGAACGGATTTTGCCTCAGTTATGGTCAGTTCGGGCGGATGCCCACCGCTATTGCTGATATCGCCGCATGTGCCAGCGGCATAGGCGCCAGCTGCATACATAAATGATGGAAACATCAGAGCCGCAAACACCGCGCTCCGCACAGCAAATATTGACATGAATTCCTCCCAGAATATGCCGAGCAAGGTAATCCCGTCAGCGGGCTGGCGTCAATATTGGTAGGCAAGACAAACCATTTTCTTTTTTCCTTGCCGCGCTCACACCCTTGACGCAAGGCGCTGCGGATCGCAGATAAGCGGCATGAAGGCATCGCAAGCAGAAATTTTGATCGTTCCCGGCTATACCAATTCCGGGCCGGACCATTGGCAAAGCCGTTGGGAGGGCAAATTGTCCACCGCGCGCCGCGTCGAGCAGGCCGAATGGGCAAAGCCTGTCCGGGAAGATTGGGTGAAGCGGCTGGTGGAAGAGGTCAACCGTGCCGAAAAACCTGTCGTGCTGGTGGGCCACTCGCTGGGTGTGCCAACGATCGTGCATGCCGTGCCGCATTTCCAACGCAAGGTGGCCGGTGCCTTTCTCGTGGCGCCGCCGGACGTAGCCAATTCGGCAATCCGGCCCCGCCACTTGATGACGTTCGGCCCCTATCCCCGTACGCCCCTGCCTTTTCCCACATTGATCGTCGCCAGCCGCAACGATCCTTTTGGCACCTATGACCATGCCGAGGATATTGCAAAGGCTTGGGGAGGCCTTGTCGTCGATGCAGGCGAGGCAGGCCATCTCAATGCCGAGTCCGGTCATGGTCCCTGGCCCGAAGGCACCATGGTTTTTGCCCAGTTTCTCAGCAAGCTTTCCGCCGAGGACTGACTTATCCATGGCTTTCTACGGCCATGGATTTCGTGGTTCGGCACCGCTGTGCTAAAGATAATATCCTGGGCTGCTGTGACGGATCGCGATTCTCCCTGGCCGATAATATCTGCATTGGGGATTGTTCGGGAGGAAGCAGGCAGCCTGTAGGGACGCACCCGAACAAGGGCGCGACCAGAAAAACAAGGAAGGGGCAAGAGCCGGATTGTGAAAAGCCGCGTTTTCCTTTATGGACCGCCTCAACCAGTGACACAGAGCGTCCCTTGTGCGACGCCAACAATAGAGACAAACCGTCATGAACCGTCGCCGCCGTATTTACGAAGGCAAGGCCAAGATCCTGTACGAGGGTCCTGAGCCGGGCACGCTGATCCAGTTTTTCAAGGATGATGCAACAGCCTTCAACAAGAAAAAGCATGATGTCATCGACGGCAAAGGCGTGTTGAACAATCGCATCTGCGAATATGTCTACACGCATCTGAACAAGATCGGCATTCCCACCCACTTCATCCGTCGCCTCAACATGCGTGAGCAGCTGATCAAGGAAGTGGAAATCATCCCGCTGGAAATCGTTGTGCGCAATGTCGCCGCCGGTTCCCTGTCCAAACGTCTCGGCATCGAGGAAGGCGTGGTTCTGCCGCGCTCCATCATCGAATTCTATTACAAGTCCGATGCGCTGGAAGATCCGATCGTCTCGGAAGAGCATATCACCGCGTTTGGCTGGGCCAATCCGGCTGAGCTGGACGATATCATGGCGCTGGCCATTCGCGTCAATGACTTCCTTTCCGGGCTTTTCCTCGGTATCGGCATTCAGCTGGTCGATTTCAAGATCGAATGCGGACGCCTCTACGAAGGCGACATGATGCGCATCGTTTTGGCCGACGAGATTTCGCCCGACAGCTGCCGCCTTTGGGACGTCGAAACCCACGAGAAACTGGACAAGGACCGCTTCCGCCACGATATGGGTGGGCTGCTGGAAGCCTATCAGGAAGTGGCGCGCCGTCTCGGCATCATCAATGAAAACGAACCCGTTCGCGGCACCGGCCCGGTTCTGGTCAAGTAGTTCTGGAGACACACTCGTGATTAAGGCTCGCGTCACCGTTACGTTGAAAAACGGCGTTCTGGACCCGCAAGGCAAGGCTATCGAAGGGGCGCTCGGCGCGCTTGGCTTCGGTGGCGTCAACCATGTCCGTCAGGGCAAGGTTTTCGACCTGTCGCTCGATACCGCCGACAAGGCCGCAGCAGAAGCGGAATTGAAAGCCATGTGCGAAAAGCTGCTGGCCAATACCGTGATCGAAAATTACGCGATCTCGATCGATTGAACGGACTGTTCCCGGTGACGGGGACGGCAAATCCGGAATGCGCTTAATAAGACGCATGATGCTTTAGGATTTACCTTGGGAAGAACGCAAGCCGATCTTTCCAAGGCAAATGACATCACAAGAGATCCAGAGGTCGTCTGGTTGAAACATCAACCCAGAAGTGTCTGGAGCAGACAGTCAAGTGGGAACCGACGCCATGAAATCCGCCGTTGTTCAACTGCCCGGCCTGAACCGTGACCGCGATATGATCGCGGCTCTGACCAAGATTTCCGGCACGGCTCCCGTCACAATCTGGCAGACGGAAACCGAAATCCCGGATGTCGACCTCATCGTCATCCCCGGCGGCTTTTCCTATGGCGACTATCTGCGTTGCGGCGCCATTGCCGCGCGCATGCCAGTTATGCAGGCCATCAAGGCCAAGGCCGATCAGGGCGTCAAGGTTCTCGGCGTCTGCAACGGTTTCCAGATCCTGCTGGAAGCCGGCATGCTGCCAGGCGCGCTGATGCGCAATGCATCGTTGAAATTCGTCTGTCGCGAAGTGAAGCTGGAAGTCGTCAATGACGATACGGATTTCTCCCGTGCCTATGCTGCAGGCCAGATCATCCGCTGCCCGGTCGCCCACCACGACGGCAATTATTTTGCTGACCCCGACACACTGCAATCCATCGAAGGCAATGGCCAGGTGGTGTTTCGCTACGCCGAAGGCACCAATCCAAATGGCTCTCTCAACAATATTGCCGGTGTTATCAACGCCAAGGGCAATGTGCTGGGCATGATGCCGCATCCGGAAAACCTGATCGAAGCCGCCCATGGCGGCAATGACGGTCGGGGCCTGTTTGCGTCCGCTCTCGACGTCGTCGCAGCAGCCTGAGACCGGTTGTTGATTTGAATTTAAAACCGGACTCGGATTCATCCATGCGCAAGCCACTTTTTATGATCGCCCTTACGGGTCTCGCCATGCTGAGTGCTTGCAAGCCGACGCCGCCTGCTGCCGTGAAGCCGCAAAGCGCCCTCGACGTGATGGAGCGGGTGATGGTCAGCGCCTCATCCTGCTGGTTCAAGTCCGGAGATCCGGCTTTCAAATCCTATCGCATGGATGCCGAACTGACCTCCTATTCAGGCCAGCCGCGCATTCTTCTGGTGCGCAAAGGCAGCGGCGACATCCGTCCGCTGCTGGTGGTCATGGCGCAAGGCACACCCGCCAAGCTTCAGGCCTTCGGTCCCGTCATGAACGAGCCTCTGTCAGGCCGTATTTCCGCCGACGTCAGACGTTGGGCAAACGGATCGTCCGCCTGCCATTAATTTTCGATGAAACATTGAAGCGTGCTACAGCGCCTTACCCGCTGCGATAAATGTCCAGCGTGGCGATTTTGACACTGCGTTTGCTTGGAAAAATTGGCAAATTAAACCTCGGCGAATCATCGGGATTCGAACGAGGAATTTGAATAATAATGATTGCGCTGTCTTCGATAAGAGCACCGGCCTTGGTCGGCCTTTTACTGTTTACGATCACCACCCAATCCGCATTTGCTGGCGACACTGTTTTTGATGAATTGCGTTTCGGGGCCGTCACCTCGATCCAGGGCCATGAACATGGCGGCGCCGGTGAAGTCACCATGTTGTTCGACCCATTCTCCCGCGATTCTGCCTCCGGTTTCCTTGACAGCCTCGCACGGCCAAGGGTTCATGTCGGCGGAGAAATCGGTGGCGACAGCCTCAATAATCAGATCTATGCCGGCTTCAGCTGGACCACCGACATCTTCTCCTCCAAAGCCTTTATCGAAGCAGGCTTTGGCGGCGTGATCCATGATGGCGCCATTGATGAGCAACACCGCAACGGCCCTGATCTTGGCTGCCGCGTGCTGTTTCGCGAATATGCGGCGCTCGGCTACCGCATCAACAAGACCTGGAGCATCATGGGGCAGATCGAGCACGCTTCAAACGCCGATCTCTGCGATCCGAATGATGGCATGACCCGGGCGGGCGTGATGGTCGGTTATAAATTCTGACGGCCGTGCTCAATGATCGGCTGGACTACAGCATGGGGAACTTGATCGGTGCATGATGATGCGGCGGCAAAAGTTCAGCCGTCCAGTGAAGATAAATAGACTTACGCATTTCCAAGCGGGCTTCGTCACGCGATATGCCGATATCGCGTAACAGACACGCATCCATATCCGTAAGGTCCTTTCGGGTCCGGCGCGTCACCTGCCACCGCTTCAGCCGTCCCCTCACCGTCCCGATATTTTTCAAGAGCCGCCATACAGGACCACGCAAAACACTGTCGTGATGATTGCTCGACTGGGCATTGCCAGCAACATCCGTGTCCCGCAAGATAATTGTATCTATTGTCACCATCACCATGATCCTGAAATCTCGTAATCTTCGATTGCGTCACTTGTTATCCGTGCATTTATAGATACAATCGCACTATTGAAGGTGACAATAAGGATAATTGTCATGGTAACACATTGGCTCCCCGACCTTTCGACAGCAGAGGGTCCGCTTTATATCAGGATTGCGGATCGGGCAGAGGCGGATATCAAGACCGGCAGGTTGTCGTCCGGCGCAAAGCTGCCGCCGCAGCGGGATCTTGCCTTTGATTTGAAGGTAACAATCGGGACAATTACCCGAGCCTATGCGCTGTTGCGGGAACGTGGGCTGGTGACCGGTGAAGTCGGGCGCGGCACTTACGTCCAATCAAGCTTGGCCGAGAGTGAAACCGATAGTCATCGCGACCCGGTTACTCTCACCTATGGCGGCACGCGAACGCTGTCGCCGCCACCGGGCAAACTGCGTTTTGACACCACCGCTGCCATCGATGTCGGCCAGGCGGACATTATCGGCCGTTTGATGACAGACATTGCCCGCGATCAACCGGACGAGATCGCCAGCTACACCCGGAACCTGCTACCCGACTGGCTGGAAGCGGGCCGCCGCTGGCTATCGAATGGCGACTGGAGCCCGGAGGCTGCCAATATCGTGCCGCAGATGGGTGTCCATGCCGGGGTCAATGCGGTGATCGCCGCCATCAGCGGCACCGGCGACCGGATCGTTTGCGAACATCTCACCTATTCGCAGATTGCCCGCAGCGCCTCGCTGATGGGTCGTCAAATTGCGTTGGTCGATTCCGACCATGATGGCATCCTGCCGGAGGACTTTGAACGGGTCTGCGCACGCGAGCACCCAAAAGCAGCCTTCATTATGTCATCGGGCCAGAACCCGACATTGTCCTGCCTTTCCCTGTCACGTCGGCTGGAGATCGTTGACATTGCTCGCCGTTATAATGTCTGGCTGATCGAGGATTACATTTATGGGGCGCTGGTTGGCGATGGCATTCCGCTGCTGGCCCAACTGGCGCCAGACCGGACATTTCTGCTCAACAGCCTGTCTAAATCCGTGGCGGCTGGAGTGCGCGGCGGCTGGGTTGCCTGCCCTGACCATATGAGCCAGCGGGTCCGCGTCACCCAGAAAATGGTCTGCGGCGGCCTGCCCTTCCTGCTGGCGGAACTATCGGCGCGCCTGGTTCTGTCGGGGGCTGCGGATGATATTCGCGGACGGGTGCTGGAAGAGCTTTCCGCTCGGGAACAGATTGTCCGGCAGTTGTTCGAAGGCTACGAATTCCGCTCGCATCCACGCCTGCCGTATTTCTGGCTGAAATTGCCGGAACCATGGCTATCGGGCACATTCAAGCAGGCGGCGCTAGACCAGGGCGTGTTGATCGACGATGAGGACGAGTTCAAACCGGCCCGTTCATCACGGGTCTTTCATCATATCCGCGCCGGTTTCAGCGAAGGACGGGATCGAAGCATTGCTGAAGGTGGCCTGATCGCGCTCAGGCGCATTCTCGACCAGATCCCGGTCGGCAGCAACGCCGTCATGTGACGGTGTCGCCTACAGAGATCAGATCGTCGTCAGCGTCCAGTTGACGATATCGCCGCTAACCTTGGCGAAAGCCTGCGACAGAGCGTTGACGAGCGCCTGATTGTCGCCGCCACGAGCGGGAACGCTGGCGGAAAACACCTTCTGAGAAATCACACTGCCATTGCGGTCATTGAGCAGCTTGACGGAAATCTCGACATTGGCCCGGCGGATACCGCCAGCCTCGACTTCGAACGTCCTGATGTCGGACAGCAATTGATAATCGATCGCCAGGCCCTGCCCGGGCTTGCCGACACCGCCGAGCTTACCGGTGTTTTCGAAAGCCTCGACCAGTTTTGACTGCACCATGCGCGGCAGCTTGTCGCTCCATTGCGACTTGGCCAAATATTGCATTTCCGTGCCGGACACCCGCACCACGATCATATCGCTGTCGAGCACTTTCAGCGCGGTCGGATCGGCAACCAGAACCTGCCGTTTCTGAGCGGATTGGGTGGTGGTGGCTGCACGGATGCTGGCCAGGTCATATGTATCGTTGGGCGTCGTGCCACAGCCCGCCAGCATGACGCCGAGAATGGACAGGGCGCAAGCGGCGCGCAAAGTCGCCATTGGACGCAGAACCGCTAAAGAATACCCCATCATCTGTCCCTTTTTCACGGAAAAACCTGTCACCGTCTTGTCCGCCCATCATATTGCTTGACGTTGTCGCCACCGAAGATCAGCCGTTGCGGATCGCGGTCAAAATTGCTGATCGTGTCATCCAGGTTCTTCACGGTGCTGCGCGTATCGTTGACCAGAGTCTGAATGTCCTTCAGGCCCGAAGACGAGAATTTCGACAGGTTGTCGGCAATCGGGCCGATCTTCTGGTTGAGATTGTCAGCCACGGCGCGAATGGACTGGAGCGTGCGCTTGGCCTCAGCCGAAAGCGAATTGGTATCGTCGGAGCCCAGCAGCGCATCGACCTTGGCCAGAATACCATCGACCCTGGTCGAGGCATTGTTCAACCGGTTGGAAAGCTGGGTAAAGTCGCTGATGGCCTGGTCGATATCCGGTTTACGATCCTTGAAAGTTTCCGTTACCGACTGGACATTGGCAGCCGCACTGCGGGCATCGGTTACGGCCACCGAAACATCATCCACGACACGCGAGACCTTCTGCGTATCGATCGCGGCAATCAGCGCGTTGACCTGTCCAAGCGTTCCCTCGGCCTTCACGCCGAAATCGTTGAAGGTCTTGGCGGTCGCCGAGAAATTATCGACGGCGACGCCGACCTTGTCGGAGGCATCGGCAATCTTGCCGGTGAAGGTTTCAGCATTGGTCAGAATCTGGTTGACCTTGTTGCGGTCCACTGCCTTTAGCAGGTCTTCGGCTGCGGCCAGCGTTGAATCAAGCCGCCCGGAGAGACCTGTAATCGTATCGGAAAGCGCGCTGACGCTCTTCAGGAAGGTGTCGATGCCATCGGCATTGTCAGCCAGAGCCTTGGAAAAGGTTTCAGCGTTGCGCATCGTGTTGGTCAGCGGCCCGCGCGCGTCAGCGACAAAGCCCTGAACGTTGGCAATGGCGTCATCGGCACGCTTCATGATCTTGTCAGCCGTTGCCAGAAGATTGGTCAGGCTGGACTGATCGGCCACCAGAACCGCCGTCTTGCCGGTCTCCTGGGCTTTCTTCAGCAAATCGTCGCCACCAACGCCACCCGACATTTCGACATAGGCCGCACCGGTCAGCCCCTGAACCTCAAGCGCCGCCTTGGTATTGGAGCGAATGGGCGCATCCTGCTGCACCTGTGTCTCAGCGATGGAAAAGGCCGGATCATCACGGTCGATGCTCAAGGAAACGACCGAGCCGATCTGGATGCCGTTGAAACGCACCGGCGAGCCGACGCTCAGACCATTGGCGGAGCCAGGGATGCGGATGGTCAGTGGTGACATTGGGCCACCACGGCCATATTCGGCCATCCAGTAGACAAAACCAAATGCCGCAAGGATCACAAGAAGCGTGAACAAGCCGACGATGGTGTAATTTGCTTTGGTTTCCATAGGATCTCAATCAATCGTGCCGGCAATCGCGCGGGTGCCGCGCATTTCCTGATGTTTGGGAATGGAGCGCGCCCGTTTGCCCCGGAAATAGGATTTGACCCAGTCATCGTCGCAGGCGAGCATATCCGTTAACGGTCCTTCAACCAAGACTCGTTTCTGTCCGAGCACAGCGATGCGATCGCAGACCGAAAACAGGCTGTCGAGGTCATGGGTCACCATATAGACGGTCAGCCCCAGCGTATCGCGCAGACGGGCAATCAAATCATCGAACTCGGCAGCGCCAATTGGGTCGAGGCCAGAGGTCGGTTCATCGAGAAACACCAGGTCCGGGTCCAGCGCCAGCGCACGCGCCAAAGCCGCCCGCTTGATCATGCCGCCGGACAATTCCGAGGGGTATTTGTCCCCGGCATCCGCAGAAAGGCCAACCATCTGGATTTTCAGATAGGCCAATTCGTCCATCAGCACTTGCGGAAGCTTCAGATATTCCCGCATCGGCAATTGGATGTTTTCCTTGACCGTCAGGGCGGAAAACAAGGCGCCATGCTGGAACAGCACACCGAGGCGTGTATCGAGATTGGAACGCTCCGCAGCGCTGACAGCATCGTAGTCTGCGCCCAGAATATGGATCTGACCGGCCTGGCGCGGCAAAAGCCTCAACACCGTGCGCATCAGCACCGATTTCCCCGCACCCGAAGCCCCGACAAAACCGAGAATTTCGCCGCGATAGACATCGAGATCGAGATTGTCCAGCACCAGTTTTTCACCGAAACCGACAGTCAGACCACGCACGGACAGCACCGCTTCGCGCCCTTCCTTGAGCGGCGGCACTTCCTGTGTCGGGTGATTGTCTCTGTCTTGATTGTTCAGGTCTTGCTGTTCCACGGCGGCCCCTTAAAAATTGATCGCTGCGTAGAATACGGCAAACAGCCCATCCATGAGGATGACGACGAAGATCGACTTCACCACCGAGGCGGTGACGTGCTGGCCGAGCGACTCGGCGCTACCACCAACCTTCATGCCCTCCACCGCCGCGACGATGCCGATCACCACAGCCATGAACGGCGCCTTGATCAGGCCGGCAGCGAAGGTGGCATAATCCACGGCGTCATGCAGACGGGTAACAAAGACCTGAAAGGTAATGCCGGAATAGGCAAAGGAAACGACCGCGGCACCGTAAAGCGCCGCAAAATTGGCGATAACCGTCAGAAGCGGCAGTGCAATGACCAGAGCGACGATACGCGGCAACACCAGAACGCCGATTGGGTTGAGGCCGATAACCTTCAACGCATCCACTTCCTCGCGCATCTTCATCGAGCCGATTTCAGCGGTGATAGCGCTGCCCGAACGGCCCGCGATCATGATGGCAGTCAAGAGAACGCCGATCTCGCGCAATTGCAGAATGCCGACCAGGTCAACCACGAAGACTTCGGCGCCGAAATAGCGAAGCTGGAATGCGCCCTGCTGGGCGATGATCGCCCCGATCAGGAAGGACATCAGCAGGATGATCGGCACCGCCCGCAGGCCCATATGGTCCAGCTGATTGACGATGGAAGCAATGGACGCCCGCCCGCCACGTCTTTCCTTGGATTGCGTGCCACGCACCGCCGAGCCGAGCACATAGCTCATGGCCAGCACGTCTTCAAACAGGCTCACACTCATCTTGCCAACCGGCTCTAACACCCGCTGGAAGAAGGGGCGGCGATCCACGACCTTTTCTGGCAAAGGTGGCTGTTCGGGCAGCGCGGAAATCAGCTCCCGCATCGCGTCGCTACCACCGACAATCTGCACATCACCCTGCTTGGAGGCGGCCAGCTCGATGCGGCGGATGATCCAAGCGCCAGATGTATCAAGACTTGAAATGCCGGTGATGTCGATCTCGACATGGCCGTTCAACGTTTCGCGCATTTCCAGCAGTTTTGGAATCACGGTATCAACCGTGGTATTGCGCCACGGACCGCTCAGGCGAAGCCGCTGCCCGGCCTCCCCTTCCAGCTGTTCGGCATCGACCGTGGTATTGTCCATCTGACCGGAACTCAAAACGTATACACTTTCAAAGCCATCACTCAGAGAGTGGGCAAGCCGCCATCGGCTTGATGCTGACGACTATATATCGTTCCCGCGCGACAATTCCACTGATCTTTGCGGGAAAAGTGTCGATCAACCTATGGGCAACACTTCGGTCCACAGGCTTTTGTCACCTATAACCATTTCAGGCGTTGCAGCGTGCCGCCTGCGTTTCTGTTCCAGCGGGGTTTTCCACCGGAAAAATGCGAATGGGCTCCGGCGGACCCAGCAGGCGCGGTTGATCAGCGGCATTATAGCGCGTACCCCATTCGATCAATTCAAAATGACCGTCATGATGTTCGGCCACCGCAGTGCAGCTTTCCACCCAATCGCCGGTATTGATGTAATGGATACCGCCGACATCCTGCATGACAGCATGATGGATATGGCCACAGATCACACCATGCACGTCGTTGCGGCGCGCTTCGTCGGCAACGACTTTCTGGAATTCTCCGATAAAATTGACCGCATGCTTGACCTGTAGCTTGGCCCAGGCAGAAAATGACCAATAGGGCATGCCCATCCGGCGGCGGACAGCCGCCAGAACCACGTTGATGGCAATCGCCATGTCATAAGCCCAGTCACCCATATAGGCGAGCAGGCGCGCATTGCGCACCACCACATCGAACTGGTCGCCATGCAGAATCAGATAGCGCTTGTTATCCGCCGTCTCGTGAATCATCCGGTCCAGCACTTCGATTCCCCCAAAATGGGTTCCGGGAAAACCCCGGAGGAATTCGTCGTGATTTCCGGGGATATAGACAATTCTTGTCCCCTTGCGCGCCTTGCGCAGCAATTTCTGCACCACATCATTACAGCCCTGAGGCCAATACCAGCTGCGTTTCAACCGCCAGCCATCGACGATATCGCCAACCAGAACGATGGTATCGGCATCGTAAACACGCAGGAAATCCAGCAAAAAATCAGTCTTTGCGGCCTTAGAGCCGAGATGCACATCCGAAATGAAGAGGGTTCTCACATGTCGCGTTTCGGTTTCGTCGCTCACGGGAATGGTCCTTTACGATCAGCTTTGGCATGCTCTCAAAATCAGACTCGTGTTTCAGGATGATGACACGGGCAACACACCGATGGGCTGCAATTGCCATGGCCACCAGAAATATGTTCTGGTCCGTGGAACGATTTGTTGTAAGAGATGGGAAGAGATGAACGATGAAGCGGCAAGAAGCATGACCGACGACAAAACCAAGACGAATTCGCCCGCCTCTGGCGATCTGGACGAACAGGCTCTGTTCTACCATTTGCATCCCCGCCCCGGCAAATTAGAGATCCAGGCAACCAAGCCGCTGGGCAACCAGCGCGACCTGGCGCTTGCCTATTCCCCGGGTGTTGCGGCTCCCTGCCTTGCCATTCGCGACAATCCACAAGCCGCCGACGATTACACGGCCCGCGCCAATCTGGTCGCGGTGATTTCCAACGGCACCGCCGTCCTCGGCCTCGGCAATATCGGCCCGCTGGCCTCAAAGCCGGTCATGGAAGGCAAAGCCGTCCTGTTCAAAAAATTCGCCGGTATCGATGTCTTCGACATCGAGGTCGATGCTATGACCGTCGATGCCATGGTCTCGACCGTCGCCTCGCTGGAGCCGACCTTTGGCGGTATCAACCTTGAAGATATCAAGGCGCCGGAATGCTTCGAAATCGAGCAGCAATTGCGCGACCGGATGAATATTCCGGTGTTTCACGATGACCAGCACGGCACCGCGATCATCGTCGCCGCAGCCATTCTGAACGGCCTTGAACTGGCCGGTAAAACCATCGGCGACGTCAAGATCGTCGCGTCAGGCGCAGGTGCTGCGGCTCTTGCCTGCCTCAACCTTCTGGTTGCACTTGGCGCGAAACGCGAAAATATCTGGGTCCATGACATTGAGGGGCTGGTCTACAAGGGCCGTAACGAGCTGATGGACCCCTGGAAAGAGGTCTATGCCCAGGAAAGCGACAAGCGGGTGCTTGCTGAAAGCATCGGCGGTGCAGATGTATTCCTCGGCCTGTCCGCTGCGGGAGTCTTGAAGCCGGAACTGCTGGAACAGATGGCGCCAAGCCCGCTGATCATGGCTCTGGCCAATCCAAAGCCCGAAATCATGCCGGAACTGGCGCGCACCGCCCGTCCCGACGCGATGATCTGCACCGGCCGGTCGGACTATCCCAACCAGGTCAATAACGTTCTCTGCTTCCCTTATATCTTCCGGGGCGCTCTGGATTGCGGCGCGACCACGATCAACGAAGAGATGAAGATGGCCGCTGTCAAAGCCATCGCAGCACTCGCCCGCGAAGAAGTCTCAGAGGTGGCGGCCAGGGCCTATACCGGCGACTCGCCGACTTTCGGACCTGAATATCTGATCCCCTCGCCTTTCGATCCACGCCTCATCCTGCGCATTGCGCCCGCCGTGGCAAAAGCCGCCGAAGAGAGTGGCGTCGCCCGCAGGCCGATTGCCGATTACGACAGCTATCTCGATACTCTGAGCCGTTTCGTGTTCCGCTCCGGCTTCATCATGAAGCCGATCTTTGCCAATGCAAAAGCGGCCGTGAAAAAGCGGGTGATCTTTGCCGAAGGCGAGGATGAACGGGTGTTGCGCGCTGCCCAGGTGCTGCTGGAAGACGGAATTGGTGAACCGATCCTGATCGGTCGTCCGCAGATTATCGAAACGCGCCTGAAACGCTTTGGCCTGCGCATCCGGCCCGGCATCGATTTTGCCATCGTCAATCCGGAAGACGATCCACGCTACCGAGACTATGTGGACGATTATGTAGCGCTGGTTGGACGGTCCGGTATCAATCCCGAAGCAGCAAGAACCATCGTGCGCACCAATACGACCGTGATCGGCGCGCTATCCTTGAAGCGCGGCGAAGCCGATGCGCTGATCTGTGGCGTTGAAGGCCGGTTTGACAGGCATGTTCACGATGTCGGTCAAATCCTCGGCAAAAAGCCGAATGTCCGGGACTTTTCCGGTCTCAGCCTGCTGATTTCCCAGCGTGGTGCGGTTTTCATGACCGATACATTCGTGACCGAAAATCCAACGGCGGAAGAAGTGGCGGAAATGACCATTCTGGCCGCCCAGGCCATTCGCCAGTTCGGCATCACGCCGAAAGCCGCACTTCTGTCTCATTCCAATTTCGGCTCGCGCAATTGCGAAAGCGCCCGCAAGATGCGCGCAGCGCTTGAGATCCTGCGCAAGGAAGCGCCTGAGCTGGAAGTCGATGGTGAAATGCAGGGCGGTTCGGCCCTGTCGGAGACTTTGCGTCGGCGCGCCATTCCCAACAGCACGCTGTCGGGCGATGCAAACCTGCTGGTGTTCCCCAACCTGGATTCCGCCAATATTTCGCTGGGTCTCGTTCGCACCTTTACCGATGCTTTGCATGTCGGCCCAATCCTTCTGGGAGCCGCCCAGCCAGCGCATGTTCTGTCAACGTCCGTCACCTCACGTGGCGTTGTCAATATGGCCGCTCTTGCCGTGGTGGAAGCCAACCAGCAGATCTGACCCCCACTTTGGGTCTTTCGTATTCTGTAATCACCCAGGTTCATTCCGAACCTGGGTGATTTTTTTTGCCTGCTTACGTTTCCTTTCAGGAAGATCGGGGCCCATTTTCCTGGCAAACGTCATGCCGAGCCGGGCGAAGATGATATTCTTCGGACACCATCTGTTTATCACCCTCTCAATTGCGCTGGCCCTCTTATGCTCTGTTTCCCTTGCTCTGCTTGCTTGGGAAACGGAGTTGGCGGTGTTCGAACCTGACACAGTTGTCTTCGCAAGACATAAAATCGCAGACCTGAAACCTTATTCAACACGTGGACATTTGCCCTCAAAGGTAGAAAATGAACCCTTAGAAATTGCGGGGCTTTCATGTTTGACGATGACATTTATTTTAATTTGCTCGATTGGCTGGAGACCGCCACCAGCGCGAAATGGACCGATTTCCTGAACCGTCTGCAAATCAGCTACAACCTGTCGGGCTGTCTTTACATGGACGCTTCCATCACCTCGGCTGGCGCTCTGGTATATCGATACGGGCATACATTCGATAAGCAGGCAAAAGACCCTATCCTCATGCTCGATGCGCCTGTTTTGCGTAACGTCTTGTCACAACTCAGCCGGGCCATGGAACCGGTGGATATGCATGACCTCGCGCAATTGAGCGAAGAGGGCCTTCTGTTGCGCAGCAAGCTGCGCGATCTGCCCTTGCCGAGGCAAGCCGTCAGTTATCCGCTGCTTTCGGTCGATGGCCGCGGCGCAATTCTCGCTATTGCAAGCAATGCATGTGAGGAGGAGTGGCGACGCTTTCGCCGCTGCCATGACCGCGACATCCATCTTCTGGCGGGAAAATTCCACGCAGGCCTAGTGAAACGCTGCGATGGTACCCGCCTCGGAGGTGTGCCCACCCTCACCCGACGGGAACAGGAAACCCTGCGGTGGACGGCTGCGGGCAAAAGCTATTGGGAAACCGCCGTGATCCTTGGAATCTCTGAACGGACCGTGCGGTATTTTATGGCCAATGCCCGCACCAAACTCGACGCCGTCTCCAACACTCAAGCGGTGGCAAAGGCCCTGCAACGCGGCCTGATTCCACCGGAAGCACCATTATAACAGGCCGCCGGCCTCCATATCTTATGTTAGCCAGACCTCTCGGCAGCTGAGGGATCCGAACTATCATGGATAGGTGGCGGCCCATATTGCCTATGCAAAAATTTCATGCCGCATGTGTGTTTTAAATATTTGCAACGCCTTCAAGACGGGGAGTGGTCCACATCTTCGATGCCTAGGTATGAGATGGTGAATCGGAGCAGTTTAACGGTCAATTCTTGTCAGTTAAACTGTCGCTACCGTCAGTTTTATTGGGATTTTTTTACACTCATATTGTGTCACCTTCCAATTAAGGAGACACGCATGCTCAAAATTCTGAACAGCCGACATAAGCAGACCCAACAGGCGGCATTGGCAGACATGTTTCGCCTGCGAAAAAAAGTATTTCATGATCTTTTGAAATGGGATGTCGTTGTACAGGGCGATTTCGAGATGGATCACTATGATGATGCCAATCCGATTTACGTTTTATCTTATGACGACAGGACAGGCCGGTTGCGCGGCTCGCTCCGCCTGCTGCCGACGCTTGGCCCGAATATGCTGGATGATACCTTTCCCATTCTATTGGACGGAAAGCCGGCCATTCGTGACATTGCCATGTGGGAATCGAGCCGGTTCTGCATCGACCCGGAAATTTCCCTGGACCGATCTTCCAACCAGGTCAGCATTGCCGCAGCCGAGCTGATGTGTGGTGTTGGTGAACTGGGCCTTGCATCGGGGCTTACGCATATCGTCACCGTGACAGATGTGTTTTTGGAGCGGATGTTTCGCCGCATGGGCTGCCCCGGCGAACGAATTGGCGCGCCGCATAAGATCGGCTCGGTTCATGCCGTGGCAATTGCCTGGGAGATCGATACCGGCATGCTCGATGCCATGAAAAACATTGCTGCCATCACCGGACGCCTGCTCGACACACCAATGTCGCTGGAACAGGCACGTGCCGCCTGACGTGGCGTCTCATATACGAAGAGCCGCCGACAATGGCTGTTCGCATGGTCGGCCTCTTGGCCCTGCCAGACGGGATTGCTAAAACAGGATTACGGGTTGGCGTTTGCGACGCCCTGCCCTATGTTCCCTTTCACTTGACTTAATGTCACTTGGCTTGATTAGTGTCCCGTCAACCGGCCCAATAGCATGGCCCCAATAGCATGGCTTATGGATCCGCATGCGCGCTATCGCTCTCATCGTTGTCGCGTCCTGTTGTTTCATTGCCCTCGGGCCAGTCGGTCCGGCGCGGGCCGCCCCAAGCTGCGAGGCCATTCGGGCCGAGCTTGCCCAGACACCTGTGGTGATTGGCAATTCTCAGGGCATGCGTGCCTATTCGGGAGCTGTGACCCGGCAGGATTTCGAGATCCGTAAATTGCAACGCACCCTGCAACAGGCCGGATGCTCCTCCAGTATCGCCATTCTCAACGGACATGGACAGGATCTCTGCGCGCCAATGCAGGAGAGCCTTGCCGTCATGCAGGAAAACAAGCGTCAACTTCTGATCGAACGCAACGCGGCGGGCATGAAGGGCGGCGTCAATCCCCGCCACGCGGAACTGACGGCTGCTTTGCAATCAAATGGCTGTGATCTCACCGAACCGGCCTCGGCACGCCAGGACACGGGTGACAGCGAGGAAACGGCCAGGCCCTTTGAGGCCCCGGTCTATCCGGATTATCCATTGCGCAACGAGGCGCCGATCTCGTCATCCAGTGACGGGCTTATGCTGCCGTCGGGACAGGGCGGATACAGAACGCTCTGCGTCCGAACCTGCGATGGCGGCTTTTTCCCGATCTCGCCCAGCACACCCGCCCGCGATTTTGGTCGCGATGCCGAAACATGCAACCGGCTTTGTCCAGGGACTGAAGCCGAACTCTATTATTCCCGCCTCACCGACGAGGCCAAGGATATGGTTTCAACCGTGACCGGCCAGCCTTATCGCGATATGCCCAATGCCTTCGCCTATCTCAGCCGGGTACCCGGGCAGCCGGGACAATGCAGTTGCAACAGGAGCAGCTCTGACGGCTTGCAGACCAATGCTCCAAAGCCTGGTTTAGGGACTGATTCTGGCGGGTCATCAGTCATTTCCATCACATCCAATGGATCCGCCGCCAGCACCAGACAGATGGATGCCCCGCCTGATGCGCAGGTCAAAACGTCGACCGACGAAAAGACGACGACTGGCATGGAAGCCACGAATAAGCCAGCCCCTGAACCTGAGGCGGTGAGCCGGCCCTATGATCCCGGACGCCAATCGGTACGCCGCGTTGGCCCAACGTTCCTGCCGTCCAACACCAGCCAGATTGACCTCGTTCATCCAGCGCTTCCAGGCGCACAACCGGTTCAGGAATAGGTTCTCCTTCAGCATCGTACCGATTCCGGTTTTTTACCCGATCTATGGAGCGGATAAAGCGGGCTATTGGAATTCGAAGATCTGGCGGAACATGCCGGGGGCGATGATCGATAGCGGGTTCACCACCAGATGCGGGGCATCAACCGGGCCTTTCAGCTTGAAGGTAATGCCCAAAAGGCCACGGTCCCGACCATTGCCAAGGATGGCACCGATAATCGGCACTTCCGCAAACAGCCGATTGAGACCGTAGGCGGGCATGAATGTCCCGGTCATTTCCATCTGGCCCCTGGTATCCTTGATGGTGCCCTGGAACGATGCGCCGACCTGTTCACCGCGGACGATGCCGTTATCGGTCCTGAGCACGCCGTCCTGATAGATCAGCCGGGCGAAGGCCCGTTGGAATTTTTCCGAACTGACATCCAGGTCACGTTTGACTGCCGTATTCAGGCTACGGCCATCATCGGTTGCCGGGGTCGTGACGATTTTCTGTAACCGATCCTCATTCTCGACCCGGAAATTGCGCAGATCAACATTGCCCATCCAGTTCTTGTTCAGATCGCCGCGGATTTTCACGTCCAGCATGCCACCGCGCATATGGCTATAGAGATCGACGAACCGCACCAAAGTACCTGCATCGCTGGAAATCAGCGATATCTCATTGCCATTTCCAGCCTTGGCTGACTGGACGACAACCGCCTGGCCGGTGTCGGTCACGGCACTCATTTTCAGCGCCGTTATGGCCCCGGATCGAGAACCATAGACCAGCCTGACGCCGGAAAGGGCTTCGTCATTGAAGCCAATCAGCTTATCGACATCGACATTTATATCGACATCGGTCGAACTGCTGGATGACCGGCCTTCGCCAGTCGCCCCATTAGGGTTGGACGAGCTACCGGATTTCAGCTTCTTCAGCAAAACACGGCCGTCAACGCTGCTACCACTGACCTTTGCGTTGATGACACCCTTGTTGACCTGAACCGAAAGGCCGAAATCATCGGCGGAGGCCAGTTTGACATGGTCGAGATCCGCCCCAACCAGCCCATTGGTTTTGGATACCACAAGCTTGCCCGTCGCCCCGAACCCGTCACCATCGAGATTGAACTTGTCAAGCATCAGCAGGCCGGACTTGTCCTGCAGTTCCATCGACACCTTGGCGGGAATACCGGAGCCCTTGGTCCAGCCGATAACCGGGATGTTCAAAGTCGCGCGCGACAGGTCGCTTTTCACCAGTTGGCGATTGTCATCAAGGCGCGACACTTCCAAATCAATGGTGCCACCAACAATGTCGCCAAGGCCCGGCACGAGCTTGGCGCGCTGGCTGTCGTTCAGCTGTCCTTTCACCGTCCAGCTAGGCGCTCTATTGGAACCGCGGTCGACCGGCTGAGAGAAGTCGATCTCCACCGGCACGCCATCGATCTGGGCGTCCCCTTGCAAGACGGCATTTTGCGGATCGACCACCAGCGTACCATCGAAGCCGGTGATCTTCTTGTCCATATAGGGCCGCTTGAGATCGACCCCCTTCATATCCAGCGAGGCCTTCCACACTTCCGGTGGAGGTTTCTGATCGGCGATGATGCCGCCATAGAGCTGAACATCGGCCTTAATCTCGCCTGCAAAATCCTCCGGCACGAATTCCGTGCGTTGCAAGGCTTGCATGGGCTTGAATGTCGCAAGTTCCGCCATGGCATCAGCCGGGCCGCTAACGGAAACGGCGATATTGGCCATCAACGGCTTCTTGTAGGTATTGGCGATTGCAAATGTGCCTTTATCCAACTTGACCTTGCGTCCCGAGGGGAAATAGGACGTGCCGCCATCGATACGCACTTCCAGATCCGGCCCTGTCAGGTCGAAATGCCCGGCAAGATCACGAATCGGTGGCAGGTCGCCTGTCACGTTCATTCGCGCACCGCTGATATCGAAAGCGATTTTCAGCTCGTCAGGCCCCAGATCCAGAGGTTGGGGTATAGGTTTCATCCGCCCGGCAGGAATGAGCACATCAATCGAGGCTTTGCTGATCGTGCCGCCGAAAAGATTGGCCTGTACCCAGGCGCGTGGCTTCATGGCCATCCAATAGGGCCAGAGCTGCTTGACCATGGCGGTGCGCATCTCGAACAGTTTGCCGTTGAAACGGATTTCCGGCGAGGCGTTGCCAAACTGAACATTGAGCGTGGCTTGCATGCTGCCATGCGGCGTCGATACCGCCAACTCGCTGAATGTCAAATGACGCTGGCTGGGAATGAACTGTCCAAAGGCCTTGAGAGAAAACGGAAACGGCTGCTCTCCCGACGATTCCACCGAGGCCGTGCCCTGATCAACCAATAGGTCGATGCCGATGCCCCGGGCATCGCCCGGCACTGACTGCAACCGGTCAAGATCGATGAACCCGCCGGAGAACGGCACATGGGTTGGGCCGAAATCCACCTCAGAGGGCCGGATTTCCGCCGTCAGCTTGTCAAAATCATAGGCGAGATTGATGTCAGCCCGCGTCAGGTCCTGCTTGTCGCCATCGACGTAGAGTATGCCGTTTTCCGTCCGCAATCGCGCCGAGAGAGCCGGTCTCTGGCTTTGTGACTGCCGCAAGGCGTAAAAATCGATATTGATGCTGGTATCGGCGCCGTCCCGCCAGACACCGGTGGGCGTGCGCTTGATCAGGAAGGGCGTGGCGATCAGATCCGTCACCGTTGCTGTCAACGACGTGGTGCGGGCTCCGTCAGTCATCGCCTCGGCGGAGATCATGCTGACCTTGCCGTTGATAGACGTCTCACCCTCGATGGCAAGCGAATCGTCCTTCCTGCGTGTCAATGTCAGATCGTTGACCTGCACATCAACCGGCTGACCAATTCCATTTTTGGCAGGCAAGGTAATGCCACCCAGGCGCAGCCGATCCAGACCTCCCCGGACAATGAAGCCATGTACATCGTCGAGATTGCCGAACATCGTCTCCATGAACGCCGGAAACTTGTCGATCCGCAGCGTAGCAAGATCCAGATCGCCGCCCTGCAACAGGCGTGAACTGTCGAAATCGATGCCGGTCACGTCGATTTCGGTCACGGAAACCCGCCCCATCAGCAGCGAGATCGGATCGATGACCAGTTTGACGTCGCCGGCTTTGGAGACCACCTGCTGGGTCTTCGGATCCGTCAGTGTGACATTCTGCGCGGCGACCGCCAGATGCAAATTCTTGGAAAGACGGATGGAGGTCTGGTCGATATCGGCTTTCAGGTCGTCGCCAATCGCGGATTGAAAAGCGGCGCGCGCACCGGTCGATAGGGCCTGGTCCAGCGTACCGGTTTCAATCGCAATGGCCGCCGCCCCCAGCATGGCCATAAGCGACAGGACGACATAGGCGCCAAACCGCATTAATCTGGTCAGAGGGCCACGTCGGCGCGGGCAATGCACAATCAAGGGATCATCGACCTGCGAGGACGGCAAGGTCTCGAGGGCAACAATGTCGCCTTTGCGAAAACGGATTTTCTCGCCCCGGATTTCTCCCATGCCTTGGCCTGTATCTCCGATATTTCCTGAAGTTCGACGGGCTGTTAGCGCACCGGCAACCTTATGATTCCAATGAATGACCGAATTCGACATCGGCCTTGACTGCACGCAGCAAACAGAATTCTGATGGCAAATTCATTACACTGGACGCGCGTCATCTGCGCTATATATCCGTCCCGGCCTTATATTTCCACAAACCGGGCAAAAGAAAGGTATCAGCATGGCGGAATTGTCGATTGGGGACATGGCTCCGGATTTCACGCTACCGCGCGATGGCGGCGGCACGGTGCGCCTCTCTTCCTTCAAGGGCAAGCAGGTGGTTGTCTATTTTTATCCCAAGGACGATACCAGCGGCTGCACCGTAGAAGCCACGTCCTTCACATCCCTGACACCGGAATTCGAGAGTTCCGGTGCTGTCATCATCGGTATTTCCCCCGACTCTGTGAAAAGCCACGATAAATTCGTCGCCAAACACGACCTCGCCGTCATGCTCGGCTCGGACGAGGAGAAGACCACGCTGGAAGCCTACGGCGTGTGGAAGGAAAAAAGCATGTATGGCAAGACCTATATGGGGGTCGAGCGCAGCACTTTCCTGATCGATGCCGATGGCCGGATCGCAGGCGTCTGGCGCAAGGTGAAAGTCCCCGGTCATGCTGAGGCGGTGCTGCAAGCCGTAAAAGACAAAGCAGCGTAGCTGGAATATTTCGCCCGAAATCGATAGAGATTTCAGAAATTATGCAATAAATGCCAAGCATGTCTCATAGCATGATAAAATCCCTGAGAGCGGGTGCGACGATGGCAATCGCCGCAACCGACCTTGATGAAAAAACTGGTCTTGCGCAGGAAACCGCCCGCCGCTGGCATGGCCGGACTCTATCGCTGCGCTCGCCGCTCGATCCGCCGCTGCCGGATCGTCCAGGGCGTCCCGCCAATCCAGTTCTGGTGCCACCGAAAGCCACGGAAAAACGGTCGCTGCACACGCTGAAGGGCCGGATCGCCATGCTGCATTCGCTCGCCCATATCGAGTTGAATGCCGTGGATCTGGCGCTGGATATTGTTGCCCGCTTTGCCAGCGAACCAGTGCCACATTCGTTTTTCGACGGCTGGATGCAGGTGGCCTTTGAGGAAGCCAAGCATTTCGGTCTGGTGCGCGACCGGCTTCGGGCGCTCGGGGCCGATTATGGCGATATGCCAGCCCATGACGGCCTTTGGCAGGCAGCCCATAGCACCCGCACCGATCTGACAGCCCGGCTAGCCGTGGTGCCGCTGATTCTTGAGGCGCGCGGACTGGATGTGACCCCTTCCCTTCAGGAAAAAATGCGCGAGACCGGCGATATCGAGAGCGCGGACGTCTTGAAGGTGATTTATGACGATGAGAAAGGCCATGTCGCCGTCGGCGCCAAATGGTTTCGCTTTCTCTGCGCCCGCGAAAAACGCGATCCTGCCAAAACCTTCCAGCAATTGGTGCGCGCCAATTTCCGGGGGGCGCTGAAAGCACCCTTCAACGACATTGCCCGGGCTGAAGCCGGGCTGACACCTTCCTTTTATCGGGTGCTTTCCTCCATCAGCCACGCTTGAAACATCTCGGCCATAAGCAACATTTTGTTAACCTTAACAGGATGTAATCACCTCGACAGAATCGGGTCTGCAATCTGGATCAGAAGTTACAGTCTGGCCATGCGCCACACGCAGCGACTGTAACGATGCACGAGGTCGGCATGATGAAGACACGCAGCCGCAAGGGCTTCAGCAAGCGTCAGCGCCAACAGCATGTCCTTATCCTCGCGTCTGGGGAAACCATTCGCCATATGACCCTGCGTCCGTGGATGGCAGGTGCAGGTCTTTGCCTGGTGGTGGCCGGTATAGTCGGCTACCTCGGCGCGACCTCTTATCTCATCATGCGCGATAATCTGATCGGCGCGTCCATGGCACGCCAGGCGCATTTGCAGCACGATTACGAAGACCGGATCTCCGCCTTGCGCGCGCAGGTCGACCGGGTCACGTCCCGGCAATTGCTGGACCAGCAGGTGGTGGAGGAAAAGCTTCAAACCCTGCTCGAAAAGCAGATGGCGCTTTCTGCCCGTTCCGGCAAGCTTGGATCACTTCTGGACCGTGCAGAGGAATCCGGCCTGACGCCGAATGAGCCTTTAGCGCCTGTGGCACCAGATAAATCCGCGTCTGTGGCCCCTGCGGCAGCCCCTGTGGGCAAGGGTAATGCACTGGCCGCCCTGAATCGGATGCTCCATACCGGACCCGCAGACACACAGGAAAGCGATGGCCCGGCATTGGGCTTTATGCCTGCCCATGAAAGCGGCGCCGACCGGGCGGACCGGGTTTTCCGTAACGTGACGCTGTCGCTGAAATCCATCGAACAACAACAGAAATCAAGCATCCATGCACTGACCGCCGAGGCGCGCGACAAGGCCAACACCATCGAGCAGGTCTTGACCGACAATGGCATCCGGATCGACACGCCTGATGCTGGCAAGGACGGAATGGGTGGCCCTCTGGTCGATGCCGACCCGAAACTCGGAATCGATACCAGTCTCGACGGATTGGATAGCGCCCTCAATCGCCTGGATGCCGCCCGCGAAACGGCGAAAGACATGCCTTTTTCAAACCCTGCCGCCACCCGTGAAATCACCAGCCCGTTCGGCAACCGCCCTGACCCGCTGCTTGGACGGCTGGCCATGCATACCGGCATAGATTTCCGCGCAACAAATGGTTCTCCTGTCAAAAGTGCCGGTGCTGGAACCGTCATTACCGCCGGACCGACGGGCGGCTATGGAAATATGGTGGAAATCGACCATGGCCAGGGACTGTCCACCCGTTACGGCCATATGTCGAAAATCCTCGTTCGTCCGGGCGAAAAGATCGAGGTTGGCCAGGTAATCGGCCTGTCCGGATCGACCGGACGCTCCACCGGGCCACACCTGCATTACGAAATTCGCAAGAACGGCAACCCTATCAATCCGATGAGCTTTCTGGCTTCCGGAATGACACTGAAGCCATTTATTCAGTAGGTACCTCACATCAGGAGGACTCTCGTAACGGGCTATGAGATTGGCAGGACTTACCAAGGCAACCCGTTATTCATAAATGTCTGTTACTGCATATCTGCAGATACAAGAATCAGTCAGGGGACCGAGTTGCAAACAAAGCAGCTCAACAGACAAAGCGGAACGGTACTATGTGGCTTGAACTGCATGACGGCGACGGGTTTCCGTTCTTCGTCAATATGGACAATGTCGTTGATTTTCGCTGGTATGAACGAGAAAAATATACCAGCTTGCTGACCACGGCGCCTGTGGCGGAAAAACTCCATATGCTTTACGTGCGCGAAAGCGCGACCCAGATCATGCAGATGATCCGCCAGGAGCAAAACCGGCAGGCCGGCAAAGCGGGTGGCGCCTAAAGCATCGGCGGCGAAAGGCGAACCGGTTTTCTGAACGATGCTCTAAACATAGCAAAGATTGATCCAACACCTTTCGCCCAGCGTAATGGTATAGGTTACTCCTGCCTTAGCGAGCTGCCATGCCAAATGCACACCCTAGTCCAACCATCCTGTGGTTCCGCAAGGATCTGCGTCTCGATGACAACAGGGCGCTTCTGGCGGCATTGCAGACCTCTGGACCGGTCATCCCTCTCTACATTCGCGAGCCTGAGGAAATGGGTACCGGCCCGCTCGGTCCGGCACAGGCATGGTGGCTGCATCACTCCCTCGTCAGCCTCGACCGGTCGCTTCAATCCTACGGCAGCCGATTGGTTCTTCGCCACGGCCCACCGGGCCAGGTCCTGCGCCATCTGATCGAGGAGACCGGCGCCAAAGCCGTCCACTGGAATCGCCGTTACGATCCGTCCGGCATGGCCATCGATGCGGAGCTGAAAGCCGTTCTGCGCAGCGACGGGCTTGAAGCCACCAGCCATGCCGGCTTCCTGCTGCATGAACCATCGAAGGTGAAAACCGGGAGCGGCGGGCCTTTCCGTGTCTACACACCCTTCTGGCGAGCTCTTGAAAAGCAAGGCGATCCACCGCCGCCCGTCGAGAGACCCAAGACCTTGCACAACCCTGCCCATTGGCCGGATAGCGACCGGTTGGAAGACTGGCAACTGCTGCCGACCAAGCCGGATTGGGCAAAGGAGTTTTCCGAAATCTGGACTCCGGGAGAGCCCGGCGCTCAGGACAAACTGAGCCAGTTTATCGATCATGGCCTCAAGGGTTACCGCACGCAGCGGGATTTCCCAGCCCTGCCCCATACATCCGGCCTGTCGCCGCATCTGGCGCTCGGGGAGATTTCTCCGGCGCGTATCTGGCACGCAACCATCGGCCTTGGCGATGATGTGTCCACCGACGACTATGTGCATTTTCGAAAAGAGCTGGTCTGGCGGGAATTTTCCTACCATCTGCTGTTTCACTTTGCCGAGCTTGCCAGCCAGAACTGGAACGACCGCTTCAATGAGTTCCCCTGGCAAAAGAACGCGGCATTTCTATCCGCCTGGCAGCGGGGCCAGACTGGCTATCCGATTGTCGATGCCGGGATGCGCCAGCTTTGGCGGCACGGTATCATGCACAATCGTGTGCGGATGATCGTCGCCTCCTTTCTGATCAAAGATCTGATGATCGACTGGCGGGAGGGAGAAGCCTGGTTTCGCCACACATTGGTCGATGCCGATCCAGCTTCCAACGCCGCCAGCTGGCAATGGGTGGCTGGCTCCGGCGCCGACGCCTCGCCGTTTTTCCGGATTTTCAACCCGGTCACCCAGAGTGAGAAATTCGATCCGGACGGCGACTATATCCGCCAATTCGTGCCGGAGCTGGCAAAACTGCCAAACAACCTGATCCATCGCCCCTTCGAAGCCCCCGCACCCCTGCTGGAAAAGGCGGGGATTACGCTTGGCAAAACCTATCCGGTGCCACTGGTGGATCACAAACAAGCCAGGGCCGTGGCGCTTGAGGCTTATAAATCAACCGGCTCGCCGGACTGAATAACAGGTGCATGGACGCTTCCCCACATACTGAGGCAAGGTTTTCCGGGTTGATGCCACAGCAAGAAATTGCATTTCTTGTCATACAGGGCTTGTAGACCGAAAACACACTTTCTATTGTTCGGGAAACAGAAAGTGCGCTCATGGCATTCCACCCCTCCGTTCTAGACGCCATCGGCAACACGCCGCTGATCCGGCTGAAAGCCGCTTCGCAGGCAACCGGCTGCACCATTCTGGGCAAGGCCGAGTTTCTCAATCCCGGCCAGTCCGTCAAGGACCGTGCCGCGCTCTACATTATCCGCGATGCCGAACGGCGCGGATTGCTGCGGCCTGGAGGCGTCATCGTCGAGGGCACGGCCGGTAATACCGGTATCGGCCTGACCCTGGTCGCCAAGGCGCTTGGCTACCGCACCGTGATCGTCATTCCGGAAACCCAGAGCCAGGAAAAGAAGGACGCATTGCGGCTGCTGGGTGCTGAACTGGTCGAGGTTCCCGCCGTTCCCTACAAAAACCCGAATAATTATGTGAAGCTTTCCGGACGGCTTGCGGCCCAGCTGGCGAAAACCGAACCGAACGGCGCGATCTGGGCCAATCAGTTTGACAATACCGCCAATCGCGACGCTCATATCGAGACAACAGCCCGGGAGATATTTGAGGATACCGGTGGTGCTGTTGATGGTTTCATCTGCGCGGTTGGCTCCGGTGGCACACTGGCCGGCACGGGGATCGGACTGCGAAACCTGAAGCCTGGCGTCAAAATCGGCCTTGCCGATCCCGAAGGAGCCGCGCTCTATGAATTCTACCGGAATGGCGAATTGAAATCCTCTGGTTCCTCAATCAGCGAAGGCATTGGCCAAGGCCGGATTACCGCCAATCTGGAAGGATTTACGCCTGATTTCTCTTACCTCATCCCCGACAGCGAAGCCCTACCGATCATTTTCGATCTGGTCGAACAGGAAGGCCTTTGCCTCGGCGGCTCGTCCGGCATCAATATCGCTGGCGCCGTCCGGCTGGCGCGCGAGCTGGGGCCGGGTCATACCATCGTGACCATCCTGTGCGATTATGGCAATCGCTACCAGTCGAAGCTCTATAATCCGGCCTTCCTCAAGGAAAAGGGCCTGCCACAGCCCACATGGCTGGGCGGCAAACCTGACATTTCCATTCCCTTCGAACCTGTCTGAGCCCCATGCCAACATTGCCTCTGTTTCGTGACGACTTTTACCTTTCGACGGCAGAGGCAGTGGTGACAGCCGTGCATGACGACAGCTCAATCGAGCTTGACCAGACCTGCTTTTACGCCACATCCGGCGGCCAGCCAGGCGATACGGGCTTTCTTGAACGCGCCGATGGCTCGACCATCCAGCTCGGGGCAACCCGCCACGGGGCAGACAAGAGCATCATTCTGCATCAGCCGCTGGAGGGCCAGCCAAGTCCTGACCTTGGCGAAAAACTGGTCCTGCATGTGGACTGGCCACGTCGTTATAAGCTGATGCGGATGCATACCGCCTGCCATCTGCTGTCGGTGGTCTGCCCGTTTCCCATTACCGGTGCTGCGGTCGGCGAGGATGAAAGCCGGGTGGATTTCGACATGAGCGACGCCATCGACCGCGAAACGGTGACGGCGGATCTGATGCGGTTGGTGGAGCAAAACCATCCGGTTTACCTGGAATGGATCACCGACGCGCAACTGGCAGCCAATCCGGATATCGTCAAATCCAAGAATGTGCGCCCACCGATGGGTTTGGGTCGCGTTAGCCTTGTTTGCATCGGAGAGAATTCATCCGTTGACAGCCAGCCCTGCGGCGGCACACATGTTTCCGAGACCCAGGAGGTCGGTGCGATTCACATCGCCAAGATCGAGAAAAAGGGCAAGGAGAACCGGCGCTTCCGTATTCGCTTCGGTACGCTGGAACCCTCTGCCTGACAAGCATGGAGAGAAGCATGTCTGCGGAGAAAAGCCGTTTCGTCGTATCGGCCGAGTGGGTACAGAAGCAATTGGGCGCACCTCAATTCAAGGTCGTCGATGCATCGGTGTATTTGCCAGTTCACAACCGTAATGCGGCAGACGAATATGCCAGCGGCCACATTCCTGGCGCTGTGTTTTTCGATCAAGACCAAATCGCAGATCATTCCACCTCTTTGCCCCACACCTTGCCCTCACCAGAGAGATTTTCCGAGGCTGTTGGCAAGCTCGGCATTGCCGACACCGACACTATTGTTGTCTATGACGGACCCGGAGTTTATTCCGCACCGCGCGTCTGGTGGATGCTGCGTGTGATGGGTGCGCGCGATGTGTTTGTTCTCGATGGTGGTCTGGATGGCTGGAAGCAGCAGGGCCTGCCTTTGGAAACCGACTTACCCGAGCCTGCACCCGCAACATTCAATGCAACATTCAACGAAGCCCAGGTAACATCCTTCGCCGAGATGCGCACAATTGTCGATGATGGCTTGAAGCAGGTGGCAGACGCTCGCCCCGCAGGACGCTTCACCGGTCAGGATGCCGAACCAAGGGCCGGCATGCGCTCTGGCCATATGCCGGGGGCACGGTCTGTGCCTGCCTCGATTTTGAGCGAGAATGGGCGGTTAAAAGATCTCTCCGCGCTACGGGAGATTTTCACCGAAGCGGGCATCGACCTGACCCGCCCCGTTGTTACCAGCTGCGGCTCAGGCGTTACGGCTGCGGTGGTCACCCTAGCGCTACAATCGCTCGGCCATCATGACAATACGCTCTATGACGGCTCCTGGTCAGAATGGGGCTCTCGCAAGGACACTCCGGTGGTAACCGGACCACCAGATGCGATTGAAGGCGAGTTACCCGTGCTTCTAACCGCCCATGTTACCAAGCTGGAAATGAGCGCGCCCCCGAAATCCAGCTTGCCAGTGCCGATCAATATCCAGACGGCAATCATCCGTGCCACTGAAATGCCCCTACCCTATTACCGCTTCCTCTATCGGCAGGTCGGCTCCCGCTGGCACTGGTACAAGCGTCTGCAGATGAGCGATGCCGAGCTGAAGGCGACCATCCATAGCCCGGATGTGTCAATCTGTGTGCTTTACGTCAATGGCGCCCCAGCGGGCTTCTTTGAGCTGACCCAGCAACAGGACAATACGGTCGAGCTGTCCTATTTCGGCCTGTTCGAACATGCACTAGGACTTGGAATCGGCAAATGGTTCCTGCTTCAGGCCCTTTATGCCGCCTGGTCGACCGCACCAACCAAAATCTCGGTGATGACAAATACACTCGACCATCCCCGCGCCCTGCAACTCTACCAGCAATTCGGCTTTTCACCGGTTGAAACGTGGAACGAGTTGGTGGAGCCACCCTCGGAATCCAGTTTGCTGGACATTTTAAAGCGGGATTACAACATTCAGTGATCAGCTGTGACGCCGGTCAATTCGTCTTCAAGCCTGTCAGGTTTAGATTGAACCCGACAGGCTTTATGCCGATTCCGAAGACCGACATACAAGGCTCGAAAAACACGCCGCGCCCTTGCTCCAGCCCTAACTTAAATGTGGAATACTTTCTGCCTCCAATATCTCTCGCGAAACCCAGGCAGGGATTCCGCGTAAATCGCGACGCATCCGGATCAGATATCATTTGCGAATGCATTCAGCTCGTCTAAGCTGCTGAGCTGCACCAGCGGTTTGCCTTGGAGTTTAGCCTCAGCGCAAAGCTCTCGAATTGTCGGCATCCATCCCTGATCGACATCCCAAATCGTACGGAAAAGCTCTCGCGTGGGTGGCATAGCAGAAAAACCGCCTGGGGCATGTTCGAGTTTCCCAGCCATCCATGCCATCTGCCGTTCTGCCGCAAGCCAGAAATGCATCCATAACGCCATGTCGATGAGGATGATTTCCGTTGCCCGCGCAACGCGGGACGGGATCGAGTCCAGGCTGCCTAGCCCGTCGATCACCCAGGCATCTTCAGAAATAATTTTCTCATGCTTGAGTGCATAGACGTCAGGCGGGGTTAGAATCCAACCTTCTTGCCAAAGAAAGCGGTCGATTTCGACATGCGGTAAACCTCGCTTCTCGCCAAGCTTGCGAGCGAGAGTAGATTTTCCACCACCAGCGTTACCGAGAATGACGATCCGCGACATCGGCTATTGGCCTGAAATTTCCCAATTAAAACGACAGACTTGAACTGAATTTTCTAACGTTGCAAAACAAATGCCTCACAACAGGTGAGTGCGCAGAATGTTTCGCGAAGATATCTCCAGCAAGACAAACCGCCCGACACACGCACCGCAAGGCGACTCGGCACCAGTATCCACTTGGATGCCACATTTCGGTTAGGGGCTGACGTCCTTAATGGCTTATTTTTTTATAAAACCATAAAACGCATAATACGAAGAGTCATTAAAAATGACTCTTCGTATTCCTTTTGCAAATAACACAAGTCTCCGATGCATTGGAGATATTTACAATCTCTTCAAGGCGAACAGGCGTTAGCATATTCGCCTTGGTATAGGGCACTCACGACACTCGCTGTATGGTCTATTTCCAACCCTCCCCTTCCTTCCACGTTTTCCAGTCCGCGATAACAGCATCGGCGAACAGACTCCCCACCCTATAAGCATTTGTGACTGATGGCATGAAGCCGCCGGACTTCGACGTCAGCGATTCGATCGCAGTGCGGCCAAACGGCTCACGGTCAAAATTGGAAGCCGTGCGCAACACCAGAATACGGTTGAAATCGAGGCGCCTGGCCTCCGACGCCCGCTTCAAAGCTGTCAGCGTCGCATTATCCTCCATCTGGGTGGTGCAGTAATGGGCTTTCCCATCGGTGACCAATGCCGCAAACCGTTCCGTGGCTTCAGCATCCTTTACCCCATGCCAGTAGGTATCGCCTGAGACCGTGTCGCAAATCTTCACAGACGGGGCAGCCTTGGCTGCCGGCGCGGCATAGGCGGCGCGATAAGTCTTGGCGGCATCGCTGTCCATCAGTTCGACGGAGCCAGTCAGCGCCATGGCCTTTTGGACCAGCGCCTCGTTCAGCGCGTAGACCTCCGTCCCCGCTGCCCAGGTTGGTTTGGCGGCCGGACTTGCCGCACCCAGCGGCACCTGCCCGTCCGGCCAATCCTTCTCGATCTGGCGGGCATCGATATCATGCCGCAATCCGCCATCCACCACATATCTGGCCCAGAGCGCAGATCCCAGAGTTCCTTCCTTCGGATTGACGCCCGCAATGCCTGCAATCAACACATAGGTGTTGCGAAGGTCAAACCGACGATCGAACGCCACCGCCATGGTCGAACTCGCCGCATTGGCATAGCCCATTGCAGTGGTCATCACGCAGAGGCCCTGACGATCGCAAGCGACCTCAGGATATTCCTTGGAAAGGCCTGGCACTTTAACTTTTGTCGTCAGCTTGCGCCCCGCCAGCCAAGGCTTGGTCTCTTCGCCAAACATGGTGATAACAAGAACTTTCGGAGCGATTGTTTTCACTCCCCGGCTGGAAGCAGAGGACGCGGCATGACTGGCAATGGCGCTGGACGCCACCGTCAAGGCCGTGACAATCATCGCAGTGGCGAATGCAGGCAATCTTGGCATCATAGGATAGATCTCTTTATCGAAATGCAATGGTACCATTGCAGGGAGGAGATCTCCTTCTTAGCCCGGACAGAATTTCAGGTCAAAACCATAGGCCAAAGGCCTAATCAATCCTGCAGATTAACTGACATTCGAGCGACGCCTGAACATGACTCCTTCGAAAATTTTCCGGCTGCAAGCAAAGAAACAGAAAAAGGCCGGATGGTTTCCCATCCGGCCCTGAAAAAACGACTTAACGTCGCTTATGGCTTATGCAGCTTCAGCGGTTTCTGCTTCAGCAGCAACGCGAGCCTTATCAGCTGCACCCTTGGCATCGACATCGCGCTCAACGAACTCGATAACGGCCAGAGGAGCATTGTCGCCCTGACGGAAACCAGCCTTCATGATACGCAGGTAGCCGCCGTTACGGCTAGCGTAACGAGTAGCAATCGCATCGAACAGCTTGCGAACAGCATCCTGATCGCGGATCTGCGAAATGGCCTGACGACGAGCGTGCAGGTCACCGCGCTTGCCGAGCGTGACAAGCCGTTCTACGATCGGGCGAATTTCCTTCGCCTTTGGCAGGGTCGTGACAATCTGCTCATGGGTGATGAGCGAAGCCGCCATATTGGCAAACATTGCCTTACGGTGGCTGGCGGTACGGTTCAGCTTGCGGCCGGCTTTCTGATGGCGCATGGCTATTCTCCTTCAATGCAGGTTCCCGCGCTTGTTGCGGCCCTGCCGTTTCCTGACACATACGGATCAAGATCCGCAGTTTGACTGGAAAGGCAGAGTTCAACCTGCCTTATCTAAGATTAATATTGGTCTTCGTAACGCTTGGCGAGATCTTCAATGTTTTCCGGCGGCCAGGCAGGAACTTCCATACCCAGATGCAGGCCCATGGAAGCCAGAACTTCCTTGATCTCGTTCAGCGACTTGCGACCAAAGTTCGGCGTGCGCAACATTTCGGCTTCGGTCTTCTGGATCAGATCGCCAATATACACGATATTGTCGTTCTTCAGGCAGTTGGCCGAACGGACCGAAAGTTCGAGTTCGTCAACCTTCTTCAACAGCGCCGGATTGAAAGCCAGTTCGGTAACGGCTTCTTCTTCAGCTTCACGCTGAGGCTCATCGAAGTTGACGAAGACAGACAGTTGGTCCTGGAGAATACGAGCAGCGAAAGCCACCGCATCTTCACCCGAAACAGACCCATCGGTCTCGATCGTCATGGTCAGCTTGTCGTAGTCAAGAACTTGGCCTTCGCGGGTGTTTTCCACCTTGTAGGACACTTTCTTGACCGGCGAATAAAGGCTATCGACCGGGATAAGCCCAATCGGAGCATCTTCTGCCCGGTTACGATCAGCCGGGACATAGCCCTTGCCGTTGTTGACCGTGAATTCCATCCGGATTTCCGCGCCTTCATCCAGCGTGCAGATGACGTGGTGCGGATTGAGGATCTCGATATCGCCAACCGTCTGGATATCTCCAGCGGTCACGACGCCTGGACCCTGCTTGCGGACAACCATGCGCTTGGCATCGTCGCCGTCCATCTTGATGGCAATTTCCTTGATGTTCAAAACGATGTCGGTGACATCTTCGCGAACACCCGGGATCGACGAGAATTCATGCAGAACACCGTCGATCTGGACAGCCGTCACGGCAGCACCGCGCAGCGACGACAGCAAAACGCGACGAAGCGCGTTGCCGAGCGTCAGACCGAAGCCCCGCTCAAGCGGTTCGGCAACCAGGGTTGCCTTGGTGCGACCGCTGGAGGAGAACTCAACCTTGTTCGGCTTGATCAGTTCCTGCCAATTCTTCTGAATCATATGTTTACCTTCCGTTCGTCGCCACTATTCAATCGTGACGACCGAGCATGAGAAGAACCGGGACCGCATGTACGCATATCCCGGCCGGACGAAGAATGATCAGACGCGGCGCTTCTTGCGAGGACGGCAGCCATTGTGCGGGATCGGGGTCACATCGCGGATCGAGGTGATCATGAAGCCCGCAGCCTGCAAAGCGCGCAGAGCCGACTCACGGCCAGAACCCGGACCGCAAACTTCGACTTCGAGCGACTTCATGCCGTGTTCCTGAGCCTTCTTGGCGCAATCTTCAGCAGCGATCTGAGCGGCAAACGGGGTCGACTTACGCGAACCCTTGAAGCCCTTGGCACCAGCAGACGACCAAGCAATTGCATTGCCCTGCGCATCAGTGATGGTGATCATCGTGTTGTTGAATGTCGAGTTGACGTGCGCAACACCCGACGAAATATTTTTGCGCTCTCTACGGCGAACGCGTGTGGCTTCCTTGGCCATTCAATTCCCTTTCATTGATCTCGACACCGCCGTAACACCAGCGGCTCCACCGGAAAGGACAACGTGCCCTTTCCAAAACTGCAACAAGGCCGGCACTGACGTGCCAGCCTCAAGCTCGCCATACAGCGAAACTTACTTCTTCTTACCAGCAATAGCCTTTGCCGGACCCTTGCGAGTACGAGCATTGGTATGTGTACGCTGACCGCGAACAGGCAGACCGCGACGATGACGAAGACCGCGGTAGCAGCCCAGATCCATCAAACGCTTGATGTTCATTGCGGTGTCGCGACGCAGGTCGCCTTCGACCTGGTAATCGCGGTCGATGGTTTCACGGATAGCCAGAACTTCAGCATCTGTCAGCTGATGAACGCGGCGGTCGGCTGAAAGGCCAACCTTTTCCATGATTTCCTGTGCGAACTTCGGACCAATCCCATGAATATAGGTCAGCGCGATAACTACGCGCTTTGCCGTTGGGATGTTGACGCCAGCGATACGTGCCACGCCTATTCTCCTTGCGTTCCAGTTGCCATCCGGCAAGTGGTGTGTCGTTTGACAGCCGTGACAAGGCCGCCGATTGATTTTTGGGTTCTCAACAAGTCAAAACGAACGAACCCGTCTTCCTCCGTAGGAAGAACGCGCCGACCGTTGATCTTTAGCGAGTTGGCGCGCTATCTAGCGGAATCAGTGACGAAAAGCAACCGTTCCGCTAAAGAATTTCATGGATATCCGGTCAGAGACCGGACAAGACCGTCTCGATTTCCGCCGTAACCTGGTCGATTTCGGCCATACCGTCGACAGAATGGAGCTTTCCCTTGGCGTAGTAATAGCCAATCAGAGGAGAAGTCTCCTTATAATAGGCCTGCAGACGGGTCTTTACCGTATCGCGATTGTCATCGGGACGACGTTTGAAGTGAGTCGATCCGCATTTATCGCAAACCCCCTCCACCTTCGGCTTGAGATTTTCATCATGATAACCCGTCCCGCAATTGGCACAGGTATAACGGCCAGCGATTCGATCCGCCAGGATTTCATCTTCGACCCTGATTTCAACCACAGCAGAAAGCTCAAGGCCCTTAACCGCAAGCATCTTTTCCGTAGCATCCGCCTGGATCAGCGTCCGCGGAAACCCATCGAGAATGAAGCCATTGCTGCAATCATCCTGATCGATGCGCTCGGATACAATCGCGATGACGATATCGTCCGAGACAAGCTTTCCGGCATCCATCACCGCCTTGGCGCGCTTACCGACCTCAGTCTGAGCCGACACAGCCGCCCGCAGCATATCCCCCGTCGATAGTTGCGGAATACCGTACTTGTCGACGATCCTCTGGGCCTGCGTGCCTTTACCCGCACCCGGAGGCCCCAATAGAATTAACCTCATCGTCCCCTCTTTCCTCCACGCAACTTCGATTTCTTGATCAGCCCCTCATATTGCTGAGCAATCAGGTGACCCTGTACCTGTGCTACCGTATCCAGGGTAACGCTGACAACAATCAAAAGCGACGTACCACCAAGGGATAAGGGCACCCCGGTCTGAGAAACCAAAATTTCGGGAAGGATACAGACGAAGACAAGGTAAATAGCGCCAACAACGGTGATTCGCGTCAGCACATAATCGATATATTCAGCCGTGCGCTCGCCGGGACGAATCCCTGGAATGAAGCCGCCATGCTTTTTAAGATTGTCGGCCGTGTCCTTCGGATTGAAAACAATGGCCGTATAGAAGAATGCAAAGAAACCGATCAGCAGCGCATAGAGCACCATATAGGCAGGCTGGCCATGGCCAAGCGCGCTGATGATGGTGGTCGCCCAGGCCGGCAGCGTTGAGCCACCGGTGAAGCCAGCGGCAGTCGCCGGCAGCAGCAAAAGCGACGACGCGAAGATCGCGGGAATTACACCCGAGGTGTTCAGCTTCAGTGGCAGATGCGAGGTGTCGCCCTGGAACATCCGATTGCCGACCTGACGCTTCGGATACTGGATCAACAAGCGGCGCTGGGCGCGCTCGAAGAACACGATGAGCGCAATCACGCCAATCGCCACCAGAATCACCGTCAGGATCAAAGCTGTGGACAAAGCCCCGGTGCGGCCAAGCTCCAACGTACCAGCAAGAGCAGTCGGCAGACCAGCGGCAATACCCGCGAAGATAATCAGCGAAATACCGTTACCAATACCGCGCGAGGTGATCTGCTCGCCGAGCCACATCAGGAACATCGTGCCGCCCAGCAGCGTTACGACGGTAGACAGCCGGAAGAACAAGCCAGGATCGGTCACCAAGCCATTGCCGTGCTCCAGCCCAACCGCAATGCCATAGGCTTGAAGCGTGCCGAGCAGAACAGTGCCGTAGCGGGTATATTGATTGATGATCTTGCGCCCCTGCTCACCTTCCTTCTTGAGGTTTTCAAGCGAGGGAACAACTGATGTCATCAGCTGGACGATAATCGAAGCGGAAATATAGGGCATGATCCCGAGGGCGAAAATAGCCATGCGCTGCACCGCGCCACCGGAAAACATGTTGAACAGTCCCAGAATACCACCGGACTGGCCTTTAAAGGCAGCCGCATAGGCCTCGGGGTTGAGGCCAGGCAGCGGAATATGGGTACCTAGACGATAGACAAGAAGGGCGGCCAGCGTGAACCAGATGCGCTTTTTCAAATCCTCTGCCTTCGCAAAGGTTGAAAAGTTCAGGTTCGAGGCCAATTGTTCCGCTGCAGAAGCCATAAAATTCTCCGCGTCACCATATACGGCGGCTTGACGATGGACAGCCTGCCGAAGGTAAAGTTCGTTCTCTCTCGCAGAAAACCGGGGGCGGAGCGATTGCAGTGCAACCAGATGCCTCTCCCTCTGTTTCCGAAATTCCCGGAAGACGGAACATAAAGCGCTGTGCATTTTTTCAAACACACGAAAGCTGCTTTATCACTCAAAAAGTGCTGTGTCGCTTTCTCCCCAAACCAAGATGATTTGGGGAGAAAGCGACACAGGAGCCGCCAATGGGTCGCGAGGCACACATATGGTAGAAAAATCGCCCGGTGTGAAGCACCCCGGGCGATAATATTAATCGATTATTCCGACTTTTCCGCAGTAGCTGACAGCTGCTTGATCGTGCCGCCCGCCTTTTCGATCTTTTCGACCGCTGGCTTGGAAGCGCCGGCAACTTCAATCGTTACCTTCGTCGTCAATTCACCGTCACCGAGGACGCGAACACCGTCTTTAAGGCGGCGAATCACGCCAGCAGCCTTGAGAGCTGCTGCATCGATGGTGGCGGAAGCGTCGAGCTTGCCGGCATCGATCGCTGTCTGAATCCGACCGAGCGAAACGGTCGTGAATTCGGAAGCGAAGATGTTGTTGAAGCCACGCTTCGGCAGGCGGCGATAGATCGGCATCTGGCCGCCTTCGAAGCCATTGACGGCAACGCCCGAACGCGCCTTCTGACCCTTGACGCCACGGCCACCGGTCTTGCCCTTGCCGGAACCGATACCGCGACCAACGCGGATACGGTCCTTACTGGAGCCTTCATTGTCTTTGATTTCATTCAGTTTCATGACAGTTTCCTCCGTCTCACTTCTCGTCGACGACGCGAACGAGATGCTGGACAGCACGGATCATGCCACGAACCGAAGGCGTATCTTCCAACGTGCGGACCCGATGCATCTTGTTGAGACCCAGGCCGATAAGCGTCTGGCGCTGTACAGCCGGGCGGCGAATAGGCGAACCGATCTGCTCGACCGTGATCGTCTTCTGGGCTTCAGTGTTCTTGGCCATTGTCCAGCTCCTTATTCTTCAGAACCGTTGCCGGACGCGGCACGACGAGCCTGCAAGGTCGCATACTTCAGGCCACGCTGTGCAGCGACGTCCTTCGGATGAACCTGGTGCTTCAGCGCATCGAACGTTGCACGAACCATGTTGTAAGGGTTCGACGAACCGGTCGACTTAGCAACCACGTCATGCATGCCGAGCGTTTCGAAAACGGCGCGCATCGGACCACCAGCGATGATACCGGTACCAGCCTTAGCAGACCGCAGAAGCACCTTGCCGGCGCCGTGACGACCATGAACGTCATGATGCAGCGTACGGCCATCACGCAGCGGTACGAAAATCAGGTCGCGCTTGGCAGATTCGGTTGCCTTGCGGATCGCTTCCGGCACTTCTCGTGCCTTGCCATGACCGAAGCCAACGCGACCCTTCTGGTCGCCGACGACGACGAGAGCAGCGAAACCAAAACGACGGCCGCCCTTGACGACCTTAGCGACGCGATTGATGGCGACCAGCTTGTCGACAAATTCGCTATCGCGCTCTTCACGGTTCTGACGGTCGTCCCGCGAACCACGCTTTTCTTGTGCCATTGTCCTTTTCCTTTTTTCTTTTCCGGGTGCAATCGGCAGATTACAATCTTGAATAAGACCCTCTCCTAACGGGTCAGGCTCTTTCCGGTCTATGCGGCAAAGCCGCGAAACCGCCCGGATACACACGCATCCGGGCGGCTATTCCTTAGAACGACAGACCACCTTCGCGGGCGGCTTCTGCCAGTGCCTTGATGCGGCCATGATAGATGAAGGCGCCGCGATCGAACACGACTTCCTTCACACCAGCGGCAACAGCACGCTCGGCGACCAGCTTGCCAACAGCAGCGGCTGCTGCTGTGTCGGCGCCGGTCTTCAGCGAAGAGCGCAGGCTGCCATCGAGGGTCGATGCAGCAGCCAGCGTGCGGCCGGCCACGTCGTCGATAACCTGGACGTAGATGTTCTTCGAAGAGCGATGTACCGACAGACGCGGACGGCCATTGGCCACCGCCTTGATCTGACGCCGTACGCGGTTGGCACGACGTACAAGTGCTTCTTTTCTGCTTGCCATTTCGCGCGTTCCTTACTTCTTCTTGCCTTCTTTGCGGACGATCCGCTCTTCGGCATACTTGACGCCCTTGCCCTTATAGGGCTCGGGGCCGCGATATTCGCGGATCTCGGCAGCGACCTGACCGACCTGCTGCTTGTTGATCCCGGAAACCACGATTTCCGTCGGCTTCGGAACGGCGATAGTGATGCCCTGCGGCGGCTCATACACAACGTCGTGGCTAAAACCGAGCGCCAGCTGCAGGTTCTTGCCCTGCAAAGATGCGCGGTAACCAACGCCGTTGATTTCGAGCTTGCGCTCGTAGCCGTCCTTGACACCCTTCAGGATGTTTTCGATCATCGTGCGGGACATGCCCCACTTTGAACGCGCATCCTTGGAGTCGTTGACTGGCTTGACGACAATTGCATTGTCCTCAAGCGCAACCGAGATTTCGTCATTTGCGACGAAGAAGAGTTCGCCCTTCGGGCCCTTGGCAGTTACTTTCTGGCCATCAACCGAGGCCGTGATCCCTGCAGGAACCTGAACGGGCTTTTTACCGATACGAGACATGTGATTATCCTGTCTGTTCGCTAGGGAGATCTCTGCGCTGTCTTAGAAGACAGAGCAGAGAACCTCGCCACCAACATTCTGTTCGCGAGCCTGGTGATCGGCCATTACGCCCTTCGGAGTCGAAAGGATGGTAATGCCGAGACCGTTCGCGACCTGCGGAATGGACTTAACCGAGACATAGACTCGGCGGCCCGGCTTGGACACGCGGCCGATCTCACGGATCACCGACGCGCCTTCATAATATTTCAGTTCGATCGTGATCTCGGCCTTGCCGTTACCATGGTCGATTTCAGAATAGCCACGAATGTAGCCTTCAGCCTGAAGAACATCCAGAACGCGCGCACGCAGCTTGGAAGCCGGAGTAACCACCGAAGCCTTACGGCGGGCAGCACCATTCCGGATACGGGTGAGCATATCGCCCAACGGATCAGTCATCGTCATTTGCCCGTCTCCTTACCAGCTCGACTTTACAATACCCGGCACCTTGCCGGAATTGCCAAGCTCACGAAGTGCGATACGCGACATCTTGAGCTTGCGATAAAATGCACGCGGACGACCGGTGACTTCGCAACGGTTACGGATGCGGGTCTTGGAGCCATCACGCGGCATTTCGGCCAGCTTCAGGGTTGCCTTGAAACGGTCCTCGATCGACAGGGACTGGTTCATGATGATTGCCTTCAGCTCAGCGCGCTTGGCGGATTGCTGGGCAACTGTCTTGCGGCGGCGCTTGTTCTTTTCAACTGCGCTTGTCTTCGCCATATTGAAGTTCCTCTTCTACGCTCGTCGTTACGGTTATTGACGGAAGGGGAAGTTGAACTCTTTTAGAAGAGCCCGTGCTTCGTCATCCGTGGGAGCCGTCGTGCAAACGATGATGTCCATGCCCCACATCTGATCAACCTTGTCGTAGTTGATCTCTGGGAACACAATGTGTTCCTTGATGCCCATGGCGAAGTTGCCACGGCCGTCAAAGCTCTTCGGGTTCAAGCCCCGAAAGTCGCGAACGCGCGGAAGCGCGATGTTGATCAGACGGTCCATGAACTCATACATGCGAGCGCCGCGCAGGGTAACCTTTGCGCCAATCGGCATGTCTTCGCGGACCTTGAAACCAGCGATAGAGTTACGAGCCCGGGTGATGACCGGCTTCTGACCAGCAATCGCCGCCAGATCCGCGGCAGCAACCGTGGGCTTCTTGGAGTCGGCAGTTGCCTCGCCCACGCCCATGTTGATGACGATCTTGTCAAGCTTCGGGATCTGCATTTCGTTGGCGTAGGAAAACTGTTCCCGAAGCGCCTGACGAATGCGGCTTACATATTCTGCCTTGAGCCGTGGCTCATACTTGGTCTCAGCCATCGATCACTTCCCCCGAACGCTTGGCAACGCGAACCTTCTTGCCATCGACAACGGAGAAACCAACGCGAGTCGGCTTGCCGTCCTTGTCTGCAATAGCAAGGTTGGAAAGGTGCACAGAGGCTTCCTTGTTGATGATACCGGCTTCCTGGGTCTGCGTCTGGCGCTGGTGGCGCTTTACGACGTTGATCCCCTGAACGACCGCACGGTCTTCCTTCGGCATCACTTGAATGACTTCACCAGAACGACCCTTGTCCTTGCCGGTGAGTACGACGACCTTGTCGCCCTTACGAATCTTTTGCATCGTCAATCGCTCCCCTTAAAGAACTTCAGGAGCCAGCGAGATGATCTTCATGTGGTTCTTAGCGCGAAGTTCGCGCGGAACCGGTCCGAAGATACGGCTGCCGATTGGCTCTTTCTTGTTGTCGATAAGAACGGCTGCGTTGTTATCGAAGCGGATGACGCTGCCGTCGGCGCGACGGATGTCCTTGGCGGTGCGAACCACCACGGCCTTCATCACATCACCCTTTTTCACGCGGCCGCGCGGAATAGCTTCCTTGATCGAAACGACGATAATGTCGCCGACCGAAGCGTATTTGCGCTTAGAACCGCCCAGCACTTTGATGCACATGACACGACGCGCGCCGGAATTATCGGCAACGTCGAGGTTAGTCTGCATCTGAATCATGTCAGGTCGCCTTCTCGTTATACCGGAACGGTTGGGCGATGCCCCCTATTCCGGCTTATGGATCTTTATGTCTTTTCGAGCGGAGGAGGATCTTGCCAAGGTGGTTTCCTTAAAAAGGACCTTCCCTGCGCTCAAAGCAAAAGAACGCTCTCGATGGAGCGTTCTTGCGCCGTTGCGGTGCTTCTACAGATTTTTGGGAAAGGCGCAAGTGGCCTCCCCCATTTCTCTGCAAATTAAGCCTGGGCGGAAACGACCGTCCAGCACTTGTCCTTGGAAATCGGTGCGCATTCCTCAATGGAAACCACGTCACCAATCTTATACTGGTTGCTCTCGTCGTGAGCCTTGTATTTCTTCGAGCGACGAACGGTCTTCTGAAGCAGCGGGTGAGCGAATCGACGCTCAACCCGAACTACAACGGTCTTCTCGTTCTTGTCGCTGACCACGACGCCCTGCAGAATGCGTTTCGGCATTGTTCTTCTGGTCCTTTAGGCCTTGGCTTCTGCCGCCTTCTGGCGGGCAATGGTTTTCACGCGGGCGATGTCCTTGCGGACTTCGTTGATGCGCGAGGACTTTTCAAGCTGGCCAGTTGCCTTCTGGAAGCGCAGGTTAAACTGCTCTTTCTTCAGGTTGCCCAACTCATCCTTCAACTGATCAGCGCTCATGGCGCGTGCATCTGCGGCTTTCATGGCTTGATCCTTACTCTGCAATGCGCTGTACGAAGCGCGTTTTCACCGAGAGCTTGGCCGAGCCGAGACGCAGCGCCTCGCGGGCGATTTCCTCGGACACACCGTCGATCTCGAACATCATACGGCCGGGCTTGACCTTGCATGCCCAGTATTCAACAGAGCCCTTACCCTTACCCATACGGACTTCGGTAGGCTTTGCCGTTACCGGCACATCGGGGAATACCCGGATCCACACACGACCTGCGCGCTTCATGTAGCGCGTGATCGCGCGGCGAGCCGCTTCGATCTCGCGTGCATTCACGCGGTTGGGCTCAAGAGCCTTCAGGCCGAATTCACCGAACGCCAGGTCGAAACCGCCCTTGGCAACGCCCTTGATGCGTCCCTTGAACTGCTTGCGGTACTTGGTACGCTTTGGCTGCAACATTTATCTATTCTCCGAACTTTTCTCCGGGCGCGCCTAATCAGGCGTTCTCGCGACGACGGTTGTTGTTGTTGCCGCCTTGGGCGTCGCTTTCCAGCGCCCGGCGCTCGGAGGCCATTGGATCATGCTCAAGGATTTCGCCCTTGAAGATCCAGACCTTGATGCCGCAAATACCATAAGCGGTTGTAGCTTCCGCTACACCGTAATCGATATCGGCACGCAGCGTATGAAGCGGCACGCGACCTTCGCGGTACCATTCCGTACGAGCGATTTCGGCACCACCGAGACGGCCAGCGCAGGTGATCTTGATGCCTTCGGCACCCAGACGCATGGCGGACTGTACGGCGCGCTTCATCGCACGACGGAACGCGATACGGCGCTCGAGCTGCTGGGCGATCGACTGAGCGACCAGCGTTGCATCGACTTCCGGCTTGCGCACTTCAACAATGTTGAGGTGCGTTTCGGAATTGGTCATCTCGGAAAGCTTCTTGCGAAGCTTTTCGATGTCTGCACCCTTCTTGCCGATGATCAGGCCCGGACGCGCCGAGTGGATCGTGACGCGGCACTTCTTGTGCGGACGCTCGATAACCACCTTGGCGATACCGGCCTGCTTCAGCTCATCCATCAAATAGGCGCGGATCTTCAGGTCTTCATGAAGAAGCTTGCCATATTCAGCGTTGTCGGCGAACCAACGGCTATCCCAGGTCCTGTTAATGCCCAGGCGGAAACCGATTGGATTGATTTTCTGACCCATTATGCGGCCTCCCCTTTGGCTTCGACTTCGCGCACGACAATCGTCAGATGCGAGAATGGCTTTTCAATGCGCGATGCGCGGCCACGGCCACGAGCGTGGAAACGCTTCATGGTGATCGATTTACCAACATAGGCTTCGGCGACGATCAACTGATCGACGTCGAGGTCGTGGTTGTTCTCAGCGTTTGCAATAGCTGATTCCAGTGTCTTCTTCACTGTATCTGCAATGCGCTTGCGCGAGAATGTCAGGTCGGCCAGAGCGCGGTCAACCTTCTTGCCACGGATCAAAGCTGCAACCAGGTTGAGCTTCTGAGGGCTGACGCGGAGCGTGCGCGCAACGGCCTGCGCCTCGTTATCCTTCAGCCGGCGTTCGGCTTTTGCCTTGCCCATCGTTACTTCCTCTTCGCTTTCTTGTCCGCACCGTGACCGTAATAGGTCCGGGTCGGAGCGAATTCACCGAATTTATGGCCAACCATGTCTTCGTTGACGCTGACCGGGATATGCTTGCTGCCGTTATAGACGCCGAACGTCAAACCGACAAACTGGGGCAAGATCGTGGACCGACGGGTCCACATCTTGATCACTTCGCTACGACCGCTTTCGCGAACTTTTTCAGCCTTCTTAAGAAGGTAGCCGTCAACGAAGGGGCCTTTCCATACTGAACGAGCCATCTCTGACTACCTCTCTTACTTCTTCTTCTGGTGGCGGGAACGCATGATGAACTTGTCTGTGGACTTGTTCGACCGCGTACGCTTGCCCTTGGTCGGCTTACCCCAAGGGGAAACCGGATGACGGCCACCGGAGGTGCGGCCTTCACCACCGCCGTGCGGGTGGTCAACTGGGTTCATGACGACACCGCGAACGTGCGGGCGCTTACCGCGCCAACGCGAACGACCAGCCTTGCCGTCATTGATGTTGCCGTGGTCGGAGTTCGACACGGCGCCGACCGTTGCAAGGCAAGTGCCATGCACCAGGCGCTGTTCACCCGAGCTGAGGCGCAGGATAGCCATGCCGGCATCGCGGCCGACCAGCTGAACGTAAGCACCAGCGGACCGGGCAACCTGACCACCCTTGCCGGGCTTCAGCTCGACATTGTGAACGATAGAGCCGACAGGGACGTATTGCAGCGGCATAGCGTTGCCGGGCTTGACGTCGACAGCCTTATCCGATGCGATCACCTTGTCACCAGCTGCCAAACGCTGCGGAGCCAGGATATAGGCCTGCTCGCCATCTGCATAGGTGATGAGCGCGATGAACGCCGTACGGTTCGGGTCGTATTCCAGACGCTCGACAGTGCCTTCTACGTCAAACTTGCGACGCTTGAAGTCCACCAGACGATAGGTGCGCTTGTGACCGCCGCCCTGAAAGCGAACGGTGATGCGACCGAGATTGTTGCGACCGCCCTTCGAAGACAGACCCTCGGTCAGCGACTTGACAGGCTTGCCCTTGTAGAGGCCCGACCGGTCAACGATGACCAGCTGACGCTGGCTCGGGGTTGTCGGATTGAAATTTTTCAATGCCATTTTTCTGTTCCTCAGAGACCGGTGGAGACGTCGATGGACTGACCCTCGGCGAGCGTAACGATCGCCTTCTTCACATCCTTCTGCTTACCGGCGAAGCCGCGGAAACGCTTAGTCTTGCCCTTGCGGAGCAGCGTATTCACAGCTGTGACCTTGACACCGAACAGTGCTTCGACGGCAGCCTTGATTTCAGGCTTGGAAGCAGTCCGGGCGACGTTGAAGACCACCTGGTTAAAATCGGAAACCAGCGTGGACTTTTCGGTGATCGATGGAGATACGATCACGTCGTAGTGGCGAAGATCAGTCATTTGAACCGCTCCTCCAGAGCTTCAACCGCAGCCTTGGAAAGCACGAGCTTACCGCGACGCAGAATGTCATAAACGTTGATGCCCTGAACCGGCAGAACATCGATATTCGGGATGTTCGCGGCAGCGAGCTTGAAATTGACGTCGAGTTCGACGCCACCGATCACCAGCGCATTCTTCAGCCCGAGAGCTTCGAACACGCCAACGGCGGCCTTGGTCTTGGCATCGGCAGCGACAAGCTGATCGACGATGATCAGTTCGTCAGCCTTGAACTTGGCAGACAGAGCGTGACGCAGGGCGAGCGCGCGAACCTTCTTGGGAAGATCATGCTCGTGGCTGCGAACAACCGGGCCATGGGCCTTGCCGCCGCCGCGGAACTGCGGAGCGCGAGCCGAATGGTGACGAGCGCGGCCCGTACCCTTCTGCTTGTACATCTTGGCACCGGTGCGCGATACTTCGGCACGGGTCTTGGTCTTGTGTGTGCCCTGCTGCTTCTTGGCAAGCTGCCAACGCACCATGCGAGCAATGATATCTTGACGAGGTTCGAGGCCGAAAATGGCGTCGGACAGGGAAACCGTACCGGCATCCGTCCCCTCGAGGGTTTTGACGTTGAGTTCCATGGTTTGGCTCCCTTACTTCGCTGCCGACTTGACGGCGTCGCGCACGATGATCCAGGAACCCTTGGAACCGGGCACAGCGCCCTTCACCAGGATAAGGCCACGATCTTCATCGGTCGAAACGACTTCCAGATTCTGGGTGGTGACGCGGGTCTGACCCATGTGACCGGCCATACGCTTGCCCTTCCACACCTTACCCGGATCCTGGTTGGAACCGGTCGAACCGTGTGAACGGTGTGAGACGGACACGCCGTGGGTTGCACGAAGACCACCGAAATTGTGGCGCTTCATGGCACCGGCAAACCCCTTACCGATCGTGGTACCGGTCACGTCAACCAACTGACCGGCTTCAAAATGACCAGCCTTCAGCTCGGAGCCGACATCCATGAGGTTGTCTTCGGAAACGCGAAATTCGACGAGCTTAGCCTTGGGCTCGACGTTTGCAGCGGCAAAATTGCCGCGCATTGCCTTGGATGTATTCTTGACCTTGGCCTGACCGGCGCCGAGCTGAACGGCAGTGTAGCCGTGCTTATCGACAGTCCGCTGAGCCAGGACCTGGCAGTTATCCAAGCGTAGTACTGTTACCGGGACATGCTCGCCGGCGTCATTATAGACCCGGGTCATTCCCACTTTCTGTGCAATCACACCTGAACGCATCGGTTCATTCCTCTTGAGAGTAAAACAAGGGCCCTACGGCCCTTGCCCGCCTCTTTGTTTAAGGATTCCTTTCCAGTCCTTCCAGACTTTCAGGTTTCCCGTTTCGAGAAGTCGTTGGCAGGTCTTGCCACGTACCTTCCTTGTTATTTCGGCTCTCGCCGGAATTGGTTTTTAAAGCTTGATTTCGACGTCTACGCCAGCTGCCAGGTCGAGCTTCATCAAAGCATCGACGGTCTGCGGAGTCGGATCAACGATGTCCAGCAGACGCTTATGCGTGCGCATTTCAAACTGTTCGCGGCTCTTTTTGTCGACGTGAGGCGAACGGTTGACGGTGAATTTTTCAATACGGGTCGGAAGCGGAACCGGGCCGCGGACGCTTGCACCGGTGCGCTTGGCGGTAGAAACGATCTCCCGCGTAGAGGCATCGAGAACCCGGTGATCAAACGCCTTCAGGCGGATACGGATATTCTGGCCGTTCATTCGACGTGTCCTTATTCGTTTTTCTTAAACGTCCCCGCTCACGCAAAGACAGTGAATTACCAATTTCTGGCCGGCCCCGTATTGTCAAAAATCACAAGGACGGTTCGACGTCCATGTCACCTTACTGCATCAGGGGCCCTACCAGTGCAACCCAAGATCGGGTCGCGAAACTTAGCAGAGCCAGAGGAAAGAGGAGCGATACGCTGCTCTTCCTTGTTCGTGGCGGGGGCATACAACGTCCCCGTCAATTCGTCAACTGATTCCCGGAAATAAAGAAGCGCGGCATTGAATGCCGCGCTTCTTCCTCTGTATGAAGACGTCTTATTCGATGATCGAAGCGACGATGCCGGCGCCGACGGTGCGGCCACCTTCGCGGATCGCGAAGCGCAGCTTTTCTTCCATGGCGATCGGAACGATCAGTTCAACCTGAACCGTCACGTTGTCACCAGGCATAACCATTTCCGTGCCTTCCGGCAGAGAAACAATACCGGTAACGTCCGTCGTGCGGAAGTAGAACTGCGGACGGTAGTTGGTGAAGAACGGTGTATGACGGCCGCCTTCTTCCTTCGTCAGGATGTAGGCTTCTGCCATGAACTTCTTGTGCGGCTTAACCGAACCGGGCTTGCACAGGATCTGGCCACGCTCAACGCCATCGCGCTGTACGCCGCGAACCAGGGCACCAATGTTGTCGCCAGCCTGGCCCTGATCGAGCAGCTTGCGGAACATTTCAACGCCGGTAACGGTCGTCTTCGAGGTCGCGCGGATGCCGACGATTTCGACTTCTTCGCCAACCTTAACGATACCACGCTCAACGCGACCCGTCACAACCGTACCACGGCCAGAGATCGAGAACACGTCTTCGATTGGCATCAGGAACGGCTGGTCAATCGGGCGCTCAGGCGTCGGAATGTAGGAGTCAACTGCCGCCATCAGTTCGCGAATCGCGTCTTCGCCGATCTTCTTGTTGCTGTCTTCCAGAGCAGCAAGAGCCGAACCCTTGACAATCGGAATATCGTCGCCCGGGAAGTCGTAGGACGACAGAAGTTCGCGCACTTCCAGTTCGACCAGCTCCAGAAGCTCTTCGTCGTCAACCTGGTCAACCTTGTTCAGGAACACGACGATGGCGGGAACGCCAACCTGGCGCGCCAGAAGAATGTGCTCGCGGGTCTGCGGCATCGGGCCGTCAGCTGCCGAGCAAACCAGGATCGCGCCGTCCATCTGCGCTGCACCGGTGATCATGTTCTTGACGTAGTCGGCGTGGCCGGGGCAGTCAACGTGAGCGTAGTGACGGGCAGGCGTTTCATATTCGACGTGCGCCGTCGAAATGGTGATCCCACGGGCCTTTTCTTCCGGAGCGGCGTCGATCTGGTCATACGCCTTGTATTCACCGAAATACTTCGTAATTGCTGCCGTCAGCGACGTCTTGCCGTGGTCAACGTGGCCGATCGTGCCGATGTTAACGTGCGGCTTGTTGCGCTCAAACTTACTCTTTGCCATTTTCGGCTCTCCATTATCTCATCCCCATGAAGGGGGAAATTCCTGTTATCAGTTCCGGCGGGTTACCCCGATCATTTCTGACCGGAGTACTTTGCCTGAATTTCGGCAGCGACATTGCTCGGAACGGGCGAATAGTGGTCGAACACCATCGAGTACTGAGCGCGACCCTGGCTCATGGAGCGCAGGTTGTCGACGTATTTGAACATGTTGGCCAGCGGCACATGCGCGTTGATGACAACGGCGATACCACGGCTTTCCTGGCCCTGGATCTGACCACGGCGGGAGTTCAGGTCGCCGATCACGTCACCGACGTAATCTTCCGGCGTTACGACTTCCACCTTCATCATCGGCTCAAGCAGCTGAGCACCAGCCTTCTTGGCTGCTTCACGGAAGCAAGCCCGCGAGGCGATTTCGAAGGCCAGAACCGACGAGTCGACATCGTGGTAAGCACCGTCGATGAGCGTCGCCTTGACGCCGAGCATCGGGAAGCCAGCCAGCGGGCCGGACGACAGAACGCTTTCGATGCCCTTCTGAACGCCAGGGATGTATTCCTTGGGAACAGAGCCACCGACGATCTTCGAATCGAACTTGAACTCATCACCTTCAGGATTGGGTTCGAAGATGATCTTGACGCGGGCGAACTGACCCGTACCACCAGACTGCTTCTTGTGAGTGTAGTCTTCTTCGTGCTGACGCGTAATGGTTTCGCGATAGGCAACCTGCGGCGCGCCGACAGTTGCTTCTACCTTGAACTCACGACGCATACGGTCAACGATGATGTCGAGGTGAAGTTCACCCATGCCTGCGATGATCGTCTGGCCAGATTCCTGGTCAGTCTTGACGCGGAAGGACGGATCCTCAGCAGCAAGACGGTTGAGCGCGAGGCCCATCTTTTCCTGGTCGCCCTTGGTCTTCGGCTCGATGGCGATCTGAATGACCGGCTCGGGGAATTCCATGCGCTCCAGGATAACCTGATTCAGGGGATCGCAGAGCGTATCGCCCGTGGTGCTTTCCTTCAGGCCAGCCAGGGCAACGATGTCGCCTGCAAAGGCTTCTTCGATGTCTTCACGGCTGTTGGAATGCATCTGGAGCATACGGCCAACGCGTTCGCGCTTTTCCTTGACCGTGTTCATGACCGACGCGCCCTTTTCGAGCTTGCCGGAGTAGATACGGCAGAATGTCAGCGAACCGACGAAGGGGTCGTTCATGATCTTGAACGCCAGCATCGACAAAGGCTCGGCGTCATCAGGATGACGTTCGATTTCACCGTCAGTCTTAACATCGATACCCTTGATAGCAGGGATATCGAGCGGAGAAGGAAGATACTCGCAAACAGCGTCGAGCAAAGGCTGAACGCCCTTGTTCTTGAAGGCAGTACCGCAGAACATCGGATGGAACTTGACTTCAATCGTACCCTGACGAACGAGAGCGCGGATCTTGTCATTATCAGGCATGATGCCGTTCAGGTAGTCTTCCATCGCCTGTTCGTCGATCTCGACAACGGTCTCGATCAGCTTTTCGCGATATTCAACGGCCTTTTCCTTCAGGTCATCAGGGATTTCAGTAACGTCCCAAGCCGCGCCCAGAGATTCATCGCGCCAAACGAGAGCGTTCATCTCGATCAGGTCAACAACGCCCTTGAACTCTGTCTCAGCGCCGATTGGCAACTGCATAACAACAGCGGTGGCACCGAGACGCGTCTTGATCATTTCTACCGAACGGTAAAAGTCAGCGCCGGTCTTGTCCATCTTGTTGCAAAAGATCATCCGCGGAACGTTGTACTTTTCAGCCTGACGCCAAACAGTTTCCGTCTGCGGCTCAACGCCTGCGTTGGCATCGAGGAGCGCGATAGCGCCGTCGAGAACCCGAAGCGAACGTTCTACTTCAATCGTGAAGTCAACGTGGCCGGGGGTGTCGATGATGTTGAAACGGCGCATCTTGCCATCGCGACCCTTCCAGTAGGTCGTGGTCGCAGCAGAGGTGATGGTGATACCACGCTCCTGCTCCTGCTCCATCCAGTCCATCGTGGCTGCGCCATCATGAACTTCGCCGATCTTGTGCGACTTGCCGGTGTAGTAGAGAATCCGCTCAGTCGTCGTGGTCTTGCCGGCGTCGATATGCGCCATGATCCCGAAATTGCGGTAGTCTTCGATTTTATATTCGCGAGCCATAGTGGACTGCCTTTCGATATTCGATCGTCTAAGATTACCAGCGGTAATGCGAGAAGGCGCGGTTAGCGTCGGCCATCTTGTGCGTGTCTTCACGCTTCTTGACAGCGCTGCCGCGATTGTTGGACGCATCAAGCAATTCGCCTGACAAACGATCGACCATGGTGGTCTCGTTGCGCTTGCGGGCGGCGATGATCAGCCAGCGAATGGCGAGCGCCTGACGGCGCTCCGGACGGACGTCGACGGGGACCTGGTATGTTGCACCACCAACGCGGCGCGAGCGGACTTCAACATGCGGGGCAACATTTTCAAGCGCCTGATGGAAGATTGCGATCGGCTCTGCCTTGGACTTGGCTTCAACGACATCGAAGGCACCGTAGACGATGCTTTCAGCAACGGACTTCTTGCCGTGCAACATGATGGCGTTCATGAACTTGGTGACGACCAGATCACCGAACTTTGGGTCCGGGTTGATCTCACGCTTTTCTGCTTTATGGCGACGGGACATTTTACTTCGTCTCTCAACGGTTAGAACGCTTTATCACGCGGAGAACCTCGCGCAGCGCTGAATTTCAAAGAAGGCTTCCGACTTACTTCGGACGCTTTGCACCATACTTGGAACGGCGCTGCTTACGGTTCTTGACACCCTGGGTATCGAGAACACCACGGATGATGTGGTAACGAACGCCCGGCAAGTCCTTGACGCGGCCGCCACGGATCATGACGACAGAGTGTTCCTGCAGGTTGTGGCCTTCACCCGGAATGTAGCCAATGACTTCGAAGCCATTGGTCAAACGGATCTTGGCAACCTTACGCAGAGCCGAGTTCGGCTTCTTCGGGGTCGTTGTATAAACGCGGGTGCAAACGCCGCGCTTCTGTGGATTTTCCTGCAAGGCAGGAACCTTGTTGCGCTTTACCTGCGCCTGACGCGGCTTGCGGATCAGCTGATTTACGGTAGGCATAGAACCATCCCTTATAATTCTTGTCACTTGAGCCTTTTCAGGCCCGTTTGTGCCGTTTCCGGCGGCGCTCGCACAATTTTCGCCATGCGCGAATGTGGCCCGATCCGGACTTCCGGATGGACCACAAAAAGCAGAGGACGCATGCGACTGCGTCATGCGTGCAGCATTCATGTCTTCAAAGTGCGTTTGGATCCTAAGCCTGGGGCAAACTTCAGAACAATATGTCCTGAAAATCATAACCGTGCATTGGCTCCGATGCGGGGCGTACTACTGTTTTCACCCCGTTCCGTCAAGCCATGGCGCAAAATTAATAGCTCTCCAAAGCCCTGTGGCCGCTTTGGTCCCGGCCTATTTGCGGTTATGACGGGTTTCGGTCGATTATGCAATTGTCATCGGCCAATTCCGACCTTGGCGATGCCGATTTTCATCCTGCGATAGAAGAATCGTTTTCATAGCTGCCAAACGGCGGGTTTTGCACATGAAGCTAGGTGTTTTGGGATTTCCATCCAGCCTTCAGCTTGACGGCGGCGGATCGCTCTATAACGATGAAATTATCGATTAGGTTATTGTGCCGAAACGATTCCCGGCTACAAGGCTTTCTAACCGTTGCTATCGCGGTCACCTGGCGGCTCGCCTGTCTCGAGCCAGAAGAAAGGCGACCCGTCATAAGGACCGACTGATGATTTCGACCCCTGACAATGACAATAATTCGGACGGACCGATGGTCTTCATCATCATTGCCAAGGCCTATGAAGAAACGGGCACCGAAGGCATTGACCTGCATATTCTTCTGAGCGCACCCGATGACGATTCCGCCGTGCGCGAGGCTTTGAATGCACTGGCCGAGGAAGGCTTTCTGGAAGCCGACCTGGACCAGATCGGAATGGTGACCGAGCCTCCGTCAGACGAGCCGCATGCCTCGGCATATCAGGGCGCACTCGAAGGCGAAGTGGCAATCATCCGCTTCAACTGAGTGAGCATGAATGACAGGACATGTCATTGAAAAGGTCCTTGTCTATGCCGCCGACCGCGACCGGCTCTTGGTCTTCGATGAGCCGGATTTTCCACATATTCTACCGCAGGTGCCAGGTGGCACCGTTGAACACGGTGAAAGCCCCAGCGCTGCGGCTTGTCGTGAATTCGAAGAGGAGACGGGCTTTGCCTGTCTCTCGCCTCCCCGCTTTCTGACTTCTGTCTGTTATCGGGATGTTCGAGATGGCGTTTCCATTCACCACAAGCGCCATTTTTTCCACCTGCCTTTGCTTCACACTCTCTATCCGCAGAGCTGGTTTCACAGCGAAACAACGCCTCACGGCGGTGATGCTCCGGTGCGTTTTTCCTTCTTCTGGTTAACCCGAGATGAGGCGAGCCAGCGGCTAGGCTATGAGCATGGCGCCGCCCTGCCCCTGCTTCCTTAGATCTGTACGGTTCTCATTGAGCCAAGCACCGGATTACGTTTCCCACTGATAAGCCCAAACGAACTCCGACCTTCGCTAGGCAACTTCATAAAAAGGAAAAGCCGCCCGGATCGCTCCGGACGGCTTTTTTATTTCGATTGGTGCACCGATTATTCGGCAGCAGGAGCACCCTCGCCTGCCATGTCACGCAGCATCGGGGTTGCAAGATCCGCGCCGGTGCCCTTGCGACGTTCCTCGAGAATGAGGTCGTCACGCGAGGTAGCGATACGACGGATCTGGGTCATGGTACCACCGGTACCGGCCGGGATCAGACGACCGACGATGACGTTTTCCTTCAGGCCCTGCAACGTATCGGTCTTGCCGGCAATTGCCGCTTCCGTGAGAACCTTGGTGGTTTCCTGGAAGGACGCAGCCGAGATGAAGGACGGCGTTTGCAGCGAGGCCTTGGTGATACCGAGCAATACCGGATCGCCAAAGGCTGGCTTCTTGCCTTCTTCAACCAGACGTTCGTTGGCTTCGTCCAACTCGATACGGTCGACATTGTCGCCAACGATATACTGGCTGTCGCCGCTGTCGGTGATTTCGACCTTCTGCAGCATCTGGCGAACAATCACCTCGATGTGCTTGTCGTTGATCACAACGCCCTGCAAGCGATAGACTTCCTGGATTTCGTTGACTAGGTAGCTTGCGAGCGCCTCGACACCCTTGATCGCCAGAATATCGTGCGGAGCCGGATTACCGTCGAGGATATAGTCACCCTTCTCGATATAGTCGCCTTCCTGAAGATGGAAGGGCTTGCCCTTCGGGATCAGGTATTCGACTGGCTCGACACCGTCTTCCGCCGGCTCGATGATAACACGACGTTTGTTCTTGTAATCGCGGCCCAGACGGATGGTACCATCGATCTCAGCGATGATGGCGTGATCCTTCGGACGACGGGCTTCGAACAGTTCGGCAACACGCGGCAGACCACCGGTGATGTCCTTGGTCTTGGCGCTTTCCATTGGCGAACGAGCAAGAACGTCACCCTGGGAGACGCGCTGGCCGGGTTCAACCGACAGGATTGCATCAACCGACAGCTGGAACCGAGCTTCACCACCACGCGGAACCTTGAGCACATTGCCCTGAGTATCCTTGATGACAATTGCCGGCTTCAGATCGGCGCCACGCGGCGTCGAACGCCAGTCGATAACCTGACGCTTGGTGATACCAGTGGATTCGTCGGTGGCTTCCAGAACGGAGATACCGTCGACCAGATCCTCAAAATGAACGACACCTTCCACTTCGGTCATCATCGGGCGTGTGTATGGGTCCCACTCAGCCAGACGCTGACCGCGCTTGACCTTGTCGCCATCGTCGACAAACAACTTGGAACCATAGGCAACACGCTGCGAGGAGCGCTCAACACCGCGTTCGTCCAGGATCGTCACCGCGATGCTACGGCCCATGGCGACATAAATGCCGTCAGAGTTGCGCAGCATGTTGCGGTTCTTGATCTGGATAGTCCCCTCATAGGAGGCTTCCAGGAACGATTGGTCAACCACGTTGGCCGTACCGCCCAAGTGGAACGTACGCATGGTCAGCTGGGTACCTGGCTCACCGATGGACTGCGCAGCGATAACACCCACAGCTTCACCCATGTTCACAGGTGTACCACGGGCAAGGTCACGACCGTAGCAGATCGAGCAGACGCCGGTCTGAACTTCACAGGTCAGAGCCGAACGAATACGGATCGACTGAATACCAGCCTTTTCGATTTCGATGACATCGGCTTCAAGGATCATGCGACCAGCGTCAACGATCCGCTCACCCGTGACCGGATGATCGATATCATCAAGCGCCGTACGACCGAGAACACGCACGCCAATCGAAGCCACAACCTGACCGGCGTCAACAATCGCCGTCATGGTCAGGCCCTTGTCTGTACCGCAATCGACCAGATTAACGATGCAATCTTGGGCTACGTCAACCAGACGACGGGTCAGGTAACCCGAGTTCGCGGTCTTCAAGGCCGTGTCTGCAAGACCCTTACGGGCACCGTGGGTTGAGTTGAAGTACTCGTTAACGGTCAGACCTTCCTTAAAGTTCGAAATGATCGGAGTTTCAATGATTTCGCCCGATGGCTTGGCCATAAGACCACGCATACCACCCAGCTGACGCATCTGGTTCGGAGAACCACGCGCTCCGGAGTGAGACATCATGTAAATCGCGTTCATCGGCTTTTGGCGGCCAGTTTCCGGATCGAACTCAACAGCCTTAATGCGGGCCATCATGTCTTCCGCAACCTTTTCAGTCGCCTTACCCCAAGCGTCAACGACCTTGTTATACTTCTCACCCTGAGTGATCAGACCGTCGTTGTACTGCTGTTCGTATTCCTTCACCAAGGATTCGGTGTCGCCTACGATCTTCACCTTGGAGTCTGGAATGACCATGTCATCCTTACCGAAGGAAATGCCAGCCTTACAGGCGTGGCGGAAGCCAAGCTGCATGATCCGGTCGCAGAAAATCACCGTGTCCTTCTGGCCGCAATGACGATAAACCGTGTCGATCATCTTGGAGATGTTCTTCTTGGTCATTTCCTGATTGCAGGTGTCAAACGGCACGTTGACGTTCTTCGGCAGAAGTTCGCCAATCAGCATACGGCCCGGAGTGGTTTCGAAAATCTTCGAAACTGGCTTGCCGTCCGCATCCACGGTCTTGAAACGACCACGGATCTTGGAATGCAGCGTCACCACCTTGTTTTCAAGGGCGTGATGCAATTCACCGATGTCGGAGAACACCATGCCTTCGCCCGGCTCATTCTGGTTCATGATCGACAAATAGTAGAGACCGAGAACCATGTCCTGCGAAGGAACGATAATCGGCGCACCGTTTGCCGGATGCAGAATGTTGTTGGTGGACATCATCAACACGCGGGCTTCCAGCTGGGCTTCCAGCGAAAGCGGAACGTGAACAGCCATCTGGTCGCCGTCGAAGTCGGCGTTAAAGGCCGTGCAGACGAGCGGATGCAGCTGAATGGCCTTGCCTTCAACCAGAATAGGCTCGAACGCCTGAATGCCCAGACGGTGAAGCGTCGGTGCGCGGTTCAGCAGAACGGGATGTTCGCGGATAACCTCGTCGAGAATATCCCAAACTTCCGGCTTTTCCTTTTCAACCAGCTTCTTGGCCTGCTTGACGGTCGAGGAATAACCCTTGGCGTCGAGACGGGCGTAGATGAAAGGCTTGAACAGTTCGAGCGCCATTTTCTTTGGCAGACCGCACTGGTGCAGCTTCAGTTCCGGACCGGTCACGATAACCGAACGACCAGAATAGTCGACGCGCTTGCCGAGAAGGTTCTGGCGGAAGCGACCCTGCTTGCCCTTGAGCATATCGGACAGCGACTTCAGCGGACGCTTGTTGGCACCGGTGATGACGCGGCCACGGCGGCCGTTGTCGAACAGCGCATCTACAGATTCCTGCAACATGCGCTTTTCGTTACGGATGATGATGCCCGGAGCGCGCAGCTCGATCAAACGCTTCAAACGGTTGTTACGGTTGATGACGCGACGATAGAGATCGTTCAGGTCGGAGGTCGCAAAACGGCCACCATCCAGCGGAACCAACGGACGCAGGTCCGGCGGAATCACGGGAACAACCTTCATGATCATCCATTCAGGACGATTGCCCGATTCCATGAAGTTCTCAACTATCTTGAGACGCTTCATCAGCTTCTTCTGCTTCAGGTCCGACGTGGTGTCGGCAAGGTCCTGACGCAATTCGCCGGCGATGCGCTCGAGATTCATCGAGGCCAGCATTTCAAAGATGGCTTCAGCACCGATCATGGCGGTGAACTGGTCTTCACCATATTCATCGACCGCCATCATGTATTCTTCTTCGGACAGAAGCTGGTTCTGCTTAAGGGCCGTCAGGCCCGGCTCCGTGACAATGTAGTTTTCGAAGTAGAGAACGCGCTCCACGTCCTTCAACGTCATGTCGAGAAGGGTCGAAATGCGTGAAGGCAGCGACTTCAGGAACCAGATATGGGCAACCGGAGCGGCAAGCTCGATATGACCCATGCGCTCACGGCGAACGCGCGACAGGGTGACTTCCACGCCGCACTTTTCGCAGATGATGCCCTTGTACTTCATGCGCTTGTACTTGCCGCACAGGCACTCGTAATCCTTGATGGGACCAAAGATACGGGCGCAGAACAGACCGTCGCGCTCCGGCTTGAAAGTGCGGTAGTTGATGGTCTCAGGCTTTTTGATTTCGCCATACGACCAGGACAGGATCTTCTCCGGCGAGGCAATCGAAATCCGGATGGAATCGAAATGCTGCGCAGGGACCTGCGGGTTGAAAAGGTTCATGACCTCTTGGTTCATGCCTATCTCCTTGTGGGGCCAGGGGCCCTCAGCTTGGCGACGGATGCGGCCCTTCCCGGGAAGCCACACCGCGCCTTAAAACGACAATAACCGCTGAATGCGGCAAAAGTCCCCACGCCGGTTGATGTTTACAACTGGCGGAGGACGGCGCGCGCATCGAAACGCGCACGCCCCACTGTCACTGTTATTCCGCAGCGTCCGGCAACGGGTTGACGGTATCGGCCGTCTCGAGTTTGGAATTCTCCAACTCGACCGACAGACCAAGCGATCGCATTTCCTTGACGAGAACGTTGAAGCTCTCTGGAATACCGGCTTCGAACGTGTCGTCGCCCCGCACGATTGCTTCGTAGACTTTGGTACGTCCGGCCACGTCGTCCGACTTCACCGTCAGCATTTCCTGCAGGGTGTAGGCAGCGCCGTAAGCTTCCAGAGCCCAGACTTCCATTTCCCCGAAACGCTGACCGCCGAACTGTGCCTTGCCGCCCAAAGGCTGCTGGGTGACGAGCGAGTAAGGACCGATGGAACGTGCATGGATCTTGTCGTCAACCAAGTGGTTGAGCTTGATCATGTACATGTAACCAACGGTGACCTTGCGGTCGAAGGTTTCACCCGTCCGTCCATCATAGAGAACTGACTGGCCGGACGTGTGCAGACCGGCGCGGGTCAACATTTCCGAAACGTCGCTTTCATGCGCACCGTCGAAAACCGGCGTGGCGATGGAAAGCCCGCTCTTGGCCTGATCAGCAAGCCGCAGAAGAGACTCGTCGTCGAATCTGGCGACTTCGTCATGCGATTCACTGGCGTAGAGATCGACCAGTTCGGTCCTGAGCTCGGTGATGTCGAGATGCTTCTGGTAATCCTCAAGCATCTGCCCAATCTTGCGACCCATGCCAGCGCAAGCCCAGGCAAGGTGGGTTTCAAGAATCTGGCCGACATTCATACGCGACGGCACGCCCAGCGGGTTCAGAACGATATCGACATGCGTACCGTCTTCCAGGAACGGCATGTCTTCGACCGGAACGATGCGCGACACGACGCCCTTGTTACCATGACGGCCGGCCATCTTGTCGCCTGGCTGGATCTTGCGCTTCACAGCAACAAAGACCTTGACCATCTTCATGACGCCCGGAGGCATTTCATCACCGCGCTGGACCTTTTCGACCTTGTCCATGAAGCGCTGCTCAAGGCGCGACTTGGATTCGTCGTACTGACCACGAAGCGCTTCCAGCTCGCTTTGAACCTTCTCGTCTTCAACGGCAAACATCCACCATTGCGAACGCGGGTATTCAGAAATGACGGCGTTGTTCAGTTCGACGCCTTTCTTGAAACCCTTCGGACCGGCAATCGAAACCTGACCGCGCAGCGTGTCGAGCAAACGACCATAGACGTTGCGGTCCAGGATTGCCTGTTCGTCGTCGCGGTCCTTGGCAAGACGTTCGATTTCTTCTCGCTCGATGGCCATGGCGCGCTCGTCCTTTTCAACGCCGTGGCGGTTGAAAACACGAACTTCAACAATGGTCCCGAACGTGCCCGGAGGCATGCGCATCGAGGTATCGCGGACGTCAGAGGCCTTTTCACCGAAAATGGCGCGCAGAAGCTTTTCTTCAGGCGTCATCGGGCTTTCGCCCTTCGGAGTGATCTTGCCGACCAGGATATCGCCCGGCTGCACTTCTGCACCGATATAGACGATACCGGCTTCATCGAGGTTGCGCAGCGCTTCTTCCGAGACGTTCGGAATATCGCGGGTGATTTCTTCCGGTCCAAGCTTGGTATCGCGGGCCATGACTTCAAATTCCTCGATATGAATCGAGGTGAAGACATCTTCCGAAACGATACGCTCCGACATGAGGATGGAGTCCTCATAGTTGTAGCCGTTCCAAGGCATGAACGCGACAAGCGCGTTACGGCCAAGCGCCAAGTCGCCGAGGTCGGTCGACGGACCGTCCGCGATGATATCGCCCTTGTTCAGAATATCGCCGACGGCGACCAGCGGACGCTGGTTGACGCAGGTATTCTGGTTGGAACGCTGGAACTTCTGCAGGCGGTAGATATCAACACCGGACTTGCCGGCATCGAGATCTTCCGTGGCGCGGATAACGATACGCGTCGCATCCACCTGATCGACCACGCCGCCACGACGGGCGCCGATAGCCGCACCGGAGTCACGCGCCACGATCGGCTCCATGCCGGTCCCGACAAACGGGGCTTCAGCCCGCAGCAGAGGAACAGCCTGACGCTGCATGTTGGAGCCCATCAGAGCGCGGTTGGCGTCGTCGTTTTCCAGGAACGGAATAAGAGCCGCGGCAACGGACACGAGCTGCTTCGGCGAAACGTCCATCAAGTTGATGGTGTCGCGCGGCGACAGCATCACTTCTCCGGCATGACGGCAAACGACAAATTCCTCGACGAATTTGCCTTCAGCGTTCAGCTCGGCATTGGCCTGGGCAACGTAATACTTGGCCTCTTCCATGGCGGAGAGGTAGATAACGTCCTTGGTCACCACGCCGTCGATGATCTTACGATACGGGCTTTCGATGAAGCCGTATTTGTTGACACGAGCGAACGTGGCAAGCGAGTTGATCAGACCGATATTCGGGCCTTCCGGCGTCTCAATCGGGCAGATACGGCCGTAATGGGTCGGATGCACGTCGCGCACTTCAAAGCCGGCGCGCTCGCGGGTCAGACCACCCGGTCCAAGAGCCGAAAGACGGCGCTTGTGGGTGATTTCCGACAGCGGGTTGACCTGGTCCATGAACTGGCTGAGCTGGGACGAACCGAAGAACTCGCGCACAGCAGCAGCGGCAGGCTTGGCGTTGATCAGATCCTGCGGCATGACAGTATCGATTTCGATCGACGACATACGTTCCTTGATGGCGCGCTCCATGCGCAGCAGACCCAGGCGATACTGGTTCTCCATCAATTCACCGACGGAACGAACACGGCGGTTGCCGAGGTTGTCGATATCGTCGATTTCGCCCTTGCCGTCGCGCAACTCGACCAGCATCTTGACCACGGCCAGGATGTCTTCCTTGCGCAGAACGCGCACGGTGTCGGCCACTTCGAGATCGAGACGCATGTTCATCTTGACGCGGCCAACAGCCGACAGGTCATAGCGCTCGCTATCGAAGAACAGCGAGTTGAACATGGCTTCAGCCGAATCCATGGTTGGCGGCTCACCCGGACGCATGACGCGGTAGATGTCGAACAGCGCATCCTGGCGGTTTTCGTTCTTATCGGCAGCCAGCGTGTTGCGGATATAGGCGCCGACATTGATGTGATCGATGCCCAGAACCGGGATCTCTTCAAAGCCCGCATCAAGAATGATCGGCAGGGTCTTTTCGTCGATTTCGTCACCAGCTTCGAGATAGATCTCACCGGTTGCGAAATTGACGATATCTTCGGCCAGATAATTTCCGTAGAGGTCCTCGTCAGTCGCCTTCAGCGCTTTCAGACCCTTGTCCTGCAACTGGCGCAGAAGACGCGGGGTGAGCTTCTTGCCGGCTTCGACAACGACTTCGCCGCTATCGGCATCGACCATGTCTACGAGGGTCTTGGAGCCCTTCAGCGTTTCCGCCTGGAACGGCACGCGCCAGCCCTTGCCATCGCGCTTGTAGTCGGACTTCGAATAGAAGGTCGAGAGAATTTCTTCGCCGTCCATGCCCAGCGCCATCAGCAGCGAGGTCACGGGGATCTTGCGGCGGCGGTCGATACGGGCGTGGACAATGTCCTTGGCGTCGAATTCGATGTCGAGCCAGGAACCACGATAAGGAATGACGCGGGCGGCAAACAACAGCTTGCCGGAGGAATGGCTCTTGCCCTTGTCGTGGTCGAAGAACACGCCCGGCGAACGGTGCATCTGCGAGACGATAACGCGCTCGGTGCCGTTGACGATGAACGTACCGTTATTGGTCATCAAGGGCATGTCGCCCATGTAGACCGACTGTTCCTTGATGTCCTTGATCGAGCGGGCGCCCGTATCTTCATCAATATCGAACACGATCAGGCGCAAAGTAACCTTGAGCGGTGCCGCATAGGTCAGGTCGCGCTGGCGGCATTCATCGACGTCGAACTTCGGCGGCTCGAATTCGTAGGACACGAATTCCAACATCGAGGCACCGGAAAAATCGGTGATCGGGAAGACGGACTTGAAAACGGTTTGAAGTCCCTCGTCGGGACGACCACCTTCGGGCTCGTCAACCATGAGGAACTGATCGTAAGATGCCTTCTGAACCTCGATGAGGTTCGGCATTTCTGCGACTTCTGGAATTTTTCCGAAAAACTTGCGTACGCGCCTGCGACCGTTAAAGGAAAGGGTCTGAGCCATCGTCGCTCCTTGTCAGTTTGCACCCGGGCCTGCAACAGACGAACACCGCTGGCCAGGCGGCTCCGTCAATCATGGATCATCAATCTCGTTCCAGTTCAGGCGGAAAGGCCGGTTTGCCTTGAGCGCCTGATCGGAACCATCCTCTTGAGAACCCATTACCCAAAAGCCGTTTTACCGGCTTTTGGGTAATAATTTCCGTCAGGAGAACGGCTCCGGAGAGAGTTTGCACCCTCGCCGGAGCCGAAAGTATGAATTACTTGACGTCAACCTTGGCGCCAGCGTCTTCAAGCTTCTTCTTCAGGTCAGCAGCTTCAGCCTTGGAAACGGCTTCCTTGACAGCCTTCGGAGCGCCTTCAACGAGGTCCTTGGCTTCCTTCAGGCCGAGACCTGTGATCGCGCGAACTTCCTTGATGACGTTGATCTTGTTTGCGCCGGCATCCGTCAGGATAACGTCGAATTCAGTCTTTTCTTCTTCAACAACGGCGGCAGCACCACCGCCGGCAGCAGCAACAGCCACAGGAGCAGCTGCAGATACGCCCCACTTTTCTTCGAGCAGCTTGGAAAGCTCAGCAGCTTCCAGAACGGTCAAAGAGGAGAGGTCTTCTACGATCTTAGCGAGATCAGCCATTTTACTAGTCCTTTATCAGTGTTCGGTTCGAAACGAACTGGTTTTGGGTATGAACAGCGAAAAACCGCCTTACGCGGCTTCGTCCTTCTTGGCATAAGCCGCAAACACGCGAGCAAGCTGAGCTGCCGGTGCCTGAACAACGCCTGCGATGCGAGTAGCCGGGGTCTGAATCATGCCGACCAGCTTTGCACGCAGCTCGTCCAGCGAAGGCAGGGTCGCAAGCGACTTGACTGCATCCACGGAGAGCGTGGTTGTTCCCATGGAACCACCGAGAACAACGAGCTTGTCGTTGGTCTTGGCAAAATCCATGACGACTTTCGGAGCCGTGATTGGGTCAACGCTGTAAGCAATCAGCGTCTGGCCCTTGAAGAGATCTGTCATCCCTTCCGACTCCGTGCCCTGAAGAGCGATCTTGGCCAGACGGTTCTTCGCGACTTTGACGGTGCCGCCAGCCGCGCGCATTTTTGAACGGAAGTCGTTCATCTGCGCAACTGTGACACCAGCATAGTGGGCCACAACAACCGAACCAGAAGCCTTGAAGACTTCGTTCAGTTCTGTGACGAATTCGCGTTTTTCCGCTCTTTCCACTGTCTGTCTCCAGTAGACGGGACCGCAATCCTGCAGGCCCCATCGGGTTTGCCTTTGCCTCAAGGGATCTAAACTCGTCAGATCCCAAGCGACGCTTGAGGATCCTGCCCCCCCGCACTGTCACCCGAAGGCGTCAGGCACAAGGCACACAAGGCTCGAACCGACACTTCCGTAACGCCTTGGCGTCCGTGAAGAATTTCGGGTCTTACCCGTCTCATGCAGGCTGGATATTAAGGCCTTGCGACCGCCCACAATCTCGGACAGGAAATCCGGTTATAAAACCGGACATTCCCGGCCCCGAAGGACCGGGAATTCTTGAATACGGGGTGGAACACCCCGAAAAATTAAGCTGTGACCGACGAAGGGTCGATCTTGACGCCAGGACCCATGGTCGAGGAGATCGCTACGCGCTTGACGTAGTTACCCTTGGCGCCAGCAGGCTTTGCCTTGATGACGGCGTCAGCGAAAGCCTTGATGTTTTCTTCAAGAGCCTTGGCTTCGAACGAGGCCTTGCCGATACCGGCATGGATGATACCAGCCTTTTCAACGCGAAACTCGACAGCGCCGCCCTTGGATGCCTTAACAGCGCCAGCGACGTCCATGGTCACAGTACCAACCTTCGGGTTCGGCATCATGCCACGCGGGCCGAGAACCTTGCCGAGACGGCCGACCAGCGGCATCATGTCAGGCGTTGCGATGCAGCGGTCGAAGTCGATCTTGCCACCCTGGACGATTTCAACCAGGTCTTCGGCGCCAACGACTTCTGCGCCAGCTGCGCGGGCTTCATCAGCCTTTGCGCCACGAGCGAAGACGGCAACGCGAACGTCGCGGCCAGTGCCGTTTGGCAGGTTGACAACGCCACGGACCATCTGGTCGGCGTGACGTGGGTCAACGCCAAGGTTCATGGCGATTTCGATGGTTTCATCGAACTTGGCAACGGCACGTTCCTTGACCATCGAAATGGCGTCGGACAGAGCAACCAGCTTGGTGGGATCAACGCCTTCGCGGATCTTCTGAATACGCTTTGCAAGCTTTGCCATGATCAACCTACCACTTCCAGGCCCATGGAGCGGGCAGAGCCCTCGACCATTGCCATAGCGCCGTCAACGTCGGCAGCATTCAGATCCTTCATCTTGGCTTCGGCGATCGTACGGACCTGGGCCTTGGTGATGGTACCAACCTTTGCGCCCTTGCCCGGAGTCTTAGAACCGGACTGGATCTTAGCTTCCTTCTTCAACCAGTAAGTCACTGGCGGCTGTTTCATGATGAAGGTGAAGGACTTGTCCTGGTAATAGGTAATGACGACCGGGATCGGCATGCCCTTTTCCATTTCCTGCGTAGCGGCATTGAACGCCTTGCAGAATTCCATGATATTTACACCACGCTGACCAAGCGCAGGACCGATTGGCGGGGACGGGTTAGCCGATCCTGCCTTGACCTGAAGCTTGAGCTGGCCTGCAACTTTCTTAGCCATTTCTCTCTGCCTTTCTATCAGACCGGTTGCCCGGCCCACTCATGCCGGACATGCCGGCGGCTGCGGTTGCGTGGTGCGTATGAACGGTCCGGCTTAAGAGACCGCCGCACTCCCACGCGAAACGGGAGGTTTCCCTCCCGCAGCAATCAGACCTTTTCGACCTGACTGTATTCAAGCTCGACCGGTGTAGCGCGGCCGAAGATCGACACTTCGACCTTAAGGCGCGACCGCTCTTCATCGACATCCTGAACAACACCGTTGAAGGATGCAAAAGGACCGTCGGAAACGCGAACCTGCTCGCCGATCTCGAAGGACAGCGAGGACTTGGGACGCTCGACACCCTCCTGAACCTGGCCGAGAATCCGATCAGCCTCATAGTCAGGAATCGGAACCGGCTTATTGTCGGAACCCAGGAAGCCCGTGACCTTCGGGGTATTCTTGATCAGGTGGTAGACCTCATCGGTCAAATTCGCCCGCACCAGCACATAGCCGGGGAAGAATTTGCGCTCACTGTCCACCTTGCGGCCCCGGCGAACCTCGACGACCTTCTCGGTCGGAACGAGAATCTTTTCAAAGAGATGTCCAAGACCCTTCTGACGAGCCTTCTCTTCGATCGATTCCGCAACCTTCTTTTCAAAATTCGAATATGCGTGGACGATATACCAACGTGCAGCCATGTTCGTTCCCGTCCTGTTAATTGCCAAGATTCAGGACAAGGCTCAAAACCCAGCCAATAACCTGATCCGCCGCAAAGAAAAACAGCGAGGCAAAAATCACCATGGCCAACACCATCAGCGTCGAGATCACAGTCTCGCGGCGCGACGGCCAGGTGACTTTGGACGTTTCGGAGCGAACCTGCTGCAAAAACGCAAATGGATTAGTCTTCGATGCCATCTAATGCCCACGCATTTACGGCACGTAAAGCTGAAAAGATCAGCCCCACGCACCGCGTGTCTGTTTGAGTGTTACATAAACGCCGATTCTCACTTTAACAAGGGCAAAACCGACATTTAAACAAATTCTACAACGCCAAAACTCACAAGCCGAAAAAATCAATTCCAACACTGTGTGAAAAATGGCAGGGGCAGTAAGGCTCGAACTTACGACCTGCGGTTTTGGAGACCGCCGCTCTACCAACTGAGCTATACCCCTATCTGCACGTCCGAGTGATGCGCCGATGGCCATCCCGTCCGTTGCTTGGCGCTCCGTTTAAGACGGTCGGTGACGATTGGCAAGAGGGTTTTTTGCACATTCAGGACAAAATACCATTTTCCTACCAGTGACGACTATAGCTTGCCCGGAAGGTCGTCGAAGGTGCATCGAGCAGATTGGTCATCGCGGCGGAAAGACCAACATCGCCGAAAACCTTTTTCTCAATACCGACAGATCCCGTCGTCGTCGCATCAAGCTGATCGATACCCGCTTCGCTGTAAAGCGACGCTGACCAATCCGGCATGGACAAATCCAGCCGCTGGCTTGCCGATAGCCCCGCCCCGTCACCACTGACCCGGCGCACCTCGATAATGCGCGTCGAGCCAAGCGTGAAATCAGGCGTCAGTGTCCAGTTCCAGGCGCGTTCCATCGACAGGCTGGATGCACCCGTTGCGGGCGTGAAACTGGTATTGAGGTAGGTCGCAGGCCCATTCGTTTTGTCGCTCCCTTCCAGCCGCACCCGCCCCCAAAGCCGCAAAGGCAGTGTGGATTGATCCACCTGCCCGCTCTTGGTGGCGATAACAGAGGTATCGACACCTATTTTCGGTTCAAAGGCATTGCGCAACTGAACGCCGGTTTGAATGGCAACGCCGCTCGTGCCGTTGCGTGAGACGTTCCAGATCAGCGGTCGGCCAAAGTCGGCAGCCTGGCCAACCCAGGCAAATGGTAGAATCAAAAAAGGCGCAATCGCAACCGCGCACATCAGACGAATCATAGACGCATCTTTATGTGTTTAGGGTGGGCTCGGCCCCAAGCAAAGCGGGACGGTGTAGATAGTTATATCACTATGTTACAGGGCAGTTATCGCAGCCGCAAGTCACGTTTTTGCGTTGCAACATGACAAGGCTTTGATCAACTCTTCGCCTTTTTGGCGTTCAATCGCTGTTTTCTGGTTTTCGGCTTCAGCTTTTTGGAGAGCTGATAAAACCAGCGCAGGATCTTGGTGATGGAAATCAGCTTATCGATTTCCTTGTTTGACCCTTCAAGGCGGCTAGCCAGCACGTCAGCAGCAGACAGCGCAACCGCCCCCTCGCTCAAGTCCGGAAATCGTTGCAGTAACGCAGCGTAAGCATTTTTCTCGGCTGCCCCTGGCGCGACCAGTTTGCCGGAATGGATGAACAATCGCAGCACGACCTGTTCGAATGTCCAGTCATGTAGATGAAAGACTTTCCACTTCTCACTGCGCCGCGCTGAAAATCCATCCAACAGGATGGTCTTTTCGGGCAGGTGTTCGCTCAGCCACAAGGCCAAGGCAAAACCGCTGGTCGGAATATGATCATCAGGGTAAAAACTGGAAAAATGGCTGGAGAGATCCAGATGGCCGACCGCAGCCCCTTCGAATTTTGTGGCATCACTGAACAATTCGCCAGGATGGGCCCTGACATTCATCACGCCCAGAAATTCATCGCCCGGAAAATAGCCAAGCACATTCTTGACTTCCTTGCGGTAAACGATGTTGGCGCCGACCGAACCACTGCGCGCCACCAGCAGAGACGGGCGATCGAACGGCTTGTCGAGAATCTTGTAGACCTTATTGAAAAAAACGAACAAGGCAGTTTGTGGCAGTTCGCGCCGCAGCCTGTCCACATTGGCCTCCTCGCTGTTGGCGACGAGGACAATGTGAGTGAAACGGCCGAGCAACGCCTGCCAGTCCGCAAAGGCCTGGATGCTGGCGGTCGTGGGGGGCGCGCTGCCGTTCTGGACTGTCATGGTCACAGGCTCTGTGTGACGTGCAGCATGCGTTCGCGGGCAGCAAACCACTCTTCTGCATAATCGTCATTCTTGTATTGTTCGAAATAAGGGCCGCCATCGGTGAAATGGACGATCTTGGCGGCCGGGTCATGGTCATATTCGTTGACCAGATAATTCCAATGCAGCGGCAGCCCACCGATCAGGTCATCGCTTTCAAGCCATTTGAACTGGTGCAGTTGCAGACCGGTTGCGGTGTTGACGTAATCCTTGGTCAGCGCCGTGCATTTGGCGTTGTTGAACAGCATGATGCTCGACCAGTTCTTCTTTTCGTATTTGGTCTGAGTCTGACCGAGAAACTTGGTTTCCACCTTTGGCTGATAGTCATGCTTGACACACATCACGGCGTAGCGGTCGTCACGCAATGCCCAAAGTTCGGCGAGATCGGCGCGCGCCAGCATGTCGCAATCCATGAACATGCTCCAGCCCTGGTAATCGCTCAGATAAGGCACGAGAAACCGGGAGAAGGAAAACTCCGTCGATTGCAGTGGATTGCGCTCGCGCGTGAAAATACTGGCCAGATTGTCGAGGACGATGGGTGTGAAGGCGACGGGAATGGACGAATGTTCAAGAATGCTCTGCGCGAGCACATGATAGGCCACGACTTCCTTTGTATCGAAGCCAATGAAAATCTGAAGCTTGTTGTCCAACACCGTTCACTCCTGAAATCGTAAGTCTGGTTTGTCTTAAATGATAGGCGCCGGTGGAGACAAGGGAACGAGACCCTTAAGTGCCATCATCTTGAGAAATTTGCAGCGCGGTTTGTCGCATCGCAGATTTTCTCTCTGTCTCGAATGCAATCGCGTCCAATTTGAGGACGATGGGCATAATCAACACCATCTGCGAAGAGGACTCGAGGGCACATACAAAAAACCCCGCTGTTGCCAGCGGGGTCCAATCTCATATCTCTAAAGAGATGCAATTATTCGATGATCGAAGCGACGATGCCGGCGCCGACGGTGCGGCCACCTTCGCGGATCGCGAAGCGCAGCTTTTCTTCCATGGCGATCGGAACGATCAGTTCAACCTGAACCGTGACGTTGTCACCAGGCATAACCATTTCCGTGCCTTCCGGCAGAGAAACAATACCGGTAACGTCCGTCGTGCGGAAGTAGAACTGCGGACGGTAGTTGGTGAAGAACGGTGTATGACGGCCGCCTTCTTCCTTCGTCAGGATGTAGGCTTCTGCCATGAACTTCTTGTGCGGCTTAACCGAACCGGGCTTGCACAGGATCTGACCGCGCTCAACGCCATCGCGCTGTACGCCGCGAACCAGGGCACCAATGTTGTCGCCAGCCTGGCCCTGATCGAGCAGCTTGCGGAACATTTCAACGCCGGTAACGGTCGTCTTCGAGGTCGCGCGGATGCCGACGATTTCGACTTCTTCGCCAACCTTAACGATACCACGCTCAACGCGACCCGTCACAACCGTACCACGGCCAGAGATCGAGAACACGTCTTCGATTGGCATCAGGAACGGCTGGTCAATCGGGCGCTCAGGCGTCGGAATGTAGGAGTCAACTGCCGCCATCAGTTCGCGAATCGCGTCTTCGCCGATCTTCTTGTTGCTGTCTTCCAGAGCAGCAAGAGCCGAACCCTTGACAATCGGAATATCGTCGCCCGGGAAGTCGTAGGACGACAGAAGTTCGCGCACTTCCAGTTCGACCAGCTCCAGAAGCTCTTCGTCGTCAACCTGGTCAACCTTGTTCAGGAACACGACGATGGCGGGAACGCCAACCTGGCGAGCCAGAAGAATGTGCTCGCGGGTCTGCGGCATCGGGCCGTCAGCTGCCGAGCAAACCAGGATCGCGCCGTCCATCTGCGCTGCACCGGTGATCATGTTCTTGACGTAGTCGGCGTGGCCGGGGCAGTCAACGTGAGCGTAGTGACGGGCAGGCGTTTCATATTCGACGTGCGCCGTCGAAATGGTGATGCCGCGGGCCTTTTCTTCCGGAGCGGCGTCGATCTGGTCATACGCCTTGTATTCACCGAAATACTTCGTAATTGCTGCCGTCAGCGACGTCTTGCCGTGGTCAACGTGGCCGATCGTGCCGATGTTAACGTGCGGCTTGTTGCGCTCAAACTTACTCTTTGCCATTTGAATGCTTCCTGTGAACGTAAAAGGTTGACGCGGCGAACCGGTTTAGTGCCGCCGTTTAAGGCTTTCGGTCCGATTGCGCAAGCCATAAATGCGCATGGCCCAAAGCAGGTGCTTTGCGGGGGTGTCCAGCAGCGCAATTCCTGCAAATGCGCGTGATAACGGCACAGATCGCATATGGGGAAACAGTTGTGAGAGATTATTGAAAGCTGGAGCGGGTAGCGGGAATCGAACCCGCGTATTCAGCTTGGAAGGCTGCTGCTCTACCATTGAGCTATACCCGCGGCGGTTTTAGATCCAGGTGTCGAAATGGTGGAGGGAGTTGGATTTGAACCAACGTAGGCTGAGCCAACGGATTTACAGTCCGTCCCCTTTAACCACTCGGGCATCCCTCCAGTATTTCGACCGGATCAAGCAACCAAGCTTACTATCCCGGAGCGTCGAACTTCGCTTTCAAGCTTGGCTCACCGCGTTCCGTGGCGGCTATATGACGGCCCGAAACGGAGATGTCAACACGCCTTAGACGGAAAATTTTCATGTTTTTTCCTCGTTCAGGCATCCCGGCAAACCCGGGGTCTCTATCCCCTGGCACGCAAGCCCGCTATAAGGCGCCATGAGCAAAGATAACCCAAACGACACGTCCGACCGCGACAGCCACTATGCAACTTTGCGCCGTCAGGTGCGGGATGCAAAGCGTGAGCGCGGCGAGATTCCCACCCCGCAACCGCAAAAACGGCGCAAGTCCAACGCCGATTGGACACCGCCGCCGATCGCCCCCGACCAGGTATTTTTATATGGCCTGCACACGGTGCGCGCCGCCCTCAACAATCCCGAACGCAAGCCGATCAAGCTGTCGCTGACCCAGAATGCGCTTGTACGGCTGGAAATCGGCCCGGTCGATGCCCTGCCCTTTCCTGTGGAAATCGTCACGCCGCAGGATCTCGACAAGCATCTGGGGCCGGAAGCCATTCATCAGGGCGTCATGCTGGAGACCCGGCCACTGCCGCCTCGCCGTCTTGAAGCGCTGAAGGAAAGCCCGCTGTTGCTGGTGCTCGACCAGGTGACTGATCCGCATAATGTCGGGGCAATCATGCGCACCGCCGTCGCCTTCGGTGCTGGCGCGGTGATCACCACTATGCGCCACAGCCCGACCGAATCGGGTGTACTCGCGAAATCAGCCTCCGGTGCGCTGGAATTGATCCCCTATATCCAGATCACCAATCTCGCCGAGGCGCTGGGCGAATTGCATAAGCTCGGTTTCGTGTCCATCGGGCTCGATTCGGAAGGGCCGCGCCCGCTGGAAGAGACATTCAGTGGTGACAAGCTGGCGTTGGTGCTTGGTTCCGAAGGCAAGGGCCTGCGCCAGAAAACCCGTGACACGGTCAATGCGCTGGCCCGGCTCGACATGCCCGGCGAGATCAAATCGCTGAACGTGTCGAATGCGGCGGCTATCGCCTTGTATGCGTCACGCCAATTCCTGCTGCGCAAAAGCTGACATCAAAGAGCCGGTTCCCATGTCCTCGACCTCGGAACCGGCGTCTACCAAGGCTTTCCAGGAATCCAGCCTCTGAGGCATCGCTCGTCATTTCTGCCCAGTCAGGCTCAAATATTGCTTGCTGATAGCATCGCGGTAGGTTCGACATTTTGGCGCGACGTCACAATCTTCGGAACCAATGTTCAGTCCTATGGTTGTCCTTATGAACACAAGAAGGAGGACAACCATGCCGACCACACTTCCTGAAAGACCAGAGAATGCGCCACGGGGGCCACAAGGCACACCTGGTATTCCCGACCGCAAGCAGGATGGCGCGGTAAAACCGCCAATCCAGGATCAGGGCGACACCAAAAATCCGAATGATCCGGTGCCGAGCCCGCCTTTGCTGCCAATCGGTGACCCTGCCGGAATGGCCTGACAAATATCTTTGAATAGTCCCCGGCGCATTTTAAAGCGGCGGGGATTTCTTTGTATCCGTGGCCAGGCGATACTATCCCGTTCATGGCCGTCACCGACTGTCACATCCATCGATTCCCGGTCCGCTGATTTTCTGGCTCATCGTAACCATGCCGCAAGCTTTGCGTGAAATAAATGCCGCCGATCATGCATGGCTGAATCATAGCCCATGAGAGGAGGCACTGATGAGCGACAATGTCATAAAATTCAGAAAACCCGTACCGCCGAAGCAACCGCGCCCAGGATTGCGCAAACTGGTTGTCGCTCTTTGTGTTGTCGCAGCTTTTGCACTCGCCTGGGCGTATTTTGCGTTTATCCCACCCGGCGGGCTTTGAAGAAAGCCGCAGCTGCGCCGATCCTAGAATCGGCAGTTCAAACGATAGAATTGATGTGAAAGAATGGTGCCCCCGGCAGGATTCGAACCCGCGACCCCCTGATTACAAATCAGGTGCTCTACCAACTGAGCTACAAGGGCAGTGGCGTCTGACTACCAGATTTTTCCGCGCTGTAAAGAGGCTATGATGAAAAAGCGTGATGCAGGATGGCTCAAGCCGGATCTGGCTGGGTCTGGTTTTAAACTGCTACGCCTCCTCAAGGAGATCCATCGCGTTCCCCGTCCGCAACCCGGATTTCCAGGGTTTTAACAACGCGAAAAAACTTGGCGCAGGGCGAGTTTATCATGTACGAAGAAGGCCCTTTCCAACAGGTTTTTTCGCATGGCGCGTTCCTTCCGGTCGCTTTCTTTCGTCGCAACGAACACTCCGGAGGCGCTTGCATCCCGCGAAGAGCTGATTCGCACCTACGGATACACGCCACCCGAAGAGGCTGATGTGCTGGTCGTGCTGGGCGGCGATGGCTTCATGCTGCAAAACCTGCATGACACGATGAATTCTGGGCGGCTGATCTATGGCATGAACCGGGGCAGCGTCGGCTTCCTGATGAATGATTACCGGGTGGAAGACCTGCCGGAGCGAATCGCCATCGCTACCGAGAATGATTTTCATCCCCTGAAAATGACCGCGCTCAGCGAAGACGGCACGCAAACCGTCGCGCTTGCCATCAATGAGGTGTCGTTGCTGCGGCAATCCTATCAGGCGGCGAAACTGAGGGTGCTGATCGACGGCCAGGAGCGCCTTGATGAGCTGATCTGCGATGGGTTGATGGTGGCGACGCCGGTCGGCTCCACCGCCTATAATCTTTCTGCCCATGGCCCGATTCTGCCGCTTGATGCGCCTCTCCTGGCACTTACCCCCGTCTGCCCGTTTCGGCCCCGGCGCTGGCGTGGCGCCTTGCTTCCCGACCGGGTCACAGTGATGATCGAGGTGTTGGAGGAGCGAAAGCGACCGGTGAATGCCGTCGCCGACAATATCGAGGTCAAGTCGGTGCTCACCGTCCAGATCGAACAGGCCAAGGATATTACCGCGCGGATATTGTCAGATCCCGATCATTCCTGGTCGGAGCGAATCCTCGCCGAGCAATTTGCCAATTGAAACATATTGTGCAGCACAAAGGGCGTAAGCCGGAGTGAACCGATGCAGATGAAGGGACGCCTGGATTTTTCAGCATCCGCCACCGCTTTTGCCGTGGCACTGATGGTCTGCACCCTCCCCTTTTCGTTCACGAACACCGCCGCCTTGGCACAGGAAGCCGAAACGGTGCCGCCAGCCGTGACATTCCTGATCAGCGGTGGCTATTGGGAGGATCCCGGCACGGCAAACAGCACCGGCATCGTCAAAAGCCCTGGCGTCATCGACGCAAGTAAGGATGGGACACGGCGCGGCTATTACCGGCTCTACGCCCTGCGCCAGCCAGATCGCACCGCCAAGGTTTTCCTCAGCCAGATTTCCGTTACCGATCAAGGGCCACAGATTATCGACACCGTTGAATTGCAGGAAATCACCGATCTGCATCCCTATGTCACCGATATTCGCAGCGAAGATCCCTCCGGGGTTAATCGCGGCTTCGGCCTTTCGGCCACTGTCTATCTGAAGCAAGACGCCCGCTCGAACGATCCGGAGAGCTGGACGGTGGTTGTCGATGAATTCGGCGAAATCCAGGTCGAGCGTGAAAGCCACTGAGCGCAATCAGACCGCTCTGCTCCTTGGCCGGCTGTAATCATAGGCAATGGACTGCTTGAAACTGTCCAGCCTGCCGAGGATCAACTCGGCATACGCGCCCAGGGAAAGGCTTCTGTCTTCAACCCTCGTCAGGCCACGAGACACGGGGACCAGCAAGTCACCGGGTATGGTTCCACGCAAGGAGTGGATGGCCAGCGGATCAGCGCCTTGCGCACCCAATCCCGGTGCAAGAATGATCGAACGGGGCATAAATTGTCTGAGGCGGCGGCCTTCGGCGGGAACCGTAGCACCGATGACCGCCCCAATGGCACTGAGATCACCGTCCTCAATCGTGTCAGGCATAAAACCGCCGATCAGCCCCGCGAGCCGGTCCGAAATAAGCTGGTTGCCCGTCATTTTGTCCTGTAGCCAGCCTGCGCCCGGATTGGACGTGCGACAGAGGACGAACAGGCCTTTGCCATGCGCCTGCGCCGCCTCGACAAAGGGCGCAAGCGTGTCGGGTCCCATCAGCGGATTGACGGTCAGGCAATCTGCCTCGAAGTCACCGCTTCCCCCTTCAGCGCCAGGAACCAGATAAGCCCTCGCATAGGCTGACGCCGTTGCGCCGATATCGCCGCGCTTGGCATCGAGGATAACGCCAATGCCCGACGCCCGTGCTCGTGCCATGCCCATTGACAGAGCCTTCAAGCCTTTAAGGCCGCAAGCCTCGAAATAAGCCGACTGGAACTTGACGAAGCCGACATGCCCCGCGATCGTCTCGAGGAGGAAATCGACATAGTCTTCGATCCAGCATCCATCCTCATTCTCGAAAATCGCAGGCACATCGCCAAGCGATGGATCAATTCCAGCGACCAGACCACCATAGCGCTCGACATTGGCTTTGACGATTTCAGTCCATGTCGGCATAGGATGCTTTCCTTTTCTCACGATCCGACAATCATTATACAAAAAAACCGCCTGAACAGAAGCTCAGACGGTTTGCATTTCACTGCGTGCAAGAGGCGCGGCATAAGAATCGCCGAACATGGCCCGACATCAGTCGATATCGGACACCGTATCCGCGCTGCCGCTGATACGGTGGGCGAGAGCGGCCTCCATGAAGGGGCTGATGTCGCCGTTCAAGACGTCGTCGGGCGCTGTGCTTTCGACACCAGTGCGCAGATCCTTGACCAGCTGATAAGGCTGCAACACGTAGGAACGAATCTGGTGGCCCCAGCCGATATCGGTCTTGGAGGCAGCCTCGGCATTGGCCGCTTCCTCGCGTTTCTTCAGCTCGACTTCGTAGAGACGGGCGCGCAACATGTCCCAGGCCTTGGCCTTGTTCTTATGCTGCGACCGTTCCTGCTGGCAGGAGACCGCGATCCCACTTGGAATATGGGTGATACGCACTGCCGAGTCGGTGGTGTTGACGTGCTGGCCACCCGCACCGGAGGAGCGGTAGGTATCGATACGGCAATCGCTTTCGTTGATGTCGATCTGGATCGAATCATCCACCACCGGATAGACCCAGATGGAGGAAAACGATGTATGGCGCCGTGCATTGCTGTCATAAGGCGAAATGCGCACCAGGCGATGCACGCCCGATTCGGTCTTCATCCAGCCATAGGCATTATGGCCTTTGACCAGAATGGTCGCTGACTTGATGCCAGCTTCTTCGCCGTCATGCACTTCCAGCAATTCCACCTTGAAGCCACTGCGCTCGGCCCAGCGGGTATACATGCGCAACAGCATGTTGGCCCAGTCCTGGCTTTCCGTGCCGCCAGCCCCCGAATGCACTTCGACATAGGTGTCATTGCCATCAGCTTCACCCGACAGCATCGCTTCGACCTGCAATTTACCGGATTCGGCCTTGAGGGCTTTCAGGCCTTCCTCGGCCTCCTTGACGATGCTCTCGTCGCCCTCTTCCTCACCCATCTCGATCAGCTCGATATTGTCTTTCATCTGCTGTTCGAGACGGCGCACGCCGGCAATGCTGTCTTCCAGCTGCTGACGCTCGCGCATCAGCTTCTGGGCCTCGGCCGCGTCGTTCCAGAGGTTGGGGTCCTCTGCCTTGTTGTTCAACCAGTCCAGTCGTCTTACCGCCTGATCCCAGTCAAAGATGCCTCCTCAGCAGGCTTATGGCCTGCTTGATTTCGTCGACGACATTTTCGATTTCGTTGCGCATGGATCCTTTTCCGGAATCTTGTTTTTACGGTGTCCGGTCCATAATAGCCGATGCCCCGGAAGTAAAGTCCGGGGCATCGCTACAAGCTTGATCGTTCTGTTAAAACAGGCCGGGCGTTCCCGACTGAACGGCCTGATTGACCTGGGGAGAGCTTTTCATGATCTCATCCGGCTGCATATTGCTGTCCATGCCAATAACCGAGAGGCTGTCAGCTGGGCCGGTGCCGGGCTTGAACGCCTCGACAATCGTATCCGGATCACCCACGACCGCCGCCATGCCGGTCTTACGGTTGACGGCAATCATCTGCATACCGTCAGGCACCTTGAACTTGCTGGGCGGTGTGCCCTTCACTGCGGTCTGCATGAATTCATTAAATACAGGTGCTGACATCGAGCCCCCCGTCGCGCCCCGGCCCATCGGGGTCGGATTGTCGTAACCGATATAAACACCGGCGACGATATTCGGGGTGAAGCCGACGAACCATGTATCTTTGGCGTCGTTGGTGGTGCCGGTCTTGCCTGCCACGTCGCGGTCCAGTTTGATCTTGCCATAGGCCGTGCCGCGCTGGATGACTCCCTGCATCATCGAGGTGATCTGATAGGAGGTCATCGGATCAAGCACTTGCAACCGGTTATCGGCAAGCACCGGCTCATCCTGATTATGCCATTCGTCGGCATTGCAGCCTTCGCAAATCCGCTCTTCATGCTTGAAGATCGTCTTGCCGTAGCGATCCTGAATCCGGTCGATCAGAGTCGGCTTGATCTGCTTGCCGCCATTGGCGATCACCGCATAGGCGGAGACCATGCGCATGACAGTGGTTTCCCCTGCTCCGAGCGACATCGACAACACGGGTTGCATATGATCGTAAATGCCGAAGCGTTCGGCATATTCGGCCACGAGATTCATGCCCATGTCATTGGCCAGGCGCACCGTCATCAGATTGCGCGAATGCTCGATGGCAAACCGCAGCGTCGCCGGACCGATGGAACCGCCGCCATCGTTCTGCGGCCGCCAGACTTCGCCGCCGGACACAAATTCCACGGGCGCATCCAGCACCACGGAAGCTGGCGTATAGCCGCTATCCAGCGCCGCCGCATAAACAAAGGGCTTGAAGGACGACCCCGGCTGACGCATGGCCTGCGTCGCGCGGTTGAATTCCGACTGGGCATAGGAGAAACCGCCAACCAGCGCCAGAACGCGACCCGTATGCGGGTCCATGGCAACGAAACCACCCTGTACTTTCGGCGGCTGCCGCAGGCGATAATTGGTGGAGGTATCAGCGCCGATCTTCTCGGCATAAACCACGTCACCGGGCTGCAAGACACCGTCAGGCGATTTCGCCGTCTTGCGGTCGCCCCGTCCCGACCGATAGGCCCAATCCATTGCATCGGCCTTGATCGTGCCGGTCAGACGCTCCGGCACGACTTTGCCCGCGCCATCACGATCCGGTTTCAGGCCGATCTGTACCTCGGTCTTGGAGGTCGAAAGCACCACCGCGACTTCCCATTCAGGAACGTCGGCAAGACTTGCGACATCGGCCAGCGGCACGCCCCAGTCCGAACCCATTTCAATATGGGTGATCGGGCCGCGATAACCGCGCCGTTCGTCATAGCTCAGCAAACCATCCTGAAGCGCCTTGCGGGCGGCGACCTGTAGCTCCGGATCGAGCGAGGTGCGCACGGAAAGCCCGCCTTCATAAAGGGACTTGGTGCCGTATTTATCGATAATCTGACGGCGGACTTCTTCGGAGAAATAATCCGAGGCAAACACATTGCCGCCGCCGCGCCTCAGGTTGACGCCCAGATCTTCCTTCTTGGCGGTGTCGCCATCGGCCTGGCTGACGAAGCCGTTTTCCACCAGCCGGTCGATAACCCAATTGCGGCGCTCGATAGCGGCCTGGGTATGGCGATATGGATGGTAATTGGCCGGACCTTTAGGCAGAGAAGCAAGGTAAGCGGTTTCGGCAATGGTCAGTTCGGTGACCGGCTTGTCGAAATAGGTGAGTGCCGCCGCAGCGATACCATAGGAATTCAGGCCGAAGAAAATCTCGTTCAGATAAAGCTCAAGGATCTTGTCCTTGGAATAGGCCTGCTCGATGCGGAAGGAGAGAATGGCCTCCTTGATCTTGCGGTCCATGGTCTGGTCGGACGACAGAAGAAAATTCTTGGCGACCTGCTGGGTGATGGTCGAAGCGCCGACGGGACGGCGACCGGAGCCGAAATTCTGCAAGTTCACCAGGATGGCGCGGCCAAGACCCCAGATATCGACACCGGGATGAGTGTAGAAATTCTTGTCTTCCGCCGACAAGAAAGCCGCCTTCACACGATCGGGAATGGCCTGGATCGGCATGAACAGCCGCCGTTCATGGGCATATTCGGCAATCAGCGCGCCGTTACCGGCATGGACGCGGGTCATCACCGGCGGCGCATACCGGCTCAATACCTCGTAATCAGGTAGATCCTTGGTAATGGTCGTCAGATAGATGGCAGCAGCGGCTGCCGCGGCAAGCGCGGCAACGGAAGCCAATCCGAAGAGATATCCAATCAGTCTTATCATCGTGAAGCTACCGGCAATCGCTTTCGGTTCGCATACGCCTGTATGTCAAGCATCGCTTATATCGTGGCGTTTTGCATACGACGCCACCAATTACAAGTCGGGAGGCGTATTGAACACCACCGCCCGGGTGTTTCCTGGTGTTGTTGTGACAATGTGCGTAAAATAGGGCCTCGCCCCTGTTACACACAGCCATCGCGATCAACTTTCATGTTTCCGCATTATTCTTCGATAGGTCGGCACACGCAGAGGCATTCACAGTAAACACCGAGGCTTTGCCTTTAGAGCATTTCCAGCCAAAATGTATCGCGGTTTGGTGTCCCGAGCCTCAACCACCTTTGGCAAGAAGCGGCTGACGATATTTCTTCACCGCCTCGGCGATCAGTTTCACCACTTTGACGCGCCAGGCCGGATCGAGCAAGAGCTTCTCGTCCTCCTTGTTGGACAGAAACCCCAATTCGAGCAGCACGGACGGCACATCCTGGGCCTGCAACACTCGGAAGCCGGCAAAGCGATGCGGATTGTTGATCAGGTTGATCTGCCCGTCGAACGACGTCACCACCGATTTGGCCATAGCGATGGAAAAGGCCTGGGTCTCGCGCCGGGTGAGATCAGCCAGGATATCGGAGACTTCCTGCGGTTCGGCGCTCGCATCCACACCGCCAACCTCGTCCGATTGGTTTTCACGCGCCGCCGCCGCTTCGGCGAGATGGTCGGATGCCTTATCGGAAATGGTATAAACGGTCGCGCCGCGAATATTGGCCTGGCCCAGCATATCGGCATGCAGCGAAATAAACAGGTTTGCGCCCTTCTGCCGCGCAAGCGTCACGCGCTGCGACAGAGACAGGAACGTATCGCCATCGCGGGTCAGGAAGGCCTTGACGCCCTTTTGCCTGTTAAGCTCGACAGCCAGCGCCCGGGCAAAGCCCAGTGTCACGGTTTTTTCCGGCGTATTGGTGGTCTTGCCTGTGGCCCCGGTATCGATACCGCCATGGCCGGCATCGACGGCAATCAGAAACTCGCCATCCGGCGCCGGCGCCGCCTGTTCTATGCGCGGGCTCTTGACATTGCTGTAGGCATCGGCCTCCCAGGCCTGGGAGGCGACCAGTTTGGAAAATGTGTCATTATCGGTCATCTCCGCATCGAGAATCAGTCGAAATCCCTGCCCCTCGTCATTTTTACGAATGTCGGTGAGGACGAGTTTGGCAGGCCGCGCCGTGGTCAGCACGATACGCGAATGGGTAGCGTCGATGGAGCCGAAACGGATATCACGAAACAGGCCACGGGCCACCAGTGCCTCGGCTGGAAAGCCAAAGACGGTGGCTGGAAGATCGACGACGATGCGATCAGGATTGCCGATATAGCGCACGGTCGTTTCCGGCTTCTGGTCGAAATCCATGACGATACGGGTGCGGGCATCGTCACCGGCGATACGGGCTGCAAACGCGGCGAGACGATCCGCCGAAAAGGCGTTTGCAGGCGCCAAGCCCGCGATAATACAGGCCAATAGCCACAGGATCGCCACGCCAGGCCGCTTGCCTTGCCTCATGCTGACCATCGCTGAACGCACCATCCGTCCATGCCGTGACACCATATCGATCACGCTTTGAAAGTCCCGATCATTCACACCCATCCTCCAACCCTGACCAAACGAACGACCCGATTGGCAACTGGAAATTACAACCATCGGCGGCACAGGATGCGATCCTAACCATAAACCGGAGCGCGCATACCGACTATCCATCATTCCTCATCGCCGCGCGCAAGTGCAACAATTCTAATCTATTGGTCTTATCAATATTATGGCAGGGCAGGCTTTGCCGCTTGCCAATGTGACACAGACGACATACAACAGAAATAAGGGTTAAAATTGTCGACGGGATAGAGTCATCCGACGGCTGCCAACCAAAACGGACCTGGCGCCATTTGTCTGATTTTTCATCCGCCGCCAAGGCATTTTTGTCCCGAAACTGAATCGTCCAGCTGGAATCTCCGGCAAAATAACAGGGCGGGAAACCGCCAAACGCTCTTTTGAGCATTCATTGGGCCTTATCAAGAGGCCTTTGTCATTGTCGCTTTTGTTTTGGTATTTGATGTCGTTGCAGCAGCCTTTGTCCAATGTTGTCCGCCTTGGGGCCTTTGATGCCCTGAACGCTGACGGACTGCTGCCAGGAAAGATACCGCAGACGAGAGCACCGATATCCGGCGCATCGCTCACGAGATCAGCCCCGCTTGGCACCAGGCCTGCGGCATTGCTCGCCACCGGTCGCGCCGAGGAGCAGAGCTTACATGGCAGACAAAATGCTAATCGATGCGTCTCACGAAGAAGAGACGCGCGTCGTAGTTGTTCGCGGTAACAGGATCGAAGAATTCGATTTTGAATCCCAGCATAAGAAACAGATCCGCGGCAACATCTATCTGGCCAAAGTCACACGGGTCGAGCCTTCCTTGCAGGCCGCCTTCGTCGATTACGGCGGCAATCGCCACGGCTTCCTGGCTTTTGCAGAAATCCATCCCGATTATTATCAGATTCCGCTTGCCGACCGTCAGGCCCTTTTGAAGGCCGAAGCCGAAGAGCATGGCCGTCACGACGACGGCGATTTCGAGCCGGTGCGCAGCAGAGATCCCGGCGAACGCGACCAGCCAGTGATTGCCGATCCGGCTGAATTCGCCAATGAAGCCGAAGAAGTCGCTGGTCTCGCCGTCAACCAGGCGGATGACGATCACGCGCAAACCACAGCCGAGCAGCCGGCAGATGCGCCGCAAGCCGAGGCGTCCCAGACTGACGCAGTGCAGGCCGACGCAGTACCGGCTGAGCCGCAAGCGGACGAGGCAGCCCCCGAGGCCGCAGCAAAGCCCAAGGCACGCCGTCCGCGCAAACCCCGCAAGAAGGCAGGCGATGTTGAAGCCAGCGCCGATGAAGCCTCCGCAGAACCGGTCGCCGTCGAAAGCGACGAGACACCGGACGACGGATCGAGCAATGGCAGCATGGCCGCCATGGTTGACACGGACTCCATCTCTGAAGAAACCGATAGCCGCCATCGTCATGACGATGACGACGACGATGATGATGACGGCGAGAAGGAAGAAATCGAATCCGTTGGTGCCGAAGACGCCATGGAAGAGGTTCCCGACCGGGTGCGCCGCACGCCGCGCAAGCAATATCGCATCCAGGAAGTTATCAAGCGCCGCCAGATCCTGCTGGTGCAGGTCGCCAAGGAAGAACGCGGCAACAAGGGTGCTGCGCTAACCACCTACCTGTCTCTGGCAGGCCGCTATTCTGTTCTGATGCCGAATACCGCGCGCGGCGGTGGCATTTCCCGCAAGATCACCAACCCCGCCGACCGCAAGCGGTTGAAGGAAGTGGCCCGCGATCTGGAAGTGCCGCTGGGCATGGGCGTTATCCTGCGCACCGCAGGTGCCAATCGCACCAAGGTCGAGGTCAAGCGCGATTTCGAATATCTGATGCGTCTCTGGGAAAACGTTCGCACTCTGACGCTGAACTCCACCGCACCTTGCCTCGTCTATGAGGAAGGCTCACTGATCAAGCGCTCGATCCGCGACCTTTACAACAAGGATATCAGCGAGATCGTGGTGTCAGGCGAAGAAGGCTATCGTGAAGCGAAAGACTTCATGAAAATGCTGATGCCGAGCCACGCCAAAGTGGTTCAGCCCTACCGCGATATTCACCCGATCTTCTCGCGCTCCGGCATCGAGGCGCAGTTGGACCGGATGTTGCAGCCGCAGGTGACGCTGAAGTCCGGTGGTTATATTATCATCAACCAGACCGAAGCACTGGTGTCCATCGATGTGAACTCGGGTCGTTCGACCCGCGAATATTCCATCGAAGACACCGCCCTGCAAACCAATCTGGAAGCAGCGGAAGAAGTGGCCCGCCAGTTGCGCCTGCGCGACCTTGCAGGTCTGATCGTCATCGACTTCATCGACATGGAAGAGAAGCGCAACAACCGCTCCGTCGAGAAGAAGCTGAAGGATTGCCTGAAAAACGACCGCGCCCGTATTCAGGTCGGACGTATTTCGCATTTCGGTCTGCTGGAAATGTCGCGTCAGCGCATTCGCGCCAGCGTGTTGGAATCGACCACCCAGGTCTGCCAGCATTGCTCCGGCACAGGCCTGATCCGTTCGCAGTCCTCCGTTGCCCTGCATGTGCTGCGCGGCGTCGAGGAATATCTGCTGAAAAGCACCACGCACGACATTACCGTGCGTACCCTGCCGGAAACGGCGCTTTACCTGCTCAACCACAAGCGCGGCTCGATTGTCGATTATGAAAACCGCTTCGGCGTGTCGATCATCATCGACTCGGATGCCAGCGTCGGTCACCAGCATTTCGCCATCGACAAGGGCGAGCCGGTTGCCAATCCCGTCCGCATCGAAAGCTTGCTGCCGCTGATCAGTGAGCCGGAAGAGGACGATCCGATCATCGAGATCGAGGAAGAGGATGACGAGGACGTCGTTGAGGCTCCAGTTCAGGCACAGCCCGCATCAAGTGGCAATGCGGCAGCAAACGCCGCCGAAGACGGCAACCGCAAGCGCAAGCGCCGCCGCCGCCGCCGTGGCAAGAATGGCAATGGCCATGCCGATGGACAGCAGAATGCTGCCGGCAGTGACGAAGGCGACGATGACAGCGAAGGCGATGACGACGCCGAAGATACGTCAGAAGACCGCGATGATAGTGTCGAGGCCTCTGACGCGTCTGAAGACGGCAACAGCGAAAGCCAGCGCCGCAAGCGCCGCCGTCGCGGCAAACGCGGTGGGCGTCGCGGTCGCGATGAAAATGGCGTCAGCGCCGATACCGAAGGCAATGACACTGCTGAAGATGACGACTCTGCTGAAGAGTCGGCGGAAGCCGACACCGATCAGGTTGTCGCCGTTGTTGCAGCTCCGTCCGAAGCAGTCGCCGACAGTGTTGAGGTCAATGTCCCAGCGACAGAAGCCGTGAAAGCTGATGAGCCAGTGGCTGCCAAGCCACGCCGGGCTCGCAAGCCGAAAGCGTCAGCCAAAACTGAAGCCGCCGACAGCGTGGAAACGGTAACGGAACCTGCTGCCGTGCCTGAGGCTGTGGTTGTCGAAGCACCGGCTGCTGCTGCCGAGCCTGTGGCCACCTCCCCGGTCTCGGAAGAGCCGGTAGCAACGGCACCTGTTCAGGACGTCTCTGCGCCAAACCCTGCATCTGAATCCACAAGCGAGCCAGAGGCCGTAAGCGATGCCAGTGCTGAAAAGCCGGTGCGCGCCAATCGGTCGTCCAATGTCAGCACATCCGAACCGGTCGTCACCTCGGTGACCAATGGCGACGAAGCTCCGAAGCCCAAGAAGGGCGGATGGTGGCAGAAGCGTGGCTTCCTCTAGGAGGGACTTGCGTTTCAAACATTCAAAAACGGCCACGCCCCTAGCGTGGCCGTTTTCGTTTAATAGCAAGCGTTCATGAGCCTTACGGTCTGTGAAACGGCGTGATCAACCGAAATCTGGCGCCGACACCGATGATGGCCTCATGCGGTTCATGACCAGCGTCGGTCTGCCCATATAGGTCACCTCACCCTTACGAATATAACCGCTTTTCTCCGCAACCCGGATCGACGCCTGGTGCTGTGGATCGAAAAGGCAGACCGTTTCTTCATGGGCAAAATGCCGATCACCCCAGCCAAGCGCGGCGGCGACGGCTTCGGTGGCAATGCCCCGGCCATGGGCATCGGCAATCAGCACCCAGCCAATTTCCGGCACCTCGTCCAAGGGCGGGGTGATATCGCGCTTGTAATTGGCAAAGCCGACTTCGCCGAGATAATCTCCGCTGGTCCGGTCTTCGACAACCCAATAGCCGAAAGATAGTGCCTGCCAATGGCCGATATAGCGCAGCAGTCGCGACCAGCTGTCGGAGCGGCTCGATGGCTTCCCGCTGATATAGCGCACCACTCTCTCGTCCGCCCACATCCGGGCAGATGCCTCGAAATCCTCAAGGCAATGGCCGCGCAATCGCAGCCTTTCGGTTTCAAGAACAGGCACGCGCGACACCATTGGCTCATCCGGCATTTGGCATCCCCTGCTGCTTCTGAAGTGATCCTGACAAACAGAATCAATCCTTTCACAGATTGATTCAAGAGCTTGCGACATTGAGTCTGAAATCGACCTCAAGCCATTGAAATCTCGGAAAATTCACGCAAGCCAGTTGGCGATGCGGTCGGTGGCATCGGTCAGCTCGGCCAGTGTTCCCGCATAGGAAATCCGCAAGGCCCGATGACCTTCCAACGGGTCGAAATCCAGACCAGGCGTTGCCGCCACATGGGTTTGCGCCAGCAATCTGCGGGCAAATTCCATGCTGTCATTGGTGAAGCGGCTGACATCGACATAGGCATAGAAGGCGCCATCCATGGGAGACAGCAGCGGCATGCCCAGCGCCGGCAGTCGAGCCTGGAGAAAATCACGATTGGCGCGGCAACCGGCCCGGTACTCTTCCAATTCATCGCCTGCCTCAAGCGCAGCCATGGCGGCAATCTGCGATAATTCGGGTGCCGAAATATAGAGGCTCTGGGCGACGCATTCCACGCCACGCACCAATGCGGGGGGCAGGACCATCCAGCCGATCCGCCAACCGGTCATCCGATAATATTTGGAGAAGGAATTGATGACGACGGCGTCAGGCGCAAATTCCACCGCGCTCGCTTCCTCCACGCCATAGGTCAGGCCGTGATAGATCTCGTCGGAGATGAAGCTGACGCCGTTGTCATCGCACCACAGCGCCAGACGCTGTAACGCAGCCCGGCCTGTGACCGTGCCGGTGGGATTGGCGGGGCTGGCCAGAAGCACGCCTTTCAATCGCACGCCAGCCGCCCTCGCTGCACGCTCCAGGCTGTCCGGTGTCAGGGTATATTCCGTTTCCGGACCGACCGGCACTTCAATCACCACCAGTCCCAGCGCCTTCAGGATGTTGCGATAGGCGGGATAGCCGGGCCGGGCGATGGCAACGGCGTCCCCGGCCTCAAACAGCGTCAGGAATGCCAGGTTGAAACCCGCCGACGAGCCGGTCGTCACCATGATCCGCTCCGCCGCGACCTCCGTGCCGTGGCGACGACGGTAATAATCGGCAAGCCCCTGACGCAGGTCGGCACGGCCGAGAGCGTCGGTATAGCCGATCTGGCCCGCCCGCAAAGCCACTTCCGCCGCCCGGATCGCCCGCTCGGGCGCTGGCGCGCCAGGCTGGCCGACTGCCAGAGAAATCACCTTATGGCCTGCGGCCTTCAACCGGTTGGCCTCGGCCAGAATATCCATGGCGTGAAACGGTTCGACGGCACTGCGGGTGGAAAGCATAACCAAGATGGATCTCTTTCTATTCTATAGGAGGCTGAAACAGAAATGCGCCTGACATTTGCCGCATTGCGCACCCTATCACAATGGTGAGAGCCATGCCGGAATGTGTTTTCCCGCTTTTCCCGGCCATTGAATTGGTTACGGTCGCACTTCCAATTCGAGGTGGACTGACCGTGAAAATAACCGGATAGACTGGACCGCCAGCGCTATGGGTGACACAAAGCCGGAGGACCGCCAGAGCGGATAAGCATGCAGCCTGAAATAATGGCCGAAGACGGTGGTCAAACGCGATGGCCAAACATGAGGAATGACATGAAGATACGATTTTTTCGCACTGCCGTTTTGGCAACGCTCATTGCCTCAACCGGCCTTGGCGCTCCGGCTTACGCGCTGGATGACAAGCAGAAGCAAGAAATCGGCGACTTCATCAAGGAATATCTGATCGCCCATCCGGAAATTATGCTGGATGTGCAGGACGCCTTGCAAAAGAAGCAGGATGCTGCCCGTGCCAGCCAGGCCTCCAGCGGCATTGAACGCAACAAGGCGGAGATCTTCAATTCGAAGGATGATATCGTCCTTGGCAATCCGAAGGGCGATGTGACCATCGTCGAGTTCTTCGACTATAATTGTGGCTATTGCCGACACGCACTGGCCGACATGGATACCATCCTGAAGACCGATAAGAATGTGCGGTTCGTCTTGAAGGAATTCCCGATTCTTGGGCCAGATTCGGTCGCCGCACACCGCGTTGCGGACGCATTCCGCAAGCTGGCACCGGAAAAATACAGCGACTTCCACCATGCCCTGCTTGGCAGTGAAGGTCGCGCCACGCAGGAAAGCGCCATCGATGCGGGTGTGATGCTGGGGGTTTCGGAAGCAGCCCTTCGTAAGGAAATGACTGACAGCCCCAATGACACATCCGTCAAAAAGGTCTATCAACTGGCTCAGGACCTGGGCATCAACGGCACACCCGCCTATGTGATCGGCAATGAACTGGTTTCTGGTGCCATCGGTGCCGATGCTCTCCAGGAGAAGCTGACGAATGTTCGCACCTGCGGCAAATCAACCTGCTGAATCCACCAGATAGTCGCGATATCCAGCTGATTTTACAGTGAAGCCATAGGGAGAAAAGCGCAAAGGGCTTTTCCTTCAACGGATGCCGGTTTATAGGAGGCAGTCGAAAACGCGACGGAACAGCAATGAGCAGAACAATTTTCGTGCTGAACGGCCCCAATCTGAATGCGCTTGGCAAGCGGGAGCCCGGGATTTACGGCGGCAAGACATTGGCCGACATCGAAGCGGATTGCGTTCGGTTTGGTGAGCAGCTCGGCATTGCCATAGACTGCCGTCAGAGCAATCATGAGGGCGATCTGGTGGATTGGCTGCATGAAGCGGGCGATAAAGCTGTCGGTGTCGCGCTCAATGCCGGTGCCTATACGCATACATCGATCGCACTGCATGACGCCATGCGGGCGATTGCTGTTCCGGTCGTTGAAGTTCATATTTCGAATGTCCACGCGCGGGAAGAATTCCGCCACACCTCGATGATAGCGCCCGCCGCCAAGGGAGTTATTTGCGGCTTCGGACCGCATTCCTACCTCCTGGCGCTGCAAGCGCTTGATAACCTCACACGATAGAACAAGAAATTCAGGGACAACCTCCATGGCAGAGAAGAAAACCGGCATCGATCAGGCGCTTATCCGCGAGCTGGCGAATATCTTGAACGAAACCGATCTGAGCGAGATCGAAGTGGAACAGGATGCGCTGAGAATTCGCGTTTCCCGTGCCGCGCCGCAAATGGTTGCTCCGCAGATGATGGCAATGCCGCAGATGCAGTATGGCGCGCCTTATGGTGCCCCGGCACCTGCCGCGGCGCCTGCTCCGGTCCCGGTAGCGGCTCCTGCTGCCCGCGATCTGTCCAAAGCCGTAACGGCTCCCATGGTCGGCACGGTCTATATGTCCCCCGCCCCCGGTTCAAAGCCCTTCATCGAAGTCGGCTCGACGGTCAAGGAAGGCCAGACGCTGCTGATCATCGAAGCCATGAAGACCATGAACCAGATCCCTTCGCCTCGTTCCGGCAAGGTCGTCGAAATCCTCATCGACGATGCAAGCCCGGTCGAATATGGCGAAGCCATGGTCATCATCGAGTAAGCCGATGCCAGTCATCTCAAAAATACTCATCGCCAATCGCGGCGAAATCGCCCTTCGCGTCCTGCGCGCCTGCAAGGAGCTTGGCATTGCCTCCGTTGCCGTGCATTCCACAGCAGATGCCGACGCCATGCATGTGCGGCTGGCTGACGAAAGCGTCTGCATCGGCCCACCGCCCTCGCGTGACAGCTATCTGAACATTCACCAGATCGTTGCCGCCTGCGAAATCACCGGGGCAGACGCTGTCCATCCCGGCTACGGCTTCCTCTCGGAAAATTCCAAGTTTGCCGATATTCTCGATGCCCATGGCATTACCTTCATCGGACCGACCGCCGATCATATCAGGCTGATGGGCGATAAGATTACCGCCAAGGAAACCGCTAAATCCCTCGGCATTCCCGTGGTTCCGGGTTCCGCCGGCGAAGTGAAGCCGGAAACAGCGCTGGAGATCGCCCGTGAAATCGGCTTTCCGGTGCTGATCAAGGCAACGGCAGGCGGCGGCGGACGCGGGATGAAAGTCGCTAACACCGAAGCAGAGCTGGAAGAAGCCGTTTCCACAGCCCGTTCGGAAGCCGCTGCTGCTTTCGGTAACGACGCCGTTTATATGGAAAAATATCTCGGTACGCCCCGGCATATCGAAATCCAGGTATTCGGCGATGGTGAAGGCAATGCCATTCATCTGGGCGAACGCGATTGCTCGCTTCAGCGCCGTCACCAGAAGGTTTGGGAAGAGGCCAATTCGCCTGCCCTCACCCAGGAACAGCGGATGAAGATCGGCCAGATCTGCGCCGACGCCATGAAGAAGCTGAAATATCGCGGCGCTGGCACGATCGAGTTCCTCTATGAAAACGGTGAGTTCTATTTCATTGAAATGAACACCCGTTTGCAGGTGGAGCATCCAGTGACGGAAGCCATTACCGGCATCGACCTGGTCTATGAACAGATCCGCGTTGCATCGGGCGCTGGGCTTTCCGTAACGCAGGAAGAAGTGGAATTCCGTGGCCATGCCATCGAATGCCGCATCAATGCCGAAGACCCGCGCACCTTCACGCCGTCTCCGGGCACCATCACCCATTTCCACGCTCCTGGTGGTCTTGGGGTGCGGGTGGATTCCGGCGCCTATGCTGGCTACAAGATCCCGCCTTACTATGACAGCCTGATCGGCAAGCTGATCGTGCATGGTCGCACCCGCGAAGAATGCATGATGCGCCTGCGCCGGGTTCTCGATGAATTTGTCATTGACGGGATCAAGACGACCCTGCCATTGTTCCAGGATCTGATCAACAATCCGGATATTGCCAAGGGCGATTACGACATCCATTGGCTGGAGCACTATCTGGCCAAGACGTCCACGAAATAAGGACAAAGAATGGGGCGACGCAGCAGCAAGGATAGAAGTATAACGCCCGATATCCTGTTGCGCGCCTATTCCATCGGCCTGTTTCCCATGGCCGAATCCAGCGACGACCCGGAACTGTTCTGGGTCGAGCCGGACCTGCGGGGCATCATTCCCCTCGACAGCTTTCACTATTCCAAAAGCCTCGCCAAGATTATCCGGCAAAAGCCGTTTGATATCCGCTTCGATACGGCTTTTGCAGCGGTTCTGGACAAATGCGCCGAGCCCGCACCGGACCGGCCCAGCACCTGGATCAACCAGACAATCCGCGATCTATACACAGCCCTGTTTCAGATGGGCCACGCCCATAGCGTCGAAGCCTTTGAAGGTGATGAGCTGGTCGGCGGCCTTTACGGCGTGTCCCTGGGGGCGGCCTTCTTCGGCGAAAGCATGTTTTCCCGCCGTTCCAACGCATCGAAAATCTGTCTTGTGCATCTGGTCGAAAGGCTACGGGCGCAGGGTTTCGTGCTTCTCGACACCCAGTTTACCACCGAGCATCTGAAAACCTTCGGGGCGATAGATGTGGCGAAAGACGAGTACAGCAAGATGCTGGAAGAGGCCGTAACTATGGCCAATGTGCCGTTTTTATTGCCGGAAGAAATAAGTCCGTAACAAACAGCTTTCCAACATACAGCTCTGGGCTTATTTCGCCGGTTTCGGCACGTCGGAGGTCTGCTTGCAATCCTTCAGCCAGACATCGTAGATCGGGTGCTCAATGGCGTTCAGCGCCGGGCTATCGGCAAACATCCAGCCTGAAAAGATCTGGCGAATGCGACGGTCCAGGGTGATTTCGTCGACCTGCACGAAGGCGTCGACATGCTGCGCCTCGGTTTCATCGCGGGAGTAACAGGCCTTGGGCGTCACCTGCAAGGCGCCGAACTGGACTGTCTCATTGAGATAGACATCGAATTCGGTAATTCGTCCGGTGATCTTGTCCAATCCCGAAAAAACCGCGACGGCGTTGGAAATGCGGGCGGCATCGGCTGGAACAGTGGCCATTATCGAGAACGCTACGGTGAGGCTGGTTGCTGCCAGAACCGCTCTCAACACCCTTTTCGTCTGTTTCACAGATCGTATTCCTGTCGTTTCCGGCCGTCGTCGCTCAGATGGGCCAATTTTCAAATGCGCCAGCAGTCGGACCGGCGGTCCGTATTGCAGACACGTCCACCCTATGCGCAAAAACAAATATCAGCAGGAAAACGCTGACAAACCCATGTACCGGAAATTTGTGGCCAAAACCGGAAGAGCGCATAACGCGTTAACACCGTCATGCGCTCACAAAATCTCTGTTAGTTGCCGGGCGTCCAGGCGTCATAGTCACCGGTCACGCGCGGACGAGCACCGGTTGCAGCAATCGAGCCCTGCGGACGATAGGCTTTGGCGGTGCCGGTCAGGTTCGCCTCATGCGGCTTTTCCCATTCCTTCGGCACGTAATTGTCCTTGGTGGGCGGGACATCGGTGCGGTGATGCATCCAGCCATGCCAGCCGGGCGGAATGGCAGAGGCGTCAGCATAGCCGTTGTAAATCACCCAGCGACGTTGCAAGCCGAAGCTGCTCATGCCGCCTTCATAGTAGACATTGCCCGCTTCGTCTTCGCCAACGCGCTTGCCTTCACGCCAGGTGAAGAAACGGGTTCCGACGGTCTGGCCACTCCACCAGGTGAAAATCTGCAACAAAAGCTGCTTCATGTCTTTTCCTCGGCTCCGCCACGGTCCGGCGGCTTTCAATGATGATCTGCTTATGACGCCTTGACGGTCGCTTGTCCAGAGATTCGGGTCAAAGCCCTGTTCATTTCAGTTTGAACTTGAAGCCAAAATGGCTCTTGCTAAAGCCCAACCGCTCGTAAAATCGATGCGCGTCGAGCCTCACTGCGTTCGAAGACAACTGCACCAGGCGTAGACCTTCAGCCCTTGCCCGTTCCAGGCAGAATTCGATCATTTGCGCACCAATCCCCTGCCCTCGGCAATCGGCCCGTGTTTGCACGGCCTCGACGATCATCGAAGAGGAACCGCGCCCGGTGAGGGTCGTGGTGACCATGGTCTGGAAGGTGCCAACCACCGCGCCATCACGCTCCGCAACATACAGAACTTCGTTGCTAGACTCGGCGATGCGCCGAAAGGCTGCAAGATAGTCCGGCAGGGCATCGGGGTCTGTGGTATCGCCGTGGCCACCAAGATCGTCAGCGGCAAATAGCGCAACAATGGCGACAATATCATTTTCTTGCGCCGGACGAATAATCAAGGGGAGCATGATGATCCTGAAGGTTTCGGGCTGACAGCTATAAATGCCCTAGTGCACTGACGCATTCACTTCGTTCATGCTTTCGTGCACTCATTTTTTGTTTATGCATCGATTTTTCCAAACTCGGCTGAAGCGCCCGTTTGGATCGATGCACTAGAATGGCCCGGATAAAACATTGACCAGCGGCTTTTCCATGACCAGGCCTTCAATGCCGCTACCCGCCACCCCGCAGTTCTGGGTGCGATCGACCTCCACAAAGCCGTGAGTGGTGTAAAAAGCCACTGCACCTGTATTCTTCGGCTCCACGTCCAGACGCAGGATCTCGGCGTCCGGGAAGCAGGTTTCCAGTTCGGCCAGAATGTCTGTGCCAATGCCCTGGCGGTGAAAGCTGGGATGGACGTACAGCTGATGCAGAATGGCAGTCTTGGCCATATTATCAGCCATGGCGGCAAAACCCATCCCACCAAGGCGCTTGCCATCGTCAGCCACCAGAAATTCGCCGCCTTTTTTCGCCAGCCGCGCCTTCAACGCGGCAGCCGAATGCCAAGTATCGATAATTTTCTGCACCTTGGCCACGCCATAGATGCCGTCATAGGTGGCATGCCAGGTTTCCGACAGCAGCACCCGCACCTTTTCCAGATCCCGGTCATTGGCGGTGCGGATGAAGAACATCGGACTTTACTCCTCCAGGCCGAGTTTGGCCTTGACCAGCGCCTGCACCGCCTGTGGATTGGCTTTGCCACCGGTCGCCTTCATAACCTGACCGACAAACCAGCCGGCCAGCGTCGGCTTGGCCAGCACCTTGGCAACCTGATCGGGATTGGCGGCGATGATTTCATCCACAGCCTTTTCGATGGCGCCGGTGTCGGTCACCTGTTTCATGCCACGGCTCTCAACAATATCGGCCGGGTCACCGCCTTCGTTGAAGACGATTTCAAACAGGTCCTTGGCGATCTTGCCGGAAATGGTTTCCGCCTTGATCAGGTCGATAATGCCGCCGAGCTGGGCAGGCGAAACCGGAGTCTCTTCAATGCCTTTGCCTGCTTTGTTCAAGGCACCCAGCAAGTCGTTGATAACCCAGTTGGCGGCAATCTTGCCGTCGCGACCCGCAGCCACGGCTTCGTAATAATCGGCAATCGCCTTTTCAGACACCAGCACCGAAGCATCATAGACGGAAAGGCCCAGGGAGGCGACAAAACGCGCCTTCTTGTCGTCTGGCAATTCCGGCAGATCCTTCTTCAAGGCCTGCACGAAGGCATCGTCGAATTCCAGCGGCAACAGGTCGGGATCGGGGAAATAACGATAATCATGCGCATCCTCCTTGGAGCGCATCGAGCGGGTCTCGCCCTTGCCCGGATCAAACAGCCGGGTTTCCTGATCAATCGAGCCGCCATCCTCCAGAATAGCGATCTGGCGACGAGCCTCATATTCGATGGCCTGACCGATGAAGCGGATGGAGTTGACGTTCTTGATTTCGCAGCGCGTGCCGAATTCACCGCCCGGCTTACGCACGGAGACATTGACGTCGGCGCGCATCGAGCCTTCGTCCATATTCCCGTCGCAGGTGCCGAGATAGCGCACGATCGAGCGCAGCTTGGTCATATAGGCCTTGGCTTCGTCAGATGAGCGCATGTCGGGCTTGGAGACGATTTCCATCAGCGCCACGCCGGAGCGGTTCAGATCGACATAGGACATGGTCGGATGCTGGTCATGCATCGACTTGCCGGCATCCTGTTCCAGATGCAGCCGCTCGATGCCGATTTCGATATCCTCGAAATTCCCCTGGCGATCCGGCCCGAGCGAAATGATGATCTTGCCTTCGCCGACAATCGGGTCTTTGAACTGCGAGATCTGGTAGCCCTGCGGCAGGTCGGGATAGAAATAGTTCTTGCGGTCGAAAATCGAGCGCTTGTTGATTTTCGCCTTCAGGCCAAGCCCGGTGCGCACCGCCTGGCGAACGCATTCTTCGTTGATAACAGGCAGCATACCGGGCATGGCCGCATCGACCAGCGACACATTGTCGTTCGGCGCATTGCCAAATGTGGTCGAGGCCCCGGAAAACAGCTTGGACTGGCTCAACACCTGGGCATGAACTTCCATGCCGATAACGATTTCCCAATCGCCGGTCGCGCCGGGAATCAGGCGTTTCGGGTCGGGGGTGCGCGTATCGACAAGGGTCATGACATGCTCTTTTCAGACCAATTCCGGCAAAAACACGAGAGGTTTCGCCTGAGGAATTGCACAAACAGAAAGAAGCCGGAGCGGTCGGCAATCGGGAAAAAACAGCAATGCTCCGACAGGTGATTTTCACCTTCCCGGTTAGAACAAATGCGCGGAACGCGCAAGACGAAGCAGCACTCTCAGCCGTCAAGGAACGGCCTGGCGCCACTGAAAATAGCTGATGACGTGGCAAAATTAGCGATTGCTCGCAAAATGCGGGGCAAAGCAGTCTCAACAGCCTTTCAAGGCGGATGACGCGCCGTGGAAAACAGGCTATGGGGGCGGCGGAGAACAGCCCTTGGAAACAGACATGACCGCCCAATTGCCCCGCTTTGCCGTTGTCGTCCCCATGAAGAATGAGGAGGATAACATCGACCTGCTGATCGGCGAGATCGAAACGGCCTGTCAGGGTGAGAATTTCGAGGCGATTTTTGTGGATGACGGCTCTACCGATGCCACGCTTGCCCGGTTAAGACAGGCATCTAGCCTCAAGCCATGGGTGCGGGTGCTGCATCACCCCACCTCAGGCGGCCAATCGGCGGCGGTTCATTCCGGCGTCATGGCGGCAAGGGCGCCAATCATCTGCACCATGGATGGCGACGGCCAGAACCCGCCCTCGGAAATTCCCCGTCTTGTCGCCCCCCTTCTCACGACAAGTGTCGATAGCGACCTTGGCCTGGTCGCCGGGCAACGCGCCAGACGGCAGGACACGCTGTCGAAGAAGGTTGCCTCACGTCTGGCCAATGGCATCCGCCAGAGCATCTTGCAGGACAAGACCCGCGACACGGGCTGCGGGCTAAAAGCCTTTCGGCGCGATGCGTTTCTGGACCTGCCGTTTTTCAATCACATGCACCGCTATCTGCCGGCGCTGTTTTCCGCCTATGGCTGGCGGGTGGCGCATGTGGATGTCGGCCATCGGCACCGCCATGCCGGAACCTCCAATTACAACAATCTTCAGCGCGCGCTGGTCGGCATTCATGACCTGATCGGCGTCAGCTGGCTGATCAAACGCCGCAAGACCGTGCGCCCGCAGGATATCGGACCATCACCCCATGAATGATCTTCTCGCCTATTTCAAAATCCACGATACCGCCGACCTGATCTGGCTGGGGTTGGGTGTGCTGGCCCAGCTGATGTTTTCGCTGCGCTTCATCATCCAGTGGCTGGTGTCTGAAAAGCAGAAACGCTCGGTCATTCCCGCCGCCTTCTGGTGGTTTTCGGTGATCGGTGGCATCATGCTGCTGGCCTATGGAATCCACCGCGGCGAACCGATCATCATGCTCGGCCAGGGGCTTGGCATTATCGTCTATATCCGCAACCTGATGCTGCTGCATCAGGGCCGCAAGACCGATCTGCCCTCCGAATCCAAATCCTGAACCCGGCGGTCCCAGATGCGCATCACTCTTCGCACCAGCGTCTTCCTCATCCTCGCGATTACGCTTTACCGCATCGTGATGCTGCATTTCGACGGTACAGACCTGTTTGTGGACGAGGCGCAATACTGGCTGTGGTCCACCCATCTCGACTTCGGCTATTATTCCAAGCCACCGATGATCGCCTGGGTGATCCATCTGTTCACATTGATCGGTGGCAGCCAGGATATTTTCTCGGTCCGCGTGGCAAGCCCGCTATTCCATATGGCAACGGCGTTGCTGCTAATCCCGGCAACGGCCCGATTGACCGGCTCTGAAAAAGCCGGGCTGTGGACAGGACTAAGCTATGCGACCCTGCCGGGCGTGGCGCTGTCATCCGTGTTCATGTCTACGGACACGATCCTGTTTCCCTTCCTGGCGCTGACATTGTTGTGTTATTCGCATCTAATCGAGCGCCGTTCGGCTGGCTATGCGGTTCTGATGGGCATCGCCATTGGCTGCGGCACGCTGTCGAAATACGCGATGCTGTATTTCGCGGCGACCGCGATCATAGCCGCCATCGCCCTGCCCAAGGCGCGCATCGCACTGAGAGACACCCTGCTTGCCATCTTCGCGGCAGCGGTGGTTATCGCTCCAAATATCTGGTGGAACAGCACCCATGGCGGCGCCACGCTGAAGCACACTTCGGAAAATGCCGATTGGCACGGGCTGAACTTCAAGATCGGCAAGGCGGCAGAGTTTCTCGGCAGTCAGTTCGGCGTGGTCGGACCGGTGCTGTTTGCCGCCCTGCTGATTGTGTTCTACCGGCTGCTACGGGGCCGTGCCTCCACGACCGAAAAACATTTGTTCATCCTCTCTTGGCCGATCATTCTTGCCATCGTTTTCCAGGCATTGATGTCGCGCGCCTATGCCAATTGGGCAGCCACCGCTTACGCTGCCGGAACCATGCTGGCGGTCTGGTATCTGCTCCAGTCCTCGCCACGGGCGCTGAAAATCTCGCTGGCGATCAATGGCATCATCGCCATCGCCTTTCCGCTGCTGACAGCCTTTCCTCAGGACGTCACGACACCAAAAGGCCAATCGGTGCTGGCGCGTTATCTGGGACGAACCGATCTGAGCTGGGCGATTGCTACGACGGCCGCCAGGACCGGCACCGCGACCATCGTCGCTGATAACCGCGATATTCTTGCCGATCTGTTTCACACGCTGCGCGACGAACCCTTCGCCATCAAGGCCCGGACCGCCGGTGGGTTTCCGCGCAATTATTATGAACAGGAATTTCCGCTGACCTCGGCGCTCGGCACAGAAACCGTGCTGTATGTGACCGGAGCCAATGTCACCTGCCACGGCGCGGTGGTCGATCCTGTGGCAGACCTGACGCCCAAGGACGGCTATCTCATGGGACGCAAGTTGAAAGCCTACGCCATTTCCGCCAGTTGCCTGACCAACCAGCTGACATAATACCAAGAATCATTGAAATGATTCTTGGTATTCCTTTTTCGAATATCTCAAGCTCTTGATGCATTTGAGATATTCGAAACTCATTCAAGGCGAGGATGCGTGAGCATCTTCGAGACTTGTATAAATGCATTGCGCCCTATTCGAACCCACCGCCGGGGCCATAGGTAAAACTGCGCTTTTCAACGAGACGCTTCGACATGCCGACCGTTTCCACATCCCGGTCCAGCTTCGGATTATAGACCACCGACAGCCAGTGGACACTATAGCCGTGGTGTTCAAAAAAACCGACGGCCTGACGGTTGCGGGCATGGGTTTCCAGATGTGCTTCCTCAAAGCCCAAGTGAACGATATCCTCCTCGATGGAGGCAAGCAGCGCCTTGCTATAGCCGCGCCGCTGGTAATCGGGATCGATCCAGAAATCGGAGATCTTGTCATCGAGATTTTCGCGCGCCGCCCAGCCGACGGGGTGGCCTGCATGTTCGACCACGGACATGGTGATCAGGTTCGAGCGGGCGAAATTGGTAAATGCGCTGCGGGCAGTATCGACCATCGTCCGCGTTTCACCGACGGGAATCATCGCCTGTTCCCAGGCGCGAAAGCCGATATCGGCCAAAACCCCTGCTTCGTCGGAATGCGCGCTGCGAATCGTCGACATCGGCTCCTCACATGGATGATCGGTCGAGTAGATCACCGGGAATGCAACAGCGCCAGTGGCGTTAAGGTTTTATGAACACTTTGATGAGGAGGTGCTTCAGTAAAGCCGCCGCCGTAGCCGGACCTTGGGAATTTCCAGCTCCATGACTGCGTCGCGCTCCATACCCTGCCAGACTGTCTCGAAACCGCAGCTTTTATAAAGGGCCTGGGCAGCAAAATTGTTCTGGTGGGTGGAAATTCGGGCCTGTTTTACCCCTTCGCACCGCATTGTCTCGCAAAAGTGCAGCACCAGCGACCGGCCAATGCCACGCCGCTGATGGTCAGGCGAGATCCAGATATCGGACATCACATCCCGCTCCGCCTCACGCGCGCCCCAACCGGCAATCGTCCCTTCGACCTCGGCGACAATGACATCCAGCGCAGGCTCAAAAGGGAAGCGCAAAAACGCTTCCTTGACCTTTTGCGCAATAGCCGGATCGGTCATGGTGCGATCCAGCGGTCCGGTGGAGCGCCAGCTGTCCCAGCCGATGTAGCCAACCATCTGCCGGTCAGCCTCCATCATCGGCCTTAGGATCATCAGCCTACCACCACTGAGCGGGCGTGAACTTTCCGGCGGCCTGTTCGATGACATGGGCGGTTTTGAAAAGGGTTTCTTCCTCGAAGGGCTTGCCGATCAGTTGCAGGCCAAGCGGCAGACCCTTGGCGTCGAGACCAGCAGGAACGGACAGGCCCGGCAGACCCGCCATGTTTAGCGTCACCGAGAAGATGTCGTTGAGATACATTTTCACCGGATCGGCGGCCAGATCCTTATCGCCAATGGCGAAGGCCGAGGACGGAGTGATCGGCGTCAGGATCGCATCGACACCATCTGCAAACACCTGTTCGAAATCGCGCTTTATCAGCGTGCGGACCTTCTGGGCACGCAGGTAATAGGCATCGTAGTAGCCAGCCGAAAGCACATAGGTGCCCATCAGGATACGGCGCTGCACTTCCTTGCCGAAGCCCGCCGCGCGGCTCTTTTCATACATGTCGGCAATATCCTTGCCATCAACACGCAAGCCATAGCGCACACCGTCATAGCGGGCGAGATTGGACGAGGCTTCGGCTGAGGCGACAATGTAATAGGCTGGCAAGGCGTATTTGGTATGCGGCAGGGAAATATCGACAATCTCGGCACCGGCCTCCTTCAACCAGGCCATGCCCTTCTGCCAGAGGGCTTCGATCTCTTCCGGCATGCCATCGACGCGGTACTCCCGGGGAATGCCGATTTTCATCCCCTTAACGGACTGGCCGATAGCCGCCTCATAGTTCGGTGCCAGAAGATCAACCGAGGTCGTGTCCTTCTCGTCAATGCTGGCCATGGATTTCAAAAGGATGGCGGCGTCGCGCACGTCGCGGGCAATAGGACCGGCCTGATCGAGCGACGAGGCATAAGCAACAATACCCCAACGCGAGCAACGGCCATAGGTGGGCTTGATGCCGACAGTCCCGGTGAAAGCTGCCGGCTGGCGGATGGAGCCACCGGTATCGGAAGCAGTGGCACCCGCGCAAAGCCGTGCAGCCACAGCCGCCGCCGAACCGCCGGATGAACCGCCCGGCACCAGCTTTTCCTCAGATCCCGTGGCGCGCCATGGATTGACCACCGGACCATAGAAGGAGTTTTCGTTGGACGAACCCATGGCGAATTCGTCCATGTTCAGCTTGCCCAGCATCACGGCACCCTCGTTCCAGAGGTTCTGCGTAACGGTCGATTCGTATTTTGGCTTGAAGCCGTCGAGAATGTTCGAGCAGGCCTGGGTATGGACGTCGCGGGTGGCGAACAGGTCCTTGACGCCAAGCGGAATGCCCTCCAGCGCGCCAGCCTTGCCGGTGGCCAGCCGCGCATCCGAGGCCTTGGCCATATCGCGGGCAATCTCCGGCGTCACCGTCACATAGGCATTGATGGCACCATTGGCAGCCTCGATGGCGCCCAGATAGGCATCCGTCAGCTCAACGGCGGTGATATCCTTGGAAACCAGCTTTTCGCGGGCTTCGGCAATGGTGAGGCTGGTGAGTTCGCTCATGAATACGGTCACTTTATAGTTGGCGCGGCTACGTCGAGAGTGTCGATGGAACGGTGGATAACCGGACCAGCTTATTCGACAACCTTGGGCACCAGGAAGAAATGGCGGTCGGTTTCCGGCGCATTGGCAACGATGTCATCGGCCTTGCCACCATCAGTGACAGCGTCCTTGCGCTTGCGCATCGCCATTGGCATGACAGACGTCATCGGCTCGACGCCATCGACATTCACTTCCGACAATTGCTCGACAAAGCCGAGAATGCCATTCAACTCTCCCATGACCCGCTCGGCCTCGTCTTCGGGCAGAGCAATACGGGCAAGCTTGGCAACACGCTTGACGGTGGCGAGATCAACGGACATCGGCATTCTCCAGATCGATTATCAGACCCGCTATAATCGCCGAACCGCGCCCGCGCAACGGGCAGGCTTTTGCCACCCTCGAATTTTCACCCCTGGCCTCGCATTTTCGCCCCTAGAGAGAATGATCCAGGGGCGAAAACAACGATTTCAGCAAGGCATTATTTCAAAGCGACAGCGTTTCGCCCGGCTTGGGTGCCTTGACCTCGGTTTTCGAACCTTCCATGCCGCCCACGAATTTTTCCGGGGTCTGGTCGATGATCGGGAAGGTGCCGTAATGGGCGGGGATCGCGGTCTTGAAGTTGAAGAATCGCTGGCAGGCAAGTGCTGCAACCGCACCACCCATGGTGAAACGGTCACCAATCGGCACGATGCCGATATCGGGCTGATGCAATTCGTTGATCAGCGCCATATCCGAGAAAATATCGGTATCGCCCATATGCAGCAGCGATGCCTCATCCTGGAAATGCAGCATCAACCCATTGGCATTGCCGAGCGCATGAGACACGCCATCCTCGGTGATCTGCGCGGAAGAATGCAGCGCATTGGTAAAGGTCGCGGTAAAGCCGCCGAGATCGATCGTGCCACCGGTATTGCCCATCTCGATTTTCTGGACACCCTTGGCACCAAGCCAGGCAGCGAGATCGGCATTGGCCAGCACGGTTGCGCCGGTATCCTTGGCAATCGCCACCGTATCGCCGACATGGTCACCATGGCCGTGGGTCAGTAGAATATGCGTGACGCCCTTGGTCATATCCTTCATATCCAGCCCGGAAAAGCTGGCATTGTGGGTCAGGAACGGGTCGATCAGAATGGTGGCCTTGGCGGTTTCGAGACGAAAGGCCGAATGGCCGAGCCAGGTGAGTTTCATGGAATATCCTCTATGGATGAATGAAAATGGTTTGCCCGCCAAGACATATGGCATAAGCAGCGCAAGAAAAGACCAAACCACAAGGATATCCCCGTATCCCCACGGTTTGGCATGAACACACTATTCACATTTTGAGAAACAGTTATGGCGACCCTGGAAATCGAAGAACTGGCGCAAAGCCTGCAACCGGGTCAGGCCGTGGCGGGGCTTGATCTCGGCACCAAGACCATCGGCCTTGCCATGTCGGATCTCGGACGCCGGTTCGCTTCGCCGCGCACGGTGATCAAGCGGACGAAATTTACCAAAGACGCCGAGGTTCTGCTGGCTTTTGCCGCCAAGGAAAAAGTCGCAGCCTTCGTCATCGGCCTGCCGATCAACATGGATGGCTCTTCCGGGCCGCGTGTCCAGGCCACCCGCGCCTTTGTGCGCGCTATGGCCGAGAAGACCGACATTCCCTTCGTCTACTGGGATGAGCGGCTATCAACAGTCGCGGCAACGCGCGCGTTGCTGGAAATGGACGTTTCGCGGGCCAAGCGGGCCGAACGGATTGATTCGGCAGCCGCCAGCTTCATTCTTCAAGGGGCGCTGGACAGGCTGTCTGGCCTTGCATCGACGCTTTGAAGCTGACGCGCTTTCCACCAGGCGGCAATCTGCTTACGGCGACGAAAAGCAACTAGGCTGAACAGCACAGTGCTATCGACGACGATGGCACGCATGACCAACGGCGGAATGCTTTCTGGCGCGATGCCCAGAACATTGCCATAGATGGTAAAGACCAGATCATGGGTCTGGCGGGTCAGCATGAAAAAGCCGAAGCTCATGTCGTTAAGCGACAGATAATACCAGCTTCCCAAAAGCAGGATTGGCCCAGCCCAGAAGATCAGCAGATATTTCATGCCAGCCTCCCCTTAACCGAGACGGATAGACGCGGCAGGAGATGGTCGAAAAGATCATCCGGTGCCTTCAGCACCAGCCAATTGATCGCCGCCATGGTGCACAGCACCAATGCTGGCACCGCAATATCCAATGCCAAAACGGCAAAAAACGCCATCATGACGCCCAGTGCCACATATTTCCGAAGGCCAGTCATCATTACCCGCCCCTATTGGTTGCATTCACCAGCAGAGTTAACGGTTAATGAATGCCGCACAACGTAAACCTTTTATTAAGGTTAATTTTGGGGGGATGGGGCTGTGGATAGATTGGCGGCGGGCCTGCGTCAAAAGAGCGATTCATCCAAGCTTTGCTATCCCACTTTCAAAAGCTGGGTCATGTCACTCGTAAACGATGACAAACAAGGCGTCGTGATCGGCTTCATCCCATAAATATCGAAGCAAAAGATCAGCATCAGATGACCAGTCACGGGTTTCATAACTTGTCATCGTGAAATCGACTATATTTGTGTTATCCAAAACAAGATCAGCGCCACGCTTATAGAGCTGCTCCATCCCCAATATTATAGCGGACTTTCGCTTGCAATCATTGACGAAATTGATTGCCTCTCGATGGGGCAAAGGTACTGTTTCCATGACCCACCGCGAAGAAAGGGTGACGATCTTCCTGCTTGCCGGAATTGAAATTTCAACGCCTTAGAATAAGTGGATATCATTGATCCCGTCGATTAAGTCGGGCCGATTTTTTCATAGCAATATTCATTTAGCGCAAATTCCGGAACAAGCTGCAACGTTTTAAATCTTTCACCGATCAGAGCCACGGAATAAGGGTAGTCGCCAGACACAATATAGAACTCTTCTCCGTCCAGACTTTCAAACTTCAATCCGCATTCGGCCCTGCCCCAGTCACCGACGTAAACCATCTTAGAACAAGCCCCGATTAATAATCTATCAAAATGAAATATGCAGGACCTTGTTTCAAGACATCCGCCTGCAATATGGCGCTCAATAAAAATATTCCCTACCTCATACCTCTCTCGAACATGGTTCATTTTTATAGATATGATTATTGAATTCTCATTTTCATGAAATAATTCGATATATAGAGGCTTATATGTCGTACCATATACAACCTTAATCGAAAAAATGGGTTGTATTAATTCCTGCTCCACATTGATATCTTCGTCCACGACGAAAGGAAAATTCAGCATGAGCGGCCTCCTTCGGGCTTCTCACCGTGCAGGCGATCACATCCGTCTCAATCCACCGCCGGATACAGCAAATCAATCAGATACCGGCTGTCGAATCGGGCATCAAGCACGCCGTAGGTATTGCGCCAGCCGCCTGTCAGGCGTGTCTCAAGAAAGGCATCAGCGATCTTGCCCGCCCCCATGCGGTAAAGCTCAGCGGCGGCGGCGGCGAGTGCCATTTGCTCGACCAGCAGGCGGGCAGCACCCTCGTCGCGTTCGCAAAGCGCCATAGCCGCGCGCAGCACTTCGACGGTCTTGCGGCCTGACGGGCCGAGATCGCGTTCCAGCTCGGCAAACACCATTTCGAACAGGTCTTTACCACGGGCCAGCACGCGCAACACGTCCAGCGCCATGACGTTGCCGGAGCCTTCCCAGATGGCGTTAACAGGGGCCTCGCGGTAATGGCGGGCAATGGCGCGTTCTTCCACATAGCCGCTGCCACCGATGCATTCCATCGCTTCATAGATCAGCGGCGGCGCCATCTTGCAGACCCAGTATTTCACCACCGGCGTCATCACCCGTGCGTAAGCCGCATCGGCGGGATTATCACGGGCGCGGTCGAAGGCCTCAGCCAGCCGGAAGGACAGCGCCGTGGCCGCCGCCACATCCAGCGCCATATCGGCAAGAACCCTGGTCATGATCGGCTGATCGACCAGCTTTTTGCCAAACACCGAGCGGCCCCGCACATGGTGGACAGCTTCCGCCATCGAAGCGCGCATGATACCCGCAGACGCCAGTGCGCAATCGAGCCGGGTCAGGGTTACCATTTCCAGGATGGTGCGAATGCCGCCGCCCTGCTCGCCCAGCAAAAAGCCGAAGGCATCGGTAAATTCGACCTCGGAGGAGGCATTGGAGCGATTGCCGATCTTGTCCTTCAGCCGCTGGAACTGCAAACCATTGGCCGAACCGTCTTCCAACAGGCGCGGCACCAGAAAACAGCCGACTCCCTCAGGCATTTGCGCCAGCATGACGAAACCATCGCTCATCGGTGCCGACATGAACCATTTGTGGCCGGAGAGCCGGTAGATCCCCTCACCCACCCGTGTGGCGGTGGAGATATTGGCGCGCACATCGGTGCCGCCCTGTTTCTCCGTCATGCCCATGCCAATGGTAATGGCCGATTTCTGCATGGCGGGGCGGTTGGAACTGTCATATTTACGCGACAGAATCTTCGGTGCCCATTCCTTCTGCACCCGGGGCGAGCCCATCAGGGCGGCGACCGAGGCGCTGGTCATGGTCAGCGGGCAGAGATGGCCGCATTCAAGCTGGGCGGTGAGATAGAATCGCACGGCGCGGGCCTTGTGGTCCTGCCCGCGTGCATCCGCTAAGTTTTCCCAGACGGAGGAATGCAGGCCGGTTGCCATGGAACGGCGCATCAGCGCGTGCCAGGCCGGATGAAACTCCACCACATCCAGCCGCTCGCCGCGTGGCCCGTGAGTGCGCAGTTCCGGCGGATTGTGGTTGGCCATACGGGCCAGTTCCTGCGCCTCATGCGAGGTCACATAGCGGCCAAGCGTATCATATTCATCGCGCAGGTTGCGGCTGAGGCCATTGGTAATATCGACCACCAGCGGATCGGTGCGAAAGGCGTTCACGCCGGACCAGGGCCTTGGCTGATTGAGTTCCAGCAATTTGTCTTCCGTACGGCTCATCCGCGTTCCAATTTTTATCTTTGTCTTACAGCAATGCCGCAAATCGATCTTTGTCGATGGTCTTTAACACGTTTGCGCGCATTTGCGACAGCATGGGTCAGGTCAACCGTCCAAAACGGGGGACAAAGGCTTGCACGCCTCAAGCAGGCTTGCTCCTGATCATCGCAGTCTTTATAGACCGCGCGACCCCTTCGGAGTCTCATGCTTTCACCACGAAGCGGAGAGACTCCAAAGCCTTTCGTTGTCGTTTGTCCTGTCGGAAAATCGGGCTCCATTTTTCCCTGACGAACTCTAGGAGAACATGCGCATGGTCTTCTTTCCCCATCGCCATCTGATTGGCATCAAGGGCCTTACCGAAACCGATATTACCTATCTGCTCGATAAAGCTGACGAAGCGGTAAAAATCAGCCGCCAGCGTGAAAAAAAGACCTCGACCCTGCGCGGTCTGACCCAGATCAACCTGTTTTTCGAGGCGTCCACCCGCACCCAGTCATCCTTCGAGCTGGCGGGCAAGCGGCTCGGTGCCGATGTGATGAACATGTCGGTCGGCAATTCGTCGGTCAAGAAAGGCGAAACGCTGATCGATACGGCGATGACGCTGAACGCCATGCACCCGGACGTGCTGGTGGTGCGCCATGCCTCAGCCGGTGCGGCAGCACTTCTCTCGCAAAAGGTCGCCTGCGCGGTGATCAATGCCGGCGATGGCCAGCATGAACATCCAACCCAGGCGCTGCTCGACGCGCTGACCATCCGGCGCGCCAAGGGCAAGCTGTCTCGGATCATTGTCGCCATCTGCGGCGACGTGCTGCATTCGCGCGTCGCCCGCTCCAATATTCTGCTGCTCAATGCCATGGGCGCGCGGGTCCGGGTCGTGGCCCCCGCCACGCTGCTGCCTTCGGGCATTGCCGATATGAGCGTCGAAGTCTTCCACGATATGAAGGAAGGCCTGAAAGGCGCCGATGTGGTGATGATGCTGCGCTTGCAGCGCGAGCGCATGGCAGGGTCGTTTGTCCCGTCTATCCGCGAATATTTCCACTTCTACGGGCTTGATGCTGAAAAGCTGAAAGCCGCCAAGGAAGACGCCCTGGTCATGCATCCCGGGCCAATGAACCGCGGGGTGGAAATAGCCTCCGATGTGGCCGATGGGCCGCAAAGCGTCATCGAAAGCCAGGTCGAGATGGGCGTCGCCGTGCGCATGGCCGTGATGGAATCGCTGCTGATCTCTGACAATAACGGCCCGCGTAGCGAAGGAGTTGGCGCATGAACAAGCCGCTTGTCTTCACCAATGCCCGCATTATCGACCCGTCGCGTTCGCTGGATGAGGTTGGCAGCATTATCGTCTCCGCCGATGGCCGCATTCTGGCCGCCGGTGCGGATGCTCGCAATCAGGGCGCACCCGAGGGTGCCGAGGTCAGGGACTGCAAAGGACTTGTCGCGGCACCGGGTCTGGTGGATGCGCAGGTGTTTGTCGGCGAACCCGGTGGTGAGCACCGCGAAACACTGGCCTCGGCTGGCAAGGCCGCAGCGGCTGGCGGCGTAACTTCCTTCGTGATGATGCCGGATACCGATCCTGTCATCGATGACATCGCCCTGGTGGAATTCATCAAAAACGCGGCGCGGGAAAAATCACCGGTCAATATCTATCCGGCAGCGGCCCTGACCCGTCGGTTGCGCGGCGAGGAAATGACCGAATTCGGCCTGTTGCAACAGGCGGGCGCGGTCTGCTTCACCAATGGCCGCCATGGGCTGGACGATACGCTGGTGCTGCGCCGGGCGATGACCTATGCGCGGGAATTCGGCGCGGTGATTTCGCTGGAACTGCACGAAAAATATCTCGGTAATGGGGTGATGAACGAGGGTCTGTTTGCCAGCTGGCTGGGCTTGTCCGGCGTGCCGAAGGAAGCCGAAATCATTCCGCTGGAACGCGACCTGCGCATTGCCGGGCTGACGCGGGCAAAATATCATGCCGCCAAGATTTCGGTGCCAGGCTCGGTGGAGGCCATCAAACTTGCCCGCTCACGCGGCGCGAACGTCACCTGCGGCATTTCCATCAACAATCTGTCGCTGAACGAAAACGATATCGGTGAATACCGGACCTTCTTCAAGCTGGCCCCGCCGCTGCGGGCCGAGGATGATCGGGTGGCGATGGTCGAGGCCTTGGCAAGTGGCGATATCGACATCATCGTTTCAGCCCATGATCCGCAGGATGTCGATACCAAGCGCCTGCCGTTTGCCGATGCCGCCGATGGCGCGGTCGGCCTGGAAACCTTACTGGCAGCAGCTCTCAGGCTGCATCATGCCGGTCAGGTACCGCTGATGCGGCTGATCGATGCGATGTCCACCCGGCCTGCCGAAATTTTCGGGCTGGATGCAGGCACATTGAAGCCGGGCGCAAAGGCCGATATCGTGTTGATCGATCTGGACGAGCCATGGTTGGTTGCCAAGGAGACTCTGTTGTCGCGCTCCAAGAATACCCCGTTCGAGGACGCCCGCTTTTCCGGTCGCGCCGTCGCCACCTATGTGGCTGGCCATCAGGTGTTTTCTCTTTAATTGGATTACAGGAGCCGACCATGCCCAGCCTCGATTACAGTCAGGTGACGATCACCGCCCTTATCGCCTCGCTGGCGATTGGCTATCTGCTCGGCTCCATTCCTTTCGGACTGCTGCTCACCCGGATGGCGGGCCTGGGCGACGTTCGCAATATCGGTTCCGGCAATATTGGCGCCACCAATGTTCTGCGCACCGGCAATAAAAAGCTGGCCGCAGCCACACTGCTGCTGGATGCCTTGAAGGCAACAGCGGCAGCACTGATCGCCCAGAAACTGTTCGGCTCCGATACGGTGCATCTGCCAGGCCTGCTTGGCGGCTTTGCCGCGTTTATCGGCCACCTGTTCCCGGTCTGGCTGGGCTTCAAGGGCGGCAAGGGCGTGGCCACCTATATCGGCACATTGCTCGGCATTTTCCCGTTGATGGTGCTGGTCTTTGCCATCGTCTGGCTATCGATTGCTTTTCTCAGCCGCTATTCCTCGCTATCAGCACTGGTTGCAACCCTTGTTATTCCGGTTGCATTGTGGATACTTGGTCAGCCGGAAGCTGCCATGATCACCTCGGCGATGACCGTGATCACCTGGGGCAAGCACAAGGCGAATATTGAACGATTGATTTCAGGCACCGAGAGCAAGATCGGTAAAAAAGGATAGCACACCATGTCGGCAGGCGGTTCGGGACGCTCAGGTATCGCCCTGACGGAAAAACAACGAACCGCCTGGCTAAGGCTGATCCGCTCCGACAATGTCGGCCCGGCCACTTTTCGCGACCTGATCAACAATTTCGGCACTGCTGAACGCGCCTTGGACATGCTGCCCGAATTGTCGCAGCGCGGCGGCGCTACCCGCTCCATCCGAATCGCTACAGTGGCCGAGGCCGAACGCGAGCTGGAATTTGCCCGCAAATTCGGCGCGCGATTCGTCGGGATCGGCGAGCCGGACTATCCTCCTGCGCTGCGCCAGATCGACGCGGCACCACCGCTTCTGGCCATGAAGGGCTTGGGCAGTACCGCCATCCGCCCCTCGATCGGCATTGTTGGCTCTCGCAATGCCTCGATCAGCGGCGTGAAAATGGCAGCCATGCTGGCACGCGATTGCGGTATAACCGGCTACACCATCACCTCAGGTCTGGCGCGCGGCATCGATGCGGGCGCGCATCGGGCAAGCCTGGAGACCGGCACGATGGCCGCCCTGGCCGGTGGGCTCGACCGGCCCTACCCGCCTGAGAATGTCGATCTGCTGAAAGACATCTGGGATGGCAAGGGTGTGGCGATCAGCGAAATGCCATTTGGCTGGGAGCCTCGCGCCCGCGATTTTCCAAGACGCAACCGCTTGATTGCCGGGACATCCCTTGGGGTTGTGGTGATAGAAGCCGCCAGTCGTTCCGGCTCACTGATTACCGCGCGGCTGGCTGCCGATTTCGGACGGCTGGTGTTTGCCGTGCCGGGCTCGCCTCTCGATCCGCGCTGTCATGGGACCAACGGACTGTTGAAAAACGGTGCGACGATCACCACCGAGGCCCGGGATATTCTCGAGGCGCTATCCCCGCTCAGCAGTATTGACTTGTTTTCCCAGCCGCAGGTGGAGGAGCCGGTCTATGAAGAAAGCGAGACCTTCAACCAGCCACCCGGCGAACAGGATCGCAGCCGGATCATCGACGCGTTGGGCATAACGCCGGTCGAGGTCGATGATATCATTCGCCACACGCAATTACCGCCGTCCGCCGTCTATCTGGTGATGCTGGAACTGGATATCGCCGGGCGCCTGCACCGCCATCCTGGTGGACTGGTTTCGATTGCACCGCTGGATTAAAGTTGGACTTCGCGCATTCGCGCCTTGAAAGATTTCAAAGCGTTCTTTTGGCGTTTGAGATCATTCTTGGCGCTTTGTGGCGGCGTTGAAGGTCGCCGGCCTCTTCAAAAGCCATCTCGATCAGGTAGCACAGCATTTGCGCGCCCTCCTTTTCGGCAACCAGCCGCAATTCGCCCAGCATCTGGCGCACATAGGCTATGCTTTCCCGGCTATGAAGTTCCGCTGCGCCACTGCCCGTCATTACGTGTTCCCGTCGTGGAAATACAACCTTAATATGTATAATTGCTACCTATGCAACATATGATACAGAATTGATTTATGATTGCAATACCATTTTCATAAACTTTTGGTTGTGCAAACGTGTGATGGATAAAATGCATGAGGGGACTTGACCCCGGCGCAATCCCTGTCCATGTCGAACCATCGATGCTTGAACCCTCGCCAGAATCGACGCCATATGCAACAAACGGGGCCATGTTCAGAGAAACAGAATGAATGTAGTCGTTGTCGAATCCCCTGCCAAAGCCAAGACGATCAACAAATATCTCGGACCGGGATATAAGGTGCTCGCCTCCTTCGGCCATGTCCGCGACCTGCCTGCCAAGGACGGCTCGGTCCTGCCGGATCAGGATTTCGAAATGCTATGGGAAGTGGACACCGCCTCTGCCAAACGCATGAAGGACATTGCCGATGCGATGAAGGGGGCCGATGCCTTGTTTCTCGCAACCGACCCGGATCGTGAGGGTGAAGCGATTTCCTGGCACGTGCTGGATCTCTTGAAAAAGAAGAAGGTGATCGGCGACAAGCCGGTGAAGCGCGTGGTTTTCAACGCCATCACCAAGAAGGCCGTGCTCGACGCCATGGCTGCCCCGCGTGATATCGATGGCGATCTGGTCGATGCCTATCTGGCGCGCCGTGCGATGGACTATCTGGTCGGCTTCAATCTGTCGCCGGTTCTGTGGCGCAAGCTGCCGGGTGCCCGTTCGGCAGGCCGCGTCCAATCGGTGGCCCTGCGGCTGGTTTGCGACCGGGAAAATGAGATTGAGCGATTCGTCTCGGAAGAATACTGGAACCTGTCAGCGCTTCTAAAAACGCCACGCGGCGATGAATTCCTGGCCCGCCTGGTCTCCGCCGATGGCAAGCGCTTGCAAGCCCGCAGCGTTGGCAATGGCGACATGGCCAACCGGCTGAAAGACCTGCTCGACGGCGCAAACTATGTGGTGGAATCGATTGAGGCCAAGCCCGTCAAACGCAACCCATCGCCGCCGTTTACAACTTCTACGCTACAACAGGCTGCCTCCTCCAAGCTCGGTTTCTCCGCCTCACGCACCATGCAGGTGGCGCAGAAGCTTTATGAGGGTGTCGATATTGGCGGCGAGACCGTCGGCCTGATCACCTATATGCGTACCGATGGCGTCCAGATGGCCCCTGAAGCCATTGAGGCCGCCCGCTCCGCGATCACAGAGCAATTTGGCCCGCGCTATATGCCGGAAAAGCCGCGCTTCTATTCCACCAAGGCGAAAAACGCCCAGGAAGCGCATGAAGCCATCCGTCCGACCGATTTTACCCGGACGCCGGATCAGGTGCGCCGCTATCTCGATGCTGACCAGTTGCGCCTCTACGATCTGGTCTGGAAGCGAGGCATTGCCAGCCAGATGGCATCGGCCGAAATTGAGCGGACCACCGCTGAAATCCTCGCTGACAAGGCGGGCGAAAAAGCCGGTCTGCGCGCCGTTGGCTCGGTCATCCGCTTCGACGGCTTTATCGCCGCCTATACCGACCATCGTGAGGAAGGTGAAAAGAGCGACGACGACGATGAAGATGGCCGCCTGCCGGAGATCAATGCCCGCGAGGCGCTGGCCAAGCAAAAGGTCAACGCCACCCAGCATTTCACCGAACCGCCGCCGCGCTATTCGGAAGCGACCCTGATCAAGAAGATGGAAGAGCTTGGCATTGGCCGACCCTCCACCTATGCCGCGACGCTGAAGACGCTTAGCGACCGCGAATATGTTGTTATCGACAAGCGTAAGCTGATCCCCGAAGCCAAGGGCCGTTTGGTGACGGCATTCCTGGAAAGCTTCTTCACCCGCTATGTCGAATATGATTTCACCGCCGATCTTGAAGAAAAGCTCGACAAGATTTCCGCCGGTGAGCTGAACTGGAAGGACGTGCTGCGCGAATTCTGGCAGAATTTCTTTGCCCAGATCGAAGGCACCAAGGAATTGCGCGTCACCAACGTGCTCGATGCACTGAACGAAGCCTTGGCTCCGCTGGTGTTCCCGAAGCGCGAAGATGGCTCAGACCCGCGCATTTGCCAGGTTTGTGGCACCGGCAATCTGTCGCTGAAGCTCGGTAAATACGGCGCTTTTGTCGGCTGCTCCAATTATCCGGAATGCAATTTCACCCGCCAATTGTCCGCCGATGGCGGCACGGAAGCGGAAGCCGTCGGCAATGAACCGAAAGCGCTGGGTGAAGATCCGACAACCGGTGAACAGATCACGCTTCGCAGTGGCCGTTTCGGCCCTTACGTCCAGCGTGGCGATGGCAAGGAAGCCAAGCGCTCGTCGCTCCCTAAGGGTTGGTCGCCGACCGATGTGGACTTCGACAAGGCGCTGTCGCTGCTGTCGCTGCCGCGCGAAGTCGGCCTTCACCCGGAGACCGGCAAGATGATGACCGCGGGGCTTGGCCGCTATGGACCTTTCGTGCTGCACGATGGCACCTATGCCAATCTCGATGGTATCGAGGATGTGCTAACCATCGGCCTCAACCGCGCCGTCACGGTTCTGGCTGAAAAGCAGGCCAACCCCGGTGGCCGTGGCCGCGCAGCACCTGCCGCCCTGAAAGAGATCGGCGATCATCCGGATGGCGGCGCGATTACCGTGCGCGATGGCCGCTATGGTCCCTACGTGAATTGGGGTAAGATTAATGCGACCATTCCCAAAGGCATGGACCCGCAAGCCGTGACCATGGAAGAGGCGATTGCCCTGATCGTTGAGCGCGCCGCCAAGGAAGGCAGCGGCAAGACCAAGGCGAAACCTGCGGCCAAATCCGCAGCCACCAAGAAAGCGCCTGCGAAAAAACCGGCTGCGAAAGCAGCCAAGGCCGATGCGAATGACACCGCCGACGCCAAACCAAAGAAAGCAGCTGCCAAACCTAAGGCGACAAAGCCCAAGGCAAAGCCCGCCGCAAAAACAGAGAAAGCCTGACCTTGAGCAAATCCCCGCGTCCCGACACCCGCAGCCTCACCAACAGAACGCGGAAGGCGGAGCTTGCGGCGAAAAAGGCAGCGGATAAGAATGAAACGGTGATCATTCACGGGGCGGTGCCGCCCCGTGAAATCCTGATGCAGTTCATCACCGACAACCCCGACCGGGCCTCCAAGCGCGAAATCGCCAAGGCTTTCGGCCTGAAGGGCGAAGCCCGTATTGAATTGAAGGAAGCCCTGCGGGCTTTGGAAGAAGACGGGCTGGTCAACAAGAACCGCAAGTCGCTGAGCCGACCCGGTGCGCTACCGCCCGTGACCGTTCTCGACATCACCACCCGTGACAAGGATGGCGACCTGATCGGGCGTCCCGCCGAATGGCCGGATGAACTGGGCGCTGCCCCCGCTGTCTCCATCCGCCAGTCCAGTGCGGACCGCGCCAAGGGCAAGACGCCGGTCGGCGGGCTTGGCGACCGGGTTCTGGCGAAGATTTTCCCCTCCAAGGACCGCGCCGGTCCAGCCTATACCGCCAGGATCATCAAGGTGATCGACAAGCGACGCGGCGCGCTTTTGGGCGTCTACCGCGAAATGGCCGGTGATACCGGTGGCAGGCTGATGCCGATCGAGCGGCGCGGCGAGGAAATGGTCATCGAGGCCGCCGATGTCGGCGACGCCCGCGACGGCGATCTGGTCGAAGTGGAAGTCGGGCGGCTCTCCAGCCGTCTGGGCCTTGCCCGCGCCAAGGTGCTGTCGGTGATCGGCTCTGTGGCCTCGGAAAAAGCGATCTCGATGATCGCCATCCACGCCCATGGCATTCCGCATATCTTCCCGCAATCGGTGCTGGACGAGGCCGATGCCGCCAAACCGGCCAGCATGGCGCATCGGGAGGACTGGCGCAGCTTACCGCTGGTCACCATCGACCCGCATGACGCCAAGGACCATGACGACGCTGTTCATGCCGAGCCAGACCCCTCGCCTGACAATCCGGGTGGCGTGATCGTTACCGTAGCGATTGCCGATGTCTCCTATTATATCCGCGGTAAATCGGCGCTGGATCGCGAGGCGCTAAAGCGCGGCAATTCGGTGTATTTCCCCGACCGGGTCGTGCCGATGCTGCCGGAGCGGATTTCCAACGATCTTTGCTCGCTCCGCGAGAGCGTTGACCGGCCAGCACTGGCCGTGCGCATGGTGTTTTCCCATGAAGGCCGCAAAGCAGGCCATACCTTTCATCGCATCATGATGAAGAGTGCGGCCAAATTGTCCTACCAACAGGCGCAGGCCGCCATTGACGGCAACCCGGACGACAAGGCCGGGCCGTTGCTGGAGCCGATCCTAAAGCCACTCTGGGCCGCCTATGCGATCCTGAAGCGTGGCCGCGACCGACGCCAGCCACTGGAACTGGACATGCCGGAGCGCAAGATCATCCTCAAACCAGACGGCACAGTGGATCGGGTCTTCGTACCCGAACGGCTGGACGCCCATAAGCTGATCGAGGAAATGATGATCCAAGCCAATGTGGCCGCTGCCGAGACGCTGGAGAAGAAAAAACAACCGCTGGTCTACCGTATCCACGACACGCCGACATTGGCCAAGCAGGAAGTGCTGCGTGAGTTCCTTGCCACCATCGGCTTTTCGCTGGCCAAGGGCGGCAATCTGCGCTCCAATTCGTTCAATGGCATCCTCGCCAAGGCGCAAGACACGCCGCACCAGACCATCGTCAACGAAATGGTGCTGCGCTCGCAGAGCCAGGCGGTCTATAGCCCCGAGAATATCGGCCATTTCGGCTTGAACCTGCTGAAATACGCGCATTTCACCTCCCCCATCCGCCGCTACGCCGACCTGATCGTGCATCGGGCGCTGGTCGGCACGCTGGGGCTGGGCGAAGGCGGCATTACATCCGATGAAGAAGCGGCACTTGCCGATGTTGCGGCGGAAATCTCCACCTTCGAGCGCCGCGCCATGGCGGCTGAACGTGATACAATCAACCGGCTGATCGCCCATCACCTGGCAACCCGGATCGGCGACGAATTCGACGGGCAGGTTTCCGGCGTCACCAAATCCGGCCTGTTCATCTCGCTTCCCCAATATGGTGCTGACGGCTTCATTCCCGTCTCGACGCTTGGCCGCGACTATTTCATCTACGATGAGGCGCATCAGGCGCTGACCGGTGAAAAGACCGGGCTGGGCTATCAATTGGGTGACAGCGTCAGCGTCAAGCTGGTGGAAGCCGTGCCACTTGCCGGTGCCTTGCGGTTTGAAATCCTCAGCGAAGGCAAGAAAATGCCGACTGGCATCCGCTCCTTCCACAAGGCAACGCGGCGCGGACGGCCTGGTCCCGGCAAGACACCGGGAACAAGACCACCGCGTGGCAGGCGTTGAAACTACGCGCCGAGTTCGTATATCTGGGCTTCGTAAATGAAGCCAGTCGAAGCGCTTGTGCGCAAATGCCGCGATGAAATATCAACTTTCATGCCCCATCTTTGATCAAAGCCTATAGGATTTGATAGAAGTTCAGGAGGAACCGCATGTCTGTCAGCCAGTCTCCCCCCGTTATCCGCTTCGGCGGCGGCAAGGATGCGGTTCGTCCGCTTGGACGCTCCATCCTGCGCGGTCTGATGTGTACCTGTCCGGCCTGCGGCTCCGGTCGCCTGTTCAAGGCCTTCCTGAAACCGGTAGACACATGTGCGGCCTGCGGCGAAGATCTCTCCCACCAGAGAGCCGACGACCTGCCGCCCTATATCGTCATCATGATCGTCGGCCATGTGCTGCTGGGCGGCTATATGATGACCGATCTGGTCTTCGTGCTGTCAACCTGGACGCATCTGGCGATCTGGACGCCGATTGCCGTCATCGTCTCTCTGTTGATCATCCAGCCCATCAAGGGCGGCGTGGTCGGGCTGCAATGGGCGCTGCGCATGCATGGTTTCGGGGACGAGCCTGAGGTGATCGAGGACTACGACGAGCGCTATCCGCCAAAGTGACGGTTTCAACGAGCCATATCGGATGGATCAGCCAGGCCAAACCAACCCAGGTCGGGCGGCGTATTAAGACAATCAAATAAGTAGTTTTCTGCATGTTGGCTTAAACCGGTTTCGATTTTTGCCATTATGGAGTAAAGCCCCGGAGGATCGCTGGCATATTATGAGATGTAATCGGCCTTTGTTGCCCTGGCATGACGCCTTGCGCTGTTATCCTTCACCGCGCATTGCGTGCATTTTCTTCTAAGGACCTTCCATGTCTGACACCAGAGACCCTGTTACCGGACATCGTGAAGAGATCCACTGGCCATCGCTGATTGCCGCAGTCTCATCGATTTCCGCTGTGGGCATTGCCATCGGGCTTGGATTGCCGCTGCTCAGTATCATTCTGGAAAAACGCGGTATTCCCTCCACCCTGATCGGGCTGAATTCAGCCATGGCAGGCGTTGCGGCGATGATTGCCGCGCCAATCACCACCAGGCTCGCGCATCGTTTCGGGGTGGCACAGACCATGATCTGGGCGGTGCTGCTGGCAGCGCTCAGTTCGCTCGGCTTCTATTACGCCGAAGCCTTCTGGATGTGGTTTCCCCTGCGACTGGTGTTTCATGGCGCCACGACGACATTGTTCATCCTGTCGGAATTCTGGATCAATGCCGCCGCCCCACCGTCGCGGCGCGGGCTGGTGCTCGGCATTTATGCCACGGTCTTATCGGTCGGTTTTGCCGCAGGCCCCTTGCTGTTTTCGATTGTCGGCAGTGAAGGCGTATTGCCCTTTGCCATCGGTGCGGTTGCCATCCTGATGGCAGCGGTGCCGATCTTCGTTGCCCGCAACGAAAGCCCGGCGCTGGATGAAAAGCCAGAGATGCATTTCTTCCGCTATATCTTCCTGGTGCCAACCGCCACAGCAGCCGTCTTCGTGTTCGGCGCGGTGGAAGTCGGTGGACTGTCACTGATGCCCGTCTATGCCACCCGTATCGGCTTCACAGAGGCCCAGTCAGCCTTGCTGCTCACTGTGATGGGGGTTGGCAACATGGTGTTCCAGATCCCGCTTGGCATGCTCTCCGACAAGCTTAGGGATCGCCGGTTGCTGCTCGGCGCCCTGGCGACGGTCGGCCTGATCGGATCTTTGCTGCTGCCGCTGATTTCCCATAGCTGGATGGCGATGGCCGTCATCCTGCTATTCTGGGGCGGCTGCGTCTCCGGCCTGTACACTATCGGTCTTAGTCATCTCGGCTCCCGACTCACAGGCTCAGACCTTGCCGCCGCCAATGCCGCCTTCGTTTTTTGCTACGCCGTTGGCACGGTGGCCGGACCACAAGTCGTGGGTGCAGCGATTGACATGGGCGGAAATGCCGGTTTTGCCTGGTCGATTGCCGGCTTCTTTGCGTTATATGTGGTTCTTTCCGTCGCACGATTGTTTTTCAAGGGTGCGCGGGGTTGACTTTTCGGTGGCGATTTGTAGTTTTCGCCCAGATTTGCCGTGGGCCCTGAAGGTCGTCACGGCTTTGTGTTATTCATGTAAGGCAGGACGACCATGGCCAAGGCTACAACCATCAAGATCAAGCTGCTGTCGACAGCCGATACGGGTTTCTTCTACGTCACCACCAAGAACAGCCGTACGATGACGGACAAGATGACGAAGACCAAATACGACCCGATCGCTCGCAAGCATGTCGAGTTCAAGGAAACCAAGATCAAGTGATCCTGGTTCTTCGTGAGAAGATTGAAAAGCGCGCTCCATCCGGCGCGCTTTTTTTATGCCATTTTGAGGATGGGCCAGCACGTCACGCAGACCGACTCTAAAAACCGAGCTCGATCCTGCCTGTGGCAATAGGCGCAAGGACGCTGTCGGCGCGAGGACAGTGACCCCACGCATAGAGAGGGGCGCTGGATAGAATGCATCGGAAACCGTCCTGACCGCGAAACGCAAAACGCCGCCTCCGGACACGGAAGCGGCGTTGGAATGGGGGTCGGCGGGCATGCAATAACGGCACGAGGAACCGCTTGATAATCGCACACCTGCCGACCAACCCCACGACCCAGGAGATGCGGCGGACCTGAGCACCATGGGGTATTGGTTAAACCTGTTATTCGTCAATTTTTACTGCGTAATTCCTCAGATCCACAAGGATCGATGGATATCTCTAAGCAGCTTATAAAAACGGCATTTATTAAGAACCACAGCACACGTTAAAGCACAGCTTGCTATGGATGCATCGTAGTTGTCCCAACTATGCGCATATGAAATAAAAAATCAACATTTTCTTAACCGTTTCATCTTTTCGATGTCGAGATGGTTAAATTCTGCTCATTTCCGCTTCGTAAAAACAAATAGAATTAACACTCTGAAGAGGCAAGTATTTTCTGTGAAAAACTCTCGGAATTGACGAAAAATTGTCGTTATCAACAATTCGAAAAACATAATTTTCTATTGTTTCTCCATTTCCAACCAGAACAGAGTAAAAAAATAAAACTATACCCTTATTTATTTATGGTATATTTTTATTTTTTATAAAAGAAAATAGACATATATCGAGCACACGTACAACTCCCGGAAAAGTCCGGGCAAACACGGCTTTCCATGTGAGGAGCAAATTTTTGCCAAGCCGGATCATTGAACACGCGCATGAATGTAACGGAAAATCACGGCAGATGAATTTTTGAAGACGCGGGAGAGCGGGCTCAACGTGACCCCAAACACAAAGGCGCACCTGTGCTAAAATTACTTTAGGCCGCCGCCGACACGACCCTGTTACGGCCTTCGGTTTTGGCTTGATAGAGCGCGCGGTCAGCCTGTCTTAACAATTGTTCTGGACTTGCGACCTCATCTCCCGAAGTAGCGATGCCAAGCGATGCCGTAACATTCAGTTCGCCACCAGATTGCAACCGAAATGGCGTTTTCTCTACCATCTCGCGCAGGCGCTCGGCCACCGTACCAGCCATCTCTTGCGACGTATCCGGCATCACGACGACGAATTCCTCACCTCCATAGCGGCAGGCAAGATCGGCGCCGCGCACTGTGGCGCGAATACGAGCAGCAAACTCCCGCAGCACGTCATCGCCTGCCTCATGGCCATAGGTGTCATTAACCAGCTTGAACCGATCGATATCTACGAGACATACCGAAAGCGGCTTCTTGCGAAGGCTGGACCGCTCGAACAATACTTTAATGTGGGTATCGAGATAGCGCCGATTGTGAAGCCCGGTAAGATCATCGGTCACCGCCAGTTCAATGGTTTGCTGCACACTGCTGCGCAACCTGTCATTATACCGCTTACGGCGTAACTGGGTCAGCGTGCGCGCCAGCAACTCATTGGTGTCGACCGGTCGGACAATGTAATCGTTGACACCCAGATCCAACGCCCGCACGATCAAGTATTCCTCGCCTTGGTCGGCAATCAGCAAAATCGGAATGAAGCGGGTGCGGTCCAGCGACCGCAGCTGCGAACACAGGCGCAGCGGATCGTAATCCTCCAGCGTACCATTGACGATAACCAGGTCGAAATTGCTTTCCGCCGCTTCAAACAGCGCGGCCTGGGCGTCGGACATCGCAACAACATCAGCCACAGGCTTCAACGCCTTGATGATGCGCTCCTGCGAACTGGCGCGGCTATCGACCAGTAAGACCTGGCCAACCTCGTCCATACGTCCGTCGCCGAGATGAATGTTGCTGTCTATGCCCATTTTCTGCGCCGTCTCGGCGCGGATGCGCAATTCATCGGAGAGGGTTTTCAGACGCACCAGACTTTTAACCCGGGAGATCAGTTGCAGATCGTTGACCGGCTTGGTCAGAAAATCGTCAGCGCCAGCCTTCAATCCCCTCACCCGGTCCGATGGCTGGTCCAGTGCTGTGACCATCACCACGGGAATATGGGCCGTGCGCGGGCTGGATTTCAGCCGCTCGCACACTTCAAAGCCGTCAATGCCCGGCATCATCACATCAAGAAGGACGACGTCCACCTGGGTGCGATCGCAGATATCCAGCGCCTTCAGCCCGTCTTCCGCCGTCAATACCTCGAAATATTCCGCCAGCAGCCGCGCTTCCAAAAGCTTCACATTGGCAGGAACATCATCAACAACCAGAATACGGGCTGTCATCAGCCATCACCCCTTGAAGCATGCCTGGCGCACACGCGCTACCGGCTCTGCATGGACATTGCGCCAACCCGACAGATTGGCGCTTCAGATAGAATTCATAACTTCCAGAGCGCCGCGGTCCGTCAGGCATTTGACCCGATCTCACGGCGATCGCCTATGGGTTTGAGAACCCCGCGCTGCCTGCGCCTCAGGCGTCTCCCAGATAGGTCTTGATCGTTTCCAGGAATTTTGGCACGGAAATCGGCTTCGACACATAGGCCTCGCACCCACCCTGGCGAATACGCTCCTCATCGCCCTTCATGGCAAAGGCAGTCACCGCAATCACGGGAATGACGTGCAACTCGCTATCCTGCTTCAGCCATTTGGTCACTTCCAGGCCGGAAACTTCCGGTAGCTGTATATCCATCAGGATCAGATCGGGATGATGTTTGCGGGCCAATTCCAGCGCTTCCATGCCGTTACGGGTCTGGATGGTCGCATAGCCCGACGCTTCGATCAGATCACGAAACAGTTTCATGTTCAGCTCGTTATCTTCAACGATCATCACCTTTTTCGGCATTTTCAATCCTTGCTTTCCCGCCCTCCATGGTGGATGACAGGCGTAACAGACATAAAGATTCATTCTTTTGTGAAATAGAATTTAGCGCGATTTGGTTGAGAAATAGGTAATTCCCCGGCACATTGCGACACAAGTCAGTCAAGACAATTTAACCGTGATAAACTGAAAATAACAACCGGTTTAAGCGAGTTGGCCGGATAGAACGAACTGCCGGACGAAACAAACTGAAATGGGCATAGACTGTGCGAGACAAAGTGACGATCAAGACGGTTTCAGCAGAGCATGCCGAACAAACGGCGATTGCCGTGCTCGGTTGGCTGGCGAGTGAGCCGGACATGCTGGGACGCTTTCTGTCCCTGACCGGCCTGGAGCCTCAGCAATTGCGCCTGGCCATCAATGACCCGGAATTTCTGGCCGGACTTCTGGAATTTCTCATGCAGCATGAACCAACCTTGCTGGAATTCTGCTCCGCCACACAGACCCGACCGGAAGATGTTATTGCAGCCTATCACGTGTATGTTCGGCCTGCACTTGATTCCGGTGAAATCTGATGGGCGAGATTGTTGACTTCAACCACGTTCAATTGGCGGACCGGCCATTGCTGATCAGCGACGTCGATGACGTCGTGCTGGAATTCCTGGTGCCCTTCGAGGCCTATCTCGACAGCCTGGGCCATCGTCTCTTGCCGAAATCCTTTCGACTGCATGGCAATATCGTTTCGGCCAAGAACCAGCTTGCGCTGGAAGATCAGATCGTCACGGATCTCCTGCTGACGTTTTTCGAAAAGCAGGAGGAATGGCAGACGCCGTTTGGCGATGCCGTGGCCGTGCTGCAACGCATCGGCAAGATTGCCGATATTGTGTTTCTGACCGCCATGCCCCCCGCCTTTACCGCCCAGCGGCGCCGTCTGCTGGATCGGCTGGGGCTGGATTTCCCACTCCTGGCCACGGAAAGCCCAAAGGGACCCGTCGTGAAAGCCCTGCATGGCGACCGGCCCCTGCCCTTCGCCTTCATGGACGACATGGCCCACAATCTCCATTCCGTGGGAGAGCATGCACCGGATTGTCTACTGGTGCAGATCGGGCCGCAATCAGAAATTCATCGCCACGCGCCGCCGCCCGGTCCCCATGTATTGCGTGCCGACGATTGGCACGATGCCAGCGAGCGAGTTCTCCGCCATTTCCAGGCGCGGGTCTGATCCACTTCCGTCTTTTACTTTTTCAGGTCATGGGGATTAGCAAGGGTTCCCCTTGCAGGCACTGAAAACCCGGCTTATGGTGGCGATGTTCAACTTATGTTCTCGCCCATGTCTGATGCGCCGCCCCTCCATTCCGGCTTTTGTCGTGATTGCCTTTCCCTACAGGCGGAAGGCAAGCGGAGATGCACGGCTTGCGGCAGCCCTCGCCTTGTCTATCACCCGGAACTGTTTAAGCTGACATTGGCCCATATCGATTGCGACGCCTTTTATGCCTCGGTTGAAAAGCGCGACAATCCAGACCTGATCGACAAGCCATTGATCATTGGCGGTGGTAAGCGCGGTGTGGTTTCCACCGCCTGTTACGTGGCCCGCATCCACGGTGTGCGCTCGGCCATGCCGATGTTCAAGGCGCTGGAAGCTTGCCCTGACGCCGTGGTCATTCCGCCGAATATGGAAAAATATTCCCGCGTCGGGCGGCAGGTCCGGGCAATGATGGAGGAACTGACCCCTCTGGTGCAACCCCTGTCCATTGATGAGGCCTTTCTGGAGTTGAAAGGCACAGAAACCCTGCATCACGCGCCACCCGCGCTTGTGCTGGCACGGCTTGCGCGGCGTATTGAAAGCGAGATCGGCATCACCGTTTCTGTTGGTCTATCCTATTGTAAATTTCTGGCGAAAGTGGCGTCCGACCTGCAAAAACCCCGGGGATTTTCGGTCGTCGGCGAGGCCGAAGCGCTGGACTTTCTGGCGCCCCGCCCTGTCACCACGATCTGGGGCGTCGGCAAGGCCTTCGCCAGCACCTTGGAAAAAGACGGCATCCGCACCATCGGACAATTGCAAACCATGGAGGAAAGCGACCTGATCCGCCGCTATGGCAGCATGGGCCAACGACTGGCACGGCTATCGAAAGGCATAGACGACCGGGACGTCCATACCAATGACCCGGCCAAAAGCGTCTCCGCCGAAACCACGTTCTTTGACGATATTTCCCGCCGGGAAGACCTTGTCCCCCATCTGCGCAAGCTCTCGGAGAAAGTCGCCTGGCGCTTGAAAAAGCAGGAACTGGCTGGACACACCGTTATCTTGAAGCTGAAGAGCGCCGATTTCAAATTACGCACCCGCAACCGGCGCTTGGACGATCCCACTCAACTTGCCGACCGGATCTTTCGCACGGGCCTGCAAATGTTGGAAAAGGAAGCCGATGGCACGAAATTTCGGCTAATCGGTATCGGCATCAGCGATTTTGCCGACCCAAGCCTGGCCGACCCCCCGGATCTGGTCGATCCGGATGCCGCCCGCCGCGCCAAGGCGGAAGCCGCCATGGACCAATTGCGGATAAAATTCGGCAAGGGCATGGTCGAAACCGGCTTCACCTTCGACAGCAATAAAAAATAGCCACTATCAAAGCGCCGTTGTCAAAGCATTGCCCGTCAACTTTGTGTGAGCGGCCATGCCGGGTAAGCAATCGTTAAAGATCGACGTTTATTTTAGGATTCAGCCTGCACGCGGCTGCATCCTTTGTGCATTTTATAAAACGCACGGCGGTATAGGCGTTTATCAACTGATTTCTCGGCACATCGTTGCTCATAGGATCAGGCGACCTTTTGAAGGCCCAGTTTTCCCGGTTTACATAATGAGGGCACCATGATGGTCCGCACCATGTTTCGTTCGATGTTCCTGTCCGCTTCCCTGCTCGCGTTGAGCGCAGGCCTTTCGCAGGCCTCCGCCAAAGACGGCAGCGGATTGCAAATCATCGTGTCGAAACAGACGCAATCTCTCACGGTCTATGATGGAGACCGGATCATCGCCACTTCGAAGGTTTCTACTGGTAAGGAAGGTCATACGACGCCCTCCGGAATCTTCTCGATCATCCAAAAGACGAAATATCACGAATCCAACCTTTATTCGAATGCGCCCATGCCCTGGATGCAACGAATCACCTGGTCTGGCGTTGCCTTGCATGAATCGAACAGCGTGCCAAACCGGCCAGCCTCGCATGGCTGCGTGCGTCTGCCCGGCCAATTTGCGCGTGAGCTCTACGGCATGACCCGGCTGGGTGCTCATGTGCTGATCAGCGATGCTCCGGTCGCACCGGCTCCCATTCAACACCCGTTCCTGTTCACCCCGACGCAACAACAGCAAGGCCCGCAAATCCTGTCCGACGCCCGACTGCGCGGTACGGCTGGCACCAGCAGCACAGAACCGGTGGAAGTGGCAATGGCCGATCTGCCCCGCCCCAAACCCCAGGCCACAATGACCGGACAACCACCTTTGAGCCTGTTGATCACGTTTCGCGGTGAAACCGAAACCATCCATGACGCCCAACTTCTGTTGCAGGACATGGGGTTTGAGACGGGCGGCCATGACGGTCATGCAGGCCCCCTGACCCGCACGGCCATCCAGGGCTTCAAACGATGGAAAGGTCTGCCCCTGAAGGGTCCGCTCATTACGCCGACGTTCCTGAGCGCTCTCTATCAAACGGCTGGCAAGCCGATGCCACCCGTTGGCCAAATCTATGCACGCCAGGCATTCAAGCCGGTCTTCGATGCGCCTATTGTCATCGACCAGCCGGAAAAACCACTCGGTACGCATTTTTTCGCAGCGAACCTGGAGAGTGCCGGTAGGAAGGCTCATTGGCAGGTGACCAGCCTTGAGCCAGCTTCCACGGTCTCAAATTCGTCGATTGTCACCATTGGCAAGGTGCAGCCAAACGTCCTCAATGGGTTGGATACGGTTTTCAATCGGATTCACATCCCGGACGACATCCGCGAGCGCATTGAAACGACCATGACGACAGGAACCGTGATGACGATTACCGACCACGGACTAAGCCCGGATACGGTTGATGGCACAGACTTCATCACCTACCTGCCGGGATAACGGCAAGACCGAAATAATCCATATGGCCTGAGCCCGTGCAGCAGTTTTGCGAAAGCGACACCACAAAAAGTGCCTATACCAATTCAACATCCACCACACCCGGCGCGGACCGCATGGCTGCGGCAATTTCCGGGGTGATTCGGAAACGTTGATTGAGTTCGACCTCGATTTCGCGGCGGCCATCCTCCTTGATCACCACGAAGGAAACCAGTCCATCGCCCTTGGTATTGAGATGGGCGGCGAGCGCACGTAGGGGACTGGAATCGCGCAGGTATACACGCAACGTCTTTTGCATCTGCAAGGATTTTTCTTCCAGAGACTGCGCCGTCTGAATGCGAAGGCCTATCCCTTCAGGACGCTCCTCCGCAGCAACCGTGATCACCAGCGACTTGCCCGATTCGAGCAGGTCGCGATACTGGTTCAAGCCTTCCGAAAACAGCACAGCCTCGAACTGGCCAGTGGCATCCGAGAAGGTCACGATGCCCATTTTGTTGCCGGTTCGCGTCTTGCGCTCCTGCTTTGAGATCACCGTGCCAGCCAGCCGACCCGCCGTCGCGCCCTGGCGCACAGCCCCGGAAAAGTCAGCGAAATTCTGCACGCGCATCTTTTCCAGCAGCGGTTTATAGGTGTCGAGCGGATGGGCCGAGAGATAGAAACCCAGAACCTGAAACTCCCGCATCAGCTTTTCGGATGGCAACCAGGGCGTATAGGTCGGAAAAGAAATCCGCTCCGGCCCGGTGGCACCACCAGAGCCGAACATGTCCGACTGGCCGCTGACGGCATTTTCCTGGGCGCGTTGCGCATAACCGATAATCCGGTCCATGCCAGCCAATAGTTCGGGACGGTCGCGGCCAAAACAATCGAAGGCACCGGCAAAAATCAGGCTTTCAAACACCCGGCGATTGATCTGCTTCGGGTCGATCCGTAGACAAAAATCCTCGAGATCGGCAAATGGCGTCTCGGCGCGGACCGTTACGATATGCTCGACGGCTGCATCGCCGACGCCCTTCAAGGCAGCCAGCGAATAGTAAATCCTGTTCGGCCCCGTCTGGAAGTGCCGGAAAGATGTCTGAACCGACGGTGGCACGACCTCAATACCGAGACGCCCGGCATCCTGGCGGAAATCCACCAGTTTTTCGGTATTGGCCATATCGAGTGTCATCGACGCTGCCAGAAACTCCACCGGATAGTGGGCCTTCATATAGGCGGTCTGGTAGGAGACAATCGCGTAGGCTGCGGCGTGGGATTTGTTGAAGCCGTAATTGGCAAACTTCGCCAGCAGGTCGAAAATGTTGTCGGCCTGGGGCTTTGAGACACCATTCTTCACCGCGCCATCGACAAAACGGGCGCGCTGCTTGTCCATTTCCTCCTTGATCTTCTTACCCATGGCGCGGCGCAGAAGATCCGCTTCACCGAGCGAATAGCCCGACAGAACCTGGGCCACCTGCATGACCTGTTCCTGATAGACGATAACCCCCTGGGTTTCCTTCAGCAGGTAATCGATGGTCGGATGGATCGATTCGATCTCCTCCTCGCCATGCTTACGGGCATTGTAGACCGGAATATTCTCCATCGGCCCCGGACGATAGAGCGCCACCAGCGCGATAATATCCTCGATACAGTCGGGCCGCATACCGATCAGTGCCTTGCGCATGCCGGCACTTTCCACCTGAAACACACCGACAGTCTCGCCGCGCGACAGCATTTGATAGGTTTTTTCGTCGTTCAGCGGAATGGTTGCCAGATCGATCTCGATATCGCGCAACCGGCAGAAATCCACGGCGGTTTTCAACACGGTCAGCGTCTTCAATCCGAGAAAGTCGAACTTGACCAGCCCAGCCTGCTCCACCCACTTCATGTTGAACTGGGTGACCGGCATATCCGAGCGCGGATCGCGATACATCGGTACCAGCTTGGACAGCGGGCGGTCACCGATGACAATACCAGCGGCATGGGTGGAGGCGTGGCGATAAAGCCCCTCGATCTTCTGGGCGATATCCAGCAGACGAGCAACGACAGGCTCCTTCTCCGCCTCCTCCTGAAACTTCGGCTCTTCTTCGATGGCCTTGGACAAGGGGGTCGGATTGGCCGGATTGTTCGGCACCAGCTTACAGATCCTGTCAACCTGCCCATAGGGCATTTCCAGCACACGGCCAACGTCACGCAAGGCTGCACGGGCCTGGAGCGACCCGAAGGTGATGATCTGCGCCACCTGCTCGCGTCCGTATTTACGCTGCACATAACGGATCACCTCTTCACGGCGATCCTGGCAGAAGTCGATGTCGAAGTCGGGCATCGAGACGCGCTCAGGATTGAGGAAACGTTCGAACAGCAAGGAGAACCGCAGCGGATCGACATCGGTAATGGTCAAGGCATAGGCGACCAGCGAACCCGCACCGGAACCACGGCCAGGGCCAACAGGAATATCCTGGCTCTTGGCCCATTTGATGAAGTCGGCAACGATCAGGAAGTAGCCGGGAAACTTCATCCGCTCGATGACGCCGAGCTCAAAATCCAACCGATCTCGATATTCCTTCTCATCATAGCCTGGTGCCATGCCAAGCTTGGCCAACCGGTCATCCAATCCCTCGATAGCCTGGCGGCGCAACTCCCCAGCCTCGGCGCGCTCGGCCTCTTCCGGATCGTCGCTACCGCCGGTAAAGCGCGGCAGTATAGGGTTGCGGGTGTCGAGAACGAAAGAACAGCGGCTGGCAATCTCCACCGTGTTTTCAAGCGCTTCCGGCAGGTCCCTAAACAAGGTCTGCATTTCCTTGCGGCTTTTCAAATAATGATCCGGGGTCAGGCGAAACCGCCGGTCGTCGGAGACGATCGCATTATGGGCAACCGCCATCAGTGCATCATGGGCATCATAATCGTCACGGCTCGGAAAGAAGGCCTCATTGGTGGCAACCAATGGAATATCATGATCATAAGCGAGCGCGATCATCCGGCTTTCATGCACACGGTCATAACCTTGGTGGCGCTGCAATTCGATATAAAGCCGATCCCCGAACAGGGATTTGAGCGTCTGAAGCCGCGACAGCGCCTGGGCGTGATGGCCGTCCTTCACCGACAGATCGACCGGGCCGCCTGTTGCACCCGTCAGGGCGATCAGGCCATCCGTGCCGATCTCTTCCAACCAGGAGGCTGTGATATGCACAGACTGAGTATTATCGCCCTGCAGATAGGCACGGCTGACCAAGTCTACCAGCCGCTCATAACCCGCCGGATCGGCGGCGAGAAGCACAATGGCCGGATATTTGGCAAGAGAGCTATTGCCCCGCTTTTCCTCATTGGCGTCTTCCATGTCGATGGACAATTGGCAGCCAATGATCGGCTGCAAGCCGTCGCCGAGCGCCTTCTGGGAAAACTCGAGCGCTATGAACAGGTTATTGGTATCGGTAATGGCAATGGCCGGTTGCTGATCAGAGGCAACCTTGCTCAAGATCTTCTTCAGCGGCAGCGCACCTTCCAGCAGGGAATAAGCCGAATGCACTCTTAAATGGACGAAACCTGGACCCGCATTCACTACAGCTTGTCCGCTTGCGCCCATATCACTCATTGCATCCATCCTGCCTGCTTGTCGCCGCTGTGCACTGAAAATCGCCGCCATAAAACTTTCTCCTTAAACTGGAATCAGCCCACGGAAAAAGGAATGCAGCAGATGTAGAGTGTTACCGCGTCCAATGTGCATTTAACAAAACGCACAGCGCTGTATGAGGGTTATTGTCCTAGGTTTAGTCCGCCATGTCCAGAAGACATGCAGCCTAACCGCGACCTATCCCCTTAAAGCGACAGGCGCCTTTGGCAGACCCATTCAGGTCGGGCCGCGCCAAGACGATGCCCGGCATTTCAAAAAGCCATCGCCAGAACAGACAAGCTGGCGATAAAAACAGCCAGCGATGCGAATGCGGCGATGTCATGCAGAATGTCACTCATAGCTCACTCCTGTCTGGTTATGTATCCATTTTGTTCTCCTTTTGTTTGTTCGTCAACAGATATTTTTTCCCGGAGTTTGTCTAGCAAAACCTGTTTGCATTTTTCTCTGACAAACTCTAAGCGCCATACGAAAAACCCGCCGATCAGATGATCGACGGGTTTTGATTTCGTTGATGTAAAGGCTCTTTCCAAATCCGTGGGCGATTACAAATCGAAATCGACGATTCTGCCGTCCTGGAGAGTGACGCAGCGGTCCATCCGCCGGGCTAGTTCGTGATTATGGGTCGCGATCAACGCCGCAAGACCGGACTGGCGCACCAGCGCTTCCAACGCGGAAAACACATAAGCTGCGGTTTCCGGATCGAGATTGCCGGTCGGCTCGTCCGCCAACAGCAACAGCGGCGCATTGGCGACAGCACGGGCAATGGCCACGCGCTGCTGTTCGCCGCCAGAAAGCTCGGCGGGACGGTGATCACCGCGATGGCCGATGCGCATGTAATCAAGCAAAGCCTTGGCACGCTTGCTAGCTTCCGGAATGCTCAGGCCCGCAATCATCTGCGGCATCATGATGTTTTCGAGCGCCGAAAACTCCGGCAACAGGTGATGGAACTGATAGACGAAACCAATGCTGCTGCGGCGCATGGCCGTGCGGCCTTCCTCTGACAATTCATTGCAACGGGTGCCGCCAATCAGCACGTCGCCATCCGTCGGATGTTCCAGCAGACCAGCAATATGCAGCAGGGTGGACTTGCCCGTGCCCGACGGAGCAACGAGAGCGACTGTTTCGCCTTCGTATAATTTTAGTCCGGCGCCTTTCAGAATGGAAAGCTTGGTTTCGCCCTCCCCATAGGTGCGCGAGACCTCCGAAATTTCGAGAACAGGGTTGTTCGCCATGGATCCGCTGTTCCTTATTCGTAACGCAGGGCTTGCACGGGATCGAGCCGGGCCGCCCGCCATGCCGGAAAGATGGTGGCGATAAAGGATAGGGTGAGCGACATAATAATCACCGAAACCGTTTCACCGAAGCTCATATCCGCCGGCAATTTGCTGAGGAAGTAGAGTTGCGGATCAAACAACACCGTACCGGAGACCCAGGAGAAGAAATTCCGGATCGATTCGATGTTCAGACAGACCAGCACGCCCAGTCCAACGCCAGCGAACGTGCCGGCGATGCCGATGGCCGCACCCGTCATGAAGAAGATCCGAAGGATCGAGCTTGAACTGGCGCCCATGGTCTTCAGAATGGCGATATCGCTGCTCTTATCCTTCACCAGCATGATCAGGCCGGAAATGATGTTCAAGGCCGCGACGATGACGATCAATGTCAGGATCATGAACATCACATTACGCTCCACCTGCAAGGCGGAGAAGAAGGTCTGGTTACGCTGGCGCCAATCGCTGATGAATACCTGACGGCCCGCTGCCGCCTCGACTTTGGGGCGCAGATCGTCGATGTCGTCAGGATTGGTGACGAACAATTCGATGGATTGCACCACGCCTTCCGCGTTGAAATAGAGCTGCGATTCTTCAAGCGGCATGTAAATGATCGAGGAATCATATTCCGACATGCCGATCTCGAAAGTACCGGAAATCTTGTAGGATTTGACCCGCGGGTTGACGCCCATCGGGGTCACGTCCCCCTCTGGCGAGACCAGAGTAATGGAATCGCCCGCCTGCAAACCGAGATCGTTGGCCATGCGCGAACCGATCAGCACGCCTTGGCCGGATGTGAAGCCAACCATGTCGCCGGTCTTGATATTCGCAGCCACTTCCTTGAGCTTCAACAGGTCGTCGGGGCGGATGCCACGCACCAGAGCGCCCGTCCCAGCCCCACCCTTGCCAGAGGCCAGTGTCTGGCCCTCGACCAGCGGCAGCGCCATGGTAACACCGGGCACGGCGGAGAATTTCTTGGCAAGATCGGCAAAGTCGGTGAAGGGACTGTCGACCGGCTGAACGATCATGTGCCCGTTTATGCCGAGGATACGAGAAATCAACTCGGTTCGAAAACCATTCATGACAGCCATGACGATAATCAGGGTCGCAACCCCCAGCATGATGCCGACAAAGGAAAAGCCGGCAATGACCGAAATCACCGCCTCTTTACGCCGAGCACGCAGGTAGCGCCAAGCCACCATGCGCTCGAATGCGGAAAACGGCTTTGCGGATGACGGCACTGCGGGATCGCCTGCCGCAGAGCTTCCGGTTTCACTGCTCAATCTTGCCTCCTGGCGTCGCTCAACCGGCAAGACGGTTGATGGCGGCCTCGATGGTCATGGTTTCACGCTCGCCGGTTTTACGGTTCTTCAGCTCGACTTCGCCATTGGCGACCGACCTCGGACCGACGATCACCTGGTAGGGAACGCCGATCAGATCCGCCAGCGCGAATTTCGCACCGGCGCGATCATCGGTATCGTCGAGAAGAACATCCTTGCCGGCCTTGGTCAGCGCCCCGTACACGGTGTCGCAAGCGCCATCGCAACCGGCATCCCCAGCCTTCATGTTGATGATGATGGCATCGAAAGGCGCGACGGAAGCCGGCCAGATAATGCCATTTTCATCATGGGAAGCTTCGATAATGGCCGGAACAAGGCGGGTCGGCCCAATACCATAGGATCCCATGTGGACAAGATGTTCCTTACCATCAGGTCCCTGCACCTTGGCGCCCATCGGTTCGGAATATTTGGTGCCGAAATAGAAGATATGACCGACCTCGATACCACGAGCGGAAATTTTCGCGTCATCCGGCATGGCACCATAAGCCGCCTCATCATGCATTTCAGAGGTGGCGGCATAGTGCGACGTCCAGTCGTCAAAAATCGCCTGAAGGCCAGCAACATCATCAAAATCGGTATCGGCAGGCGGAATGGCGCGATCCAGGAAGCTCTTGTGGCAAAAGACTTCCGATTCACCGGTATCGGCGAGAATGATGAATTCATGGCTGTGATTGCCACCGATCGGGCCGGTATCGGCGCGCATTGGAATGGCGCGCAGACCAAGCCGGTCAAACGTCCGAAGATAGGCGGCAAACATCTTGTTATAGGAGTGAATGGCGCTTTCCTTCGTCAAATCGAAGGAATAAGCGTCTTTCATCAGAAATTCGCGCGACCGCATCGTGCCGAAGCGCGGCCTGATCTCATCACGGAATTTCAATTGTATGTGATAGAGGTTCAGCGGCAGGCTCTTGTAGGATTTCACATAGGACCGGAAGATGTCCGTGATCATTTCCTCATTGGTGGGACCGTACAGCATGGGCCGGTCCTGCCGATCCTTGATCCGCAGCATTTCCTTGCCATAGTCGTCGTAGCGACCGCTTTCCTGCCAAAGCTCCGCCGATTGCAGGGTCGGCATCAGCAATTCCACTGCCCCTGCCCGGTTCTGCTCCTGACGAATGATCGCATTGACCTTGTCCAGCACGCGTTTGCCCAGCGGCAGCCAGGAATAGATGCCCTGCGACTGCTGACGGATCATGCCGGTGCGCAGCATAAGCCGGTGAGAAACGATTTCCGCTTCCTTGGGATTTTCCTTCAGGATGGGCAAAAAATAACGGGAGAGACGCATACCGACTTCCATTGGTGAGGCGAGCCGCATTTCGTGCGGAATCAGCCGTATATCTGGTTTTTCTTGAAGCCTTCTAACCGTTTCGCACACGGAAGAAAACCCGCCCCATCCTTTTGTTCACGGCGGCGAAGGATAACAAGGCCCTGCGGCCAAATCTGCCTCACGCAGAGACATCTTAACGATCGGCTTGTTTTGGCTGGCTCATGACTGAACACCTGGCAAAAATACTGAGATTCAGATCCAAAACCGGAGCAAATCACTTAACGCCTGAGCATTCGCTCGCGGCTCAACCATGTCAAAATATTGACAAATCAGCAAAAATTTCCAGTTCAATTTCTTTTTTTAGAAAGCTGTAACAAAAATGCAAAAAGTTGATGACAAGTCTGCCTTGTTGAGCTAGTTTACGCTCACAAAACAGGCAGAAAGCTTAAATTTCTGCCGATTTCGCGGTTAAAGTCTTGGGAGGATCAGATCTTAGGCGCGGTCATTCGCAGCCCCTTAATTGGTGAAAGGTCACGCGACATTTCAATAACAAGGTCTTCGGGCCTTGTTTTTTTTTGCCCATACGGTGTGTCCACTTACAGGACGCACCCATTGTTTAGCGAATATCGGGCATGACGTGCGGCAGATCGGAAAAACTGAAACCGAAATAGCCGGACACAAAATTCCAACCAAAAAAGATGACGGCGGCAACAATCGTCGTGGTGCCCATCACCCGCCAGAACCGGAAGCCTGCTGGGGCGCTGGCCACGGTGCCAGGAACGATGGCACTTTCTTCGTCCTGAGTCCGCACTCCAAAGGGCAGAACGGCAAACAGCGTAACCCACCAGAGAATGAAATAGATCGCTCCACCGGTAACCCAGGACATCACTCTTCCTCCCCGAAATGCACCCGAACGCAGTAACAAGCGTGCAATTTACAGCATCAGGCCGAAAAGTGGAAACCGGTTTTGAGGAAAACCCGAGCCTAAACACTGTTGTTTGTCTCAGGTCAGGGGGGAGCCGTGGCGATGGAACACCTGAGCCGGATTTCAAGCGTCAAGTCCAACTGGCTTTCGAAAATTTCAAGGACGTCTTGAGTGCTGCGGGATGTGGCTTGGAGGATATCGTCGATGTAACGACGTTTCACACAGATCCAGAACAGCAGTTTCCAATCATAATGCCAGTCAAGCAGGAGATCTTTCACAGCGCACCCTATCCGAACTGGACGGCCGTTGGGGTCACCTGGCTAGCTGGCTTCGATTTTGAAATAAAGGTCATTGCCCGTATTCCGAAAATTCATTGAAACCGAACCGCCATAAGGATCCAGCATGAGCTAAAGTTGCTCGAGTTCGATCAATGTCCCATTAAAATCCTTGGGATGCAGAAAAACCACCGGCTTGCCATGCGCGCCGATTTTCGGCTCACCATCTCCCAAAACGCGGGCACCTTTGGAGATCAGGCGGTCCCGCGCAGCGTAAATGTCATCCACCTCATAGCAAATATGGTGCATGCCACCATTGGGCGATTTCTCGAGAAAGGCTTTGATCGGGGAATGATCGCCCAGCGGCGCCAGCAGTTCGACCTTGGTGTTTGGGAGTTCGACAAAAACCACCGTCACACCATGCTCCGGCAAGGCTTGAGCTTCGGAAACCGTCGCGCCAAGCGTGTCAGCATAAGTCTCAACCGCAGAGCTAAGATCTGGCACGGCGATGGCGATATGATTGACCCGACCCAGCATACGCTTCTCCCATGTCTGCGCACATAGAGCGCCATCATCACAAGATGACTGGCGCTCTATGCATTGCTTATAGCTGACGTATTCCAGATTAAGAAATATCCCTTGCCAGCGACCCCGGCAATCAGACCTTGGTCACAAAAACCGTAACGACCGGCTTCTTACCCCAGCACTCATTGGCCGTAGAGCGCACAGCACGACGGATACTTTCACGCAAGGCGCCAAGATCCTTGCGCCGGGTGCGCGGAATGCTCTCGACGGCGCTCAGCACGGCGTCATAGAGAATATCCTCCATGTCATCGCCTTCCAGATCTTCCGCTGGTAGGCCATGGGCAACCACTTCCGGATCGTCGCGGAACTCAAAGCGTTCGTCCAGAAGGACACTGACAGAGACATGGCCTGCAAAAGACAGCTTACGCCGCTCACCAATGCCCATCTGCTCGAAATCGCCCAGCAGTTTGCCGTCCTTGAAGACCCGGCCATACGGCGCTTCACCGATGACTTCGGCAGGACCAGGCGCCAGCCGCAGGATGTCGCCATTTCGCACTTTCGGCACCTGCCCAATCCCCGCCTCCAGAGCAAGTTTCTGCTGCGCCGTGAGATGGGCCGCCTCGCCATGAACAGGGACAAGAATTTGCGGGCGCGTCCATTGGTACATCTGCAAAAGCTCGTTGCGACGTGGATGACCGGAGACATGCACCAGCGCGTCGCTATCGGTAACGATGGTTACGCCCTGCTCGATCAGACCATTCTTGATATCGTTGATCGGCTTTTCATTGCCGGGAATAGCGCGAGACGAAAAAACAACTGTGTCGCCTTTGGTCAGCGCCACGTTGCGCATTTCATCGCGCGACAGCTTGGCAAGCGCCGCGCGCGACTCACCTTGGCTACCTGTCAGGATCACCACGACCTTATCGCGGGGAATGTACCCATATTCGTCCTCGGCGATAAAGGGCTGCACGCCTTCCATCAGCCCGACATCGCGCGCCACACCGACGACCCGTTTCAGCGAACTGCCCAACAGCAGGACTTCCCGCCCCGCAGCCTCGGCCGCTTTGGCGATCGAGCGGATACGTCCGACATTGGAGGAAAACGTGGTAATTGCCACGCGCCCTTCCGCCGTCTTAATGATCTTGCGCAGTCCTTCCGAGACTTCCTGCTCGGAGGGCGAAACGCCCTCCCGCATCGCGTTGGTGCTATCGCACATCACCGCCAGAACGCCCTCGTCGCCAAGAGCGCGGAACCGCGCCTCATCGGTCAGCGGGCCAAGCGACGGCGCATGGTCAATCTTCCAGTCTCCGGTATGGATGACATTGCCAAGCGGTGTGCGAATAATCAGCGACATCGGTTCGGGAATCGAATGGTTGACATCCGAAGCCTCAACAACGAAGGGGCCGACATGGACCTTGTCGCCTGGCTTGAAGGGCGTTACCGGAATTTCAGCCCGGGTTCCCTCATAATTGCGCTTGGCTTCCAGCATGCCAGCGGTAAAACCTGAGGCATAAACAGGCACATTCAGACCCGGCCAAATATCGTTCAGCCCGCCGTAATGATCTTCATGCGCGTGAGTGATGAAGATCGCCTTCAGTCTGTTTTTCTGCGAGAGAACGAAGCGGATGTCCGGTAGCACCAGATCCACGCCGGGCAGATCGGGACCAGGGAAAGTCACACCGCAATCCACCATGATCCATTCCCGGTTCTTCGGCGGGCCAAAGCCGTAAAGCGCCAGGTTCATGCCGATTTCACCTACGCCGCCCAGCGGCAGAAATACCAGTTCGTCTGTCTTTGTCATTCTTTCCTTGGCCCATTCGGCTCGAAAAACACATCTCCCGCCGCAACTGGCGTGATGCCTAGCGAGCCCCGGTCGAGCAATAATATCCCTTTATCATCGATTCCTGAAAACACACCGGAAATCGACCGATCCGGGAGATTGACGGTGATTTTCTCGCCGATCCCACAAGCCACTTGCCGCCAGCGCCGCATCACGGCCTTGACGCCGCGACCCCGATCCCAGAGCGCCAGTGCATCGGCCATGGCGGCGAAAAGATGCGTGAAAAGCTCGTCAGGCGTAACGGTCGCGCCATGCTCGGCGAGCGAAGCGGTGGGATATAGCGTTTCAGTGGGTTTGAAACGAAGATTGATGCCGATGCCGATAACCAGGGCATTGCGACCCTCCGGCGTCCGCTCCGCTTCCAGCAGAATGCCGGAGGTCTTGGCACGACCAATCAGCACATCATTCGGCCATTTGATTTCCAAAGGCGGTGCGCCCGACGGCAACACGACGCCAATCGCATCATGCACAGCCACGGCCACGGCTAGGGGAAGCGAAGCCAAATCGGCCAAAGGCGCCGGATCGATCAATAAAAGAGAGCTGTAGAGATTGCCGGGCTCCGAGGCCCAAGGCCTTCCACGACGCCCCCGACCGCCTGTCTGACGGTTGGCCGTGATCCAGAGATCTCCCGGATCACCGTCACGGGCTCTGATCAAGCATTGCTGGTTGGTGGAATCCACCTCGTCCAGCGCAATATGTCGGAAGGCGTCGAGCGCCTTCCGACGATGGGTGGAATAGTCGCTCAACGGAACAGGGTCGCTGCCGCTGCCGATGCCGCACTGCCAATCGGTCCGCCGATCAACACATAGGCAATGACGAACAGACCGGACAGGCCAAAGACCACCCGCAACGTGCCAGACGTCGCGGCAAACTCAATCTTGGCATCATCGAACCACATGACCTTGACGAGGCGCAGGTAGTAGTAGGCGCCGATAACCGAGGCCAGAACACCGATGATCGCCAGGGCATAAAGATGTGCCTCGATAGCAGCCAGGAAGACGAAATACTTCCCGAAGAAGCCAGCGAGCGGCGGAATACCGGCCAGCGAGAACATCAGTGCCGTCAGAACAAAGGCCATGAACGGACGGGTCTGCGACAGGCCGGCCAGATCATCCACTGTTTCAAGAGCTTCACCCTCCTTGGTCCGCATCGCCATGATGCAGGCAAAGGTACCGAGGTTCATGATCAGGTAGATCAGCATATAGAGCAGAACGCCCTCGATGCCCTGCTTGGAGCCAGCGGCCAGGCCGACCAGAGCGTAACCCATATGACCAATGGAGGAATAGGCCATCAGGCGCTTAATATTGCGCTGGCCGATGGCGGCAACCGAACCCAGAACCATGGAGGCGATCGCAATAAACACGACGATCTGCTGCCATTCAGCGGTGATCGGCTGGAAGGCATCGATGACAATGCGCACCAGGATCGCCATGGCGCCAACCTTTGGGGCTGCGGCAAGAAAGGCTGTGACAGGGGTCGGCGCGCCTTCGTAAACATCTGGTGTCCACATATGAAATGGCACAGCGGAGATCTTGAAAGCAAGACCGGCCAGCACGAAGACCAGACCAAAAATAAGTCCAAGATTGGTGTGACCAGCGGCCAGGACAGCGGCGATCTTGTCGAACTCGACATTGCCGGTAAAGCCATAGACCAGAGACATGCCGTAGAGCAACATGCCCGACGACAGAGCGCCGAGCACGAAATATTTCAGGCCTGCTTCCGAAGACCGTGCGCTGTCGCGGTTCATGGCAGCGATGACGTAGAGCGCCAGAGACTGGAGTTCCAGCGACATATAAAGAGAGATCAGGCTATTGGCCGAGATCATCAACAGAATGCCCAGCGTCGCCAGCACCAGCAAGACCGGAAACTCGAACTTGTCGAGATCGTTGGCTCGCGCCTGACCGACCGCCATCACCATAGTGGTGATGGAACCGATCAGGGCCAGGACCTTCATGAAACGGGCATAACCGTCGGAGATATAGGCACCGCCGAAGGCGACACCGTCGGCGGGCATCAACAGGATCCACGCGCAGGCGACGGCCAGAAGCGCCACCGCCAGGCCCGTCACCAACGAGGTCTTGTTGGTGAACACGCCGATCATCAGCAATACCAGCGCGCCAACCGCAAGCAGAAGCTCCGGCGTGACGAGATGCAGGCTTGCAAGGAGAGTTTCAGCATTCATGTCCAATGATCCTGTCGTCAGTTCACCAGGAGCGCAACATTTTGCGCAGCCTGCAGAGCAGCGGTGTAGTTATTCAAAAGCGCATCCACCGAGGCCGTCGTCACGTCGAAGATCGGGGCCGGATAGACACCGAACAGGATGGTGAGCGCGATCAACGGATAAAGCGTGACTTTTTCGCGGAACGACAGATCGAGAAGCGCTTTCAGGCTCTCCTTGTCCAGTGCTCCGAAAACGACCCGGCGATAGAGCCAGAGCGCATAGGCAGCCGACAGGATCACGCCGGTGGCAGCAAACAATGCTACCCAGCTATTGGCCCGGAACGCACCGATCAGCGTCAGGAATTCGCCGATAAAGCCCGAAGTACCAGGCAGGCCAACATTGGCCATGGTGAAGATCATGAAGGCCAGCGCGTATTTCGGCATGTTGTTGGCGAGACCGCCATAGGCGACGATTTCGCGGGTATGCATGCGATCATAGATCACGCCGACGCAGAGAAACAACGCGCCTGACACGAAACCGTGGCTGATCATCTGGAAAACCGCACCCTGAAGACCTTGGGTATTGGCAGCAAAGATACCCATCGTCACATAGCCCATATGGGCAATGGAGGAATAGGCAATCAGCTTTTTCATATCCTCCTGCATCAGCGCCACAAGCGAGGTGTAGATGATGGCGATAACGGAAAGCGCAAAGACCGCCGGTGCAAAATAGTCGGAGGCAAGCGGGAACATTGCCAGCGAAAAGCGAATGAACCCATAACCACCGAGCTTCAGCATGATCCCCGCCAGAATGACCGAACCAGCGGTCGGCGCCTGGACGTGGGCATCGGGAAGCCATGTGTGAACAGGCCACATCGGCATCTTTACCGCAAACGAGGCGAAGAACGCCAGCCACAACACCGTCTGCAAATGCGGCGAGAATTTATGAGCCAGAAGCGCTGCGATGTCGGTCGTGCCGGCATCCCAGTACATTGCCATAATCGCCAGCATCATCAGCACCGAGCCGAGCAGCGTATAGAGGAAGAACTTGTAGGAGGCGTAGACGCGATCCTTGCCACCCCAGACACCGATGATAATGAACATCGGGATCAGGCCAGCTTCGAAGAACACGTAGAACAGTACGATATCGAGCGACACGAATACGCCGATCATCATCACTTCAAGGATGAGGAAGGCGATCATGTATTCCTTGATCCGCTTCTGGACCGACGTCCAGCTGGCGAGCACGCAGAACGGCATGAGGAAGGCCGTCAACACCACGAACAGCATGGAAATGCCATCGACGCCGAGGTGATAAGCGATGCCTGTACCAAGCCAGGGATGATTTTCCACCATCTGGAAGCCTGGATTGGCGTTATCGAAGCCGATCCAGATGAAGAGAGAGACAATAAAGGTCGCAACCGTCGTCAACAGCGAAATATTGAGAACGTTCCGGCGTCCGGATGGGGTGTCGCCATTCATCAGCAGCAGCAGGGCAACCCCGACCAGCGGCAGAAAGGTGACCGTTGAAAGAATTGGCCAATCGGTCATCAGATCGAACTCCCGAGCATCATCCAAGTAATAAGCGCTGCAATTCCGAGCAGCATTGCGAACGCATAGTGGTAGAGATAGCCGGATTGCAGCCGGACAACCCGCTGCGTCAGACCTGCGACCCCGGCAGCAACGCCATTCGGGCCATAGGCATCGATCGTGGCAACATCGCCCTTCTTCCACAGGAACCGGCCAAGCGCCTTGGCGGACCGTACGAAAAGGAAGTCATAAAGCTCGTCGAAATACCACTTGTTGAGCAGGAATTGGTAGAGAAGCCACTGGCTTTGTGCCAGCTTCTTCGGCGTTTCCGGCGACTTGATATACATGTACCAGGCGGTGACCAAGCCGACGAGCATAGCAACAAACGGGCTGAGCTTCACCCAGGTCGGAACGTGATGGACCTCTTGGAGCACTTCATTATGCGCACCGGTAAACAGCGCGCCCTTCCAGAACTCGGCATAGGCTTCGCCGAAGAAATAGTCATGGAAGATGAAACCAGCAAACAAGGCACCCGCCGTCAACAGGTAAAGCGGCACCAGCATGACCTGAGGCGATTCATGCACATGATGCATCACCTCATGCGAGGCGCGCGGTTTGCCGAAGAAGGTCATGAACGCCAGACGCCAGGAATAAAAGCTGGTGAACAGGGCGGCAATGACCAGAAGCACGAAGGCAAAGGTTGAAACGCCTGTGCCAGCAGCAAAGGAGGATTCGATAATCGCATCCTTGGAGAAGAAGCCTGCGGTACCGATCATCGTTCCGGGAATACCAACACCCGTCAGTGCCAGATTGCCGATGGTCATCGCCCAGAAGGTCACGGGGATATGCTTGCGTAAGCCCCCCATGTGACGCATGTCCTGTTCGCCATCCACAGCATGAATGACCGAACCGGCACCAAGGAACAACAGGGCCTTGAAGAAAGCGTGCGTGAACAGGTGGAAAATGGCCGCGCCATAGGCGCCGACGCCGAGTGCCACGAACATGTAGCCGAGCTGCGAGCAGGTCGAATAGGCAATTACCCGCTTGATGTCGTTCTGCACGAGACCAACAGTAGCCGCGAAGAATGCTGTGATCGCACCGACAATGGTGACGACCGTCAGGGCGTCTGGCGACAGTTCAAAGACCGGCGACATGCGAGCAACGAGGAAGACACCGGCGGTGACCATGGTTGCCGCGTGGATCAGAGCCGAAACCGGTGTCGGCCCCTCCATCGCGTCCGGCAGCCAGGTATGCAGCAGGAACTGCGCCGACTTGCCCATGGCGCCCATGAACAGCAGCAGGCAGGCCGCGGTGACCGCATGGCCTTTGTCGAGATGCATACCGAACAGATTGATGACAGCGTCACCGGCAGGTGCGCCTTCGGCTGGCAGATATGTCTGGGCCGAAGCGAAGATCGTCTCGAAATTGATCGACCCGAACAGCACGAACAGCGTGGCTATGCCGAGAATAAAGCCGAAGTCGCCGACGCGGTTGACGATGAAGGCCTTCATGGCCGCAGCCGTTGCCGACGGTTTCTTGAACCAGAAGCCGATCAGCAGATAGGACGCCAGACCGACGCCTTCCCAGCCGAAGAACATCTGCAGGAGATTGTCTGACGTGACCAGCATCAACATTGCGAAGGTAAACAGCGACAGATAGCTGAAGAAGCGCGGGCGATGCGGATCATGATGCATGTAGCCGATGGAATAGAGATGCACCAGCGTCGAGACGCTGTTAACCACGACCAGCATGACTGCCGTCAGCGTGTCGATCCTGAGCGCCCATTCCACGTCGATGCCGCCGACCTGAATCCAGCGCAGCACGGGGACCTTGATCAATTCCGAATGACCGAAACCCACCGAAATGAACACGTACCAGGACAAGGCCGCAGTCAGCACCATGAAGCCGGTGGTGATGAATTCCGACGCCTTGGCGCCGATCTGGCGACCGAACAGGCCGGCGATCAGCGCGCCAAGCAGCGGAAGAAAGACGATTGTCTTATACAATAGCATAGCCGTATCAGCCCTTCATCATGTTGACGTCTTCAACGGCGATCGATCCGCGGTTGCGGTAGAAGACAACGAGGATAGCAAGGCCGATCGCAGCTTCCGCAGCTGCGACGGTCAGGATGAACAGCGCGAAAACCTGGCCGACGATATCATTGAGGAATGACGAGAAGGCCACCATGTTGACGTTTACCGCCAGAAGAATGAGTTCCACCGACATCAGAATAACGATGATGTTCTTTCGGTTGAGGAAGATACCGAAGACGCCCAGCATGAACAGGATCGCGCTGACGGTGAGATAATGGGAAAGTCCGATTTCCATTGTTCGTTTCCTTGAGATCCCTTGCCTTCAGCTCAGATGCCCTGGCCGGGCTTGACCTTGACCACCTTGATGGCGGTCGCCGGTCCACGTGCAACCTGGTGTGCAATATTCTGCCGCTTGATATGCTGGCGGTGACGCAGCGTCAGCACGATAGCGCCGATCATGGCCACCAGCAGCACAAGGCCGGCAATTTGGAAGAAGAAGACATAATTGGTATAGAGCACATCACCGAGTGCCGCCGTGTTCTGACGGTCCGCCAGTGCCGGGATCGGCATGGTGATCGCCTGCTTGGCAGCAGGGGAAATCGCCGAGCCGCCGATGACGAAGATCAGTTCAGCCGCAACGATGGCACCGATCAAGGCCGCCAAGGGACCATATTTCGAGGCCCCTGCCCTCAACTCCGTGAAGTCGATGTCCAGCATCATCACCACGAACAGGAAGAGCACTGCAACCGCGCCGACATAGACCACCAGCAGGATCATCGCCAGGAACTCGGCGCCCGTCAGCATGAACAGACCAGCCGCGTTGACGAAGGTAAGGATGAGGAACAAAACCGAATGAACCGGATTGCGTGACGAAATAACCATGAACGCCGACGCAACCGCGACAAAGGCGAAAAGGTAGAAAAAGATTGCCTGAAGACCCATGATGGTGCCTTTTCATCTTCCTCAGGAGCGCGGCGCGGCCGTGTCCCATGAAATGCCAGTGGCCCGGGCGGGACCAGCCATACATTTCGTTTCAATTTCAAACCGGGACAGGCAGATCTTGCCCAACCGCCGCCGGTTTCCTCAAAAGACGATCTCAGCGGTAAGGGGCATCCTGCGCAAGATTGCGCGCGATCTCCCGCTCCCACCGATCTCCATTGGCCAAAAGCTTGGCTTTGTCGAAATAGAGTTCTTCGCGTGACTCCGTCGAGAATTCGAAATTCGGACCTTCGACGATCGCATCGACCGGGCAGGCTTCCTGGCAGAAGCCGCAGTAGATGCATTTTACCATGTCAATATCGTAACGAACCGTGCGGCGCGTGCCATCGTTGCGGCGCGGGCCGGCTTCGATGGTGATCGCCTGGGCCGGACAGATCGCCTCGCATAATTTGCAGGCAATGCAACGTTCCTCGCCATTGGGATAGCGGCGCAACGCATGCTCGCCGCGAAAGCGCGGGCTGACAGGGCCTTTCTCAAACGGATAGTTCACAGTCGCCTTCTGCTTGAAAAAGTAACGCATCGACAGGAAAAATGCGTTGACGAACTCTTTCAGAAACAGCGAGCGGACAGCCTGGGAAACACTTGCCATCTTCAAACTCCAATTCTGCCGAAATCTGCGGGGTGAAGGCTCATGCCCAGCCCCCAAGCTTCAGCACGAATGCAACAATAACCACCATGGCCAGCGACAGCGGCAGGAACACTTTCCAACCCAGGCGCATCAACTGGTCATAACGGTAGCGCGGAACGATCGCCTTGGTGATGCCGAACATGAAGAACACCAGCGTCGCCTTGAGGATGAACCAGATAATACCCGGCACCCAGTTGAGTACGGCAATGTCCAACGGCGGCAGCCAGCCACCCAAGAACAGGATGGTCGTCAACGCGCACATCAGCACGATGGCCGCATACTCACCCAGCATGAACATCATATAAGGGGTCGAGCCGTATTCGACCATGAAGCCGGCGACCAGTTCGGATTCAGCCTCAGGCAGGTCGAAGGGAGGACGATTGGTTTCCGCCAGCGCCGAGATGAAGAAGATCACAAACATCGGAAACAGCGACAACCAGTGCCAGTCCAGCAGCGAGGCCGGCATTCCCATCATCGTGCCGAGACCATGGTTCTGGGAATTGACGATGTCGGTGAGGTTCAGAGATCCAGCACACAGCAGAACCGTGACGATAACGAAGCCGATCGACACTTCGTAGGAAACCATCTGAGCCGCAGAACGCAAAGCACCAAGGAACGGGTATTTCGAATTGGACGCCCAGCCTCCCATGATGATGCCGTAGACTTCCAGCGAGGAAATAGCAAACACATAGAGAATACCGACATTGATATTGGCAATCACCCAGCCCTGGTTGAGCGGAATAACCGCCCAGGTCGCCAGAGCAAGCGTCACGGCCACCAGCGGAGCCAGCAGGAAAACGGCTTTATTGGCGCCAGCCGGAATGATCGGTTCTTTGAACACGAATTTCAAAAGGTCGGCGAAGGACTGGAAAAGCCCCCAGGGACCCACCACATTCGGACCACGGCGCAATTGCACCGCCGCCCAGATCTTGCGGTCTGCCAACAGGATATAGGCAATGAACACCAGCAGGCAGACCAGCAGCAGCAGGGACTGGCCGATCATGATGGCCGCCGGCCACACATAGGTAGAAACGAAACTGTCCATGGTCCCTTGCCCTTACTCTGCCGCAGCCTTGAAATTGTTGCGGGCCAATGCCGAGCACTCGGCCATCACCGCAGACGCGCGTGCAATCGGGTTTGTCAAATAGAAGTCTTTGATCGGAGACGCAAACCCGGATTGGGTCATGTTCCCGCCTTTTTTCGCCAAGGCGTCGATTTCCGCCGGATTGCCTATTGCAATCTCGTCAAGCGCGGCAAAATGAGGATAGGCCTGATAGAGCTTCTGGCGCAGTTGGCCAAGCGAATCGAACGGCAGCTTCTTGCCGAGCACGTCCGAAAGCGCGCGCAGCACAGCCCAGTCTTCGCGAGCCTCACCCGGCGCGAAACCAGCGCGATTGCCAAGCTGGACGCGACCTTCCGTATTCACCCAAGTGCCCGACTTTTCTGTATAGGCGGCAGCCGGCAAGATAACATCGGCATTCTGGGCGCCGTTATCGCCATGCGAACCAATATAGACAGTCAGCTTTGCGGTCTTGGCCGACAGATCCAGTTCATCGGCGCCGAGCAGGAAGAGGACATCCATTGCACCAGGCATTTCTGCCGCCGTCTTGCCCCCCTGCCCCGGCACGAAACCGAGATCGAGGCCACCGACGCGCGACGCTGCGGTATGCAGAACACCGAAGCCATTCCAGCTCTCGCCGACCGCACCAACGGCAACAGCAAGCGCAGCGACCTGAGCCATCACGGCAGCGCCGTCACCATGGGTCAAGGCGCCCTGGCCAATGATGATCAAAGGCTTGGCAGCCGCCTTCAATGCGTCAAAGAAGCTGTTCTTGCCAGCAACCAGATCGGACAGCGTATCAGTACCCGCACCCAGATAGCTATAATCATAACGCAGGTCGGCGTTTTCGCCGATTACGCCGATCGGGAAGCCCCCACGACGCCACCGCTTGCGGATACGCGCATTCATGACCGCCGCTTCAATGCGTGGATTACAACCGATCAACAACAGCGCGTCGGCATCCTCGATACCCTCGATGGTGGAGTTGAGGATATAGGACGAACGGCCGAGAACAGGATCGAGCGCCGTGCCGTCCTGGCGACAATCGTAGCTGGTGGAACCAAGCGAAGTCAGCAGTTCCTTCAGTGCATACATTTCCTCGACGGATGCCAGATCACCAGCAATCGCGCCGATCTTCGAGCCGTTGGTAGCCGAAACGGCAGTCTTGATCTCGGCAAAGGCTTCCGGCCAGGTTGCTGGCTGGAGACGTCCATTGCGCCGCACATAAGGCCGGTCCAGACGCTGGGTCTTCAATCCGTCCCAGATGAAGCGGCTCTTGTCGGAAATCCACTCTTCATTGATGCTGTCATTGACGCGCGGCATGACACGCATCACTTCACGACCGCGCGTATCGACGCGGATCGCCGAACCCAGCGCATCCATCACATCGACCGATTCGGTCTTGCCCAATTCCCATGGACGGGCCGTGAAGGCGAAGGGCTTGGAGGTCAGCGCACCGACCGGGCAGAGATCAACGACATTGCCCTGCAATTCCGAGGTCATCGCCTGTTCGAGATAGGTGGTGATTTCGGCATCCTCGCCACGACCAATCAGGCCGAGTTCAGCAATGCCGGCCACTTCAGTGGTGAAGCGGACGCAGCGCGTGCAGTGAATGCAACGGTTCATCACCGTCTTGACCAGCGGTCCGATATATTTGTCTTCGACGGCGCGCTTGTCCTCGCCATAGCGGGAACTGTCGATACCGAAGGCCATGGCCTGGTCCTGCAAGTCGCATTCGCCGCCCTGGTCACAGATTGGACAATCGAGCGGGTGGTTGATGAGGAGGAACTCCATCACCCCTTCACGCGCCTTCTTGACCATTGGCGTATTGGTATAGACTTCCGGCAACTCGCCATTCGGGCCACCGCGGATATCGCGCACGCCCATGGCGCAGGAGGCTGCCGGCTTTGGCGGGCCGCCCTTCACCTCGACAAGGCACATACGGCAATTGCCAGCGACCGAAAGCCGCTCGTGGAAACAAAAACGTGGAACTTCTGCACCCGCTTCCTCGCACGCCTGAAGCAGCGTGAAATGATCGGGAACCTCGATCTCCTTACCGTCGACTTTCAGCTTTGCCATATTCGCCTTCCTGTCTCACGTCCATCGCAGCCGCCGCTTCTTCAGTCCGGCCAGGAAAATCGCACAGGATTTTCCGCTACGCATGTCTCAGTTCTCGACCGCTCGCCTGCTTTGCATCCCATCAGTCAAGGTGGGATGCATGGCGGCAGAGCGCCCTCAATTCATCCAATAGGCCTTCGCCCATCTTTTCCGTGCAGTGCTTCATACATGAGACACAAAACACGTCGTAACACATTCTATATCAATCACAATTCCTAAACAGACGCCGTCACACCCGCCTAATCAAGCACCGGTCAGCTTGCGGGCCTGTCCGATCCAGTCATCACGCAGGATGCGACCGTCGAGACCAAGCTCCGCATCAATCCGTGCCGCATCTTCGGGCGTCCAGGTGGCGATATCATCAAGGCCATGAACACCCAGTTTACTGAGCAGTTCCTGAACCTTCGGCCCGACACCGCCGATTGCCTTAAGATCAACCTTCTTGCCGCGCCGCCGGGCGGGCTTGACGGCAACAGGCGCCGCCTTCACTTCGGGCTCCTCTACAGGTGTCAGAGGCGCGACTGTCGGTTTTTTGGCCGAACGCACTACCGGGCTTTTTACCGGCTTGGCAGCCTGCGGCTTGCTCTTCGCTTTTGCGACGGGACGGCGCGCAGGGGCCACTTTGGGCAGAGCCACAGCATCCGAAACCGGAGCATCAACTGACTTCGGCGCCTCCGTTTCAGGCTTCAGGCTGACCTCAGAAGCACCCGATTGGGGAACAACCCCATCCTCAGGCTTATCATCCGGCCCATCATCCTTCGTCCGACGGGCCGGCTTGTCCATCATCGTTTGCATGGAACCGAGCATCACACCGGTCATCTGGGTGGCAAAACCGAAACCAAGCACCGTGGCAGCCGCAAAGGCAGCCATCGGGTTGGCCATCAGAGCATGCAGCGACGATCCGGCCATCTCAGCGCCGCGGCTAGCGTCAGCCGGCTTTGCCGATGCATCCGTTCCCGTCCGTTTCGAAGCCTCAACCATCGCATCACCTTTGTTACTCGGCACCACTGTAACCGGAGCCTTCGTTACTCAGCCGCTTCCATGACCGCGCCATGGTCCATGGCCTTGCGGGTATAGTCATCAATCCTGGCCTCGATCTCAGGCCGGAAATTACGGATCAGACCCTGGATTGGCCAAGCAGCCGCATCGCCAAGCGCGCAGATCGTATGACCTTCGATCTGCTTGGTGACCTGGAACAGCATGTCGATTTCGCGCTTCTGGGCATTGCCCTTCACCATGCGCTCCATCACCCTCCACATCCAGCCGGTCCCTTCACGGCAAGGCGTGCATTGGCCGCAGCTCTCATGCTTGAAGAACTGCGACAGCCTGGCAATCGCCTTGATGATATCGGTGGACTTGTCCATGACGATAATCGCTGCGGTACCGAACGAGGATTTCACATCACGCAGCCCATCGAAATCCATGGGGACGTCAATAATATCTTCCGCCTTGACCACCGGACAGGACGCACCGCCGGGAATGACAGCCAGAAGATTGTCCCAACCGCCGCGAATGCCGCCGGCATGCCGCTCGATCAGTTCGCGGAACGTGATCCCCATGGTCTCTTCAACCGTGCAGGGCTTGTTGACATGACCGGAGATCATGAACAGCTTGGTGCCAACATTGTTCGGGCGGCCAAAGGACGAGAACCAGCCAGCGCCACGACGAAGGATGGTGGGCGCCACCGCGATCGACTCGACATTGTTGACCGTCGTCGGGCAGCCATAGAGACCCATATTGGCCGGGAACGGCGGCTTCAGGCGTGGCTGACCCTTCTTGCCTTCAAGGCTTTCGAGCAAAGCCGTTTCCTCGCCGCAGATATAAGCCCCTGCGCCATGATGAACGTAAATGTCATAATCCCAGCCGAGCTTGTTGTTTTTGCCCAGCAATCCGTATTCGTAGCACTCGTCGATCGCAGCCTGAAGCGCTTCGCGTTCGCGCATGTATTCGCCGCGCACATAAATATAGGCAGCGTGGGCACCCATGGCGAAACCGGCGATGACACAGCCTTCCAGCAGCGTATGCGGATCATGACGCATGATTTCCCGGTCCTTGCAGGTGCCGGGCTCAGATTCATCGGCATTCACGACCAGATAATGTGGGCGACCGTCGCTTTCCTTCGGCATGAAGGACCACTTAAGACCCGTTGGAAAGCCTGCGCCGCCACGGCCGCGAAGACCGGAGGCCTTCATTTCATTGATAATCCAGTCGCGCCCCTTTTCCAGGATCTGCTTGGTCCCGTCCCAGTGGCCGCGGCTCATCGCGCCTTTCAGGGACTTATCCTTGAGGCCGTAGATATTGGTGAAAATGCGGTCCTTATCCTGTAACATCTCTCACCCCTTGGCCTTGTCGGCAGTGTCGCCGGAGACTTTCGCATTCTCGCTCGCTGCCGGTTTGTCGGTAGCAGGCGTCTTCAGCTTCGGATCGGTAACCGGCGTATCGGTGACCGGGCGGGCCGCGTTGGATGGAGGAACCGTTGCCTCATCCTGCCCGGATTGCGCCTCGCCCCAACGGACCGGGGTGATCTCTTCCGTCAGGCTGGTCAACCCGCCTTCAGGCGCAGAAAACACCCGCTCGATCTGCGGGCCTGTCTTGACCTCTGCACCCTTGCCAGCTTCGAAGGCGTCGATGATTTCTTCGAGACGCTCAGGTGTCAGGTCCTCATAAGCGTCCTTGAAAATGATCACCATCGGCGCGTTGACGCAGGCACCCTGACACTCGACTTCTTCCCAGGACAATGTCCCGGTCGCATTACGCTCCAGAGGCTCTGGATGGATCTTTTTCTTACAGATTTTCATCAGCTCTTCCGAGCCGCGCAGCATACAGGGCGTGGTACCGCAGACCTGAATATGGGCTTTGGTGCCGACCGGCTTCAACTGGAACTGAGTATAGAAGGTCGCCACTTCGAGCACGCGGATATAGGGCATGTCGAGCTTGTCCGCGACGAATTCGATCGTCGCCTTGGTAACCCAGCCATCCTGCTCCTGCGCCCGCATCAACAGCGGGATGACAGCGGATTGCTGACGACCCTCCGGATATTTGCGGATGGTGGCTTCGGCCCAAACGGCATTTTCCTCGCTAAAAGCAAAGGATGCTGGCTGGAATTGATCTTCGGCTAAACGACGAACGGACATACTTCCTCACGCCTTATCTCAGTTTTTGAACAGAAGACCTTGATGCGTCGCCATGACAGCATCGTGGCCTGCGTTCAGATTGTCCTTCTCGCGGACGCTGACGAGCAATGCGGCAGAAAGCCCGATTGCCGCCTGCAAAGCAGACGGCCTGGCGGGACAGTGCCGGTCGGTCCCAACGGATTGCAATGGGTAGCGCCAACCTGCAACCGACGTTGCAAGACGAGCACCACACTGCCGATCCGAAAGGATAAGCTGCATCAACGATCCACCTCACCAAACACGATGTCGAGAGACCCCAGCACCGCCGTTACGTCAGCAAGCTGATGACCGCGCGACATGAAGTCCATGGCTTGCAAATGCACGAATCCAGGAGCGCGGATCTTGCAGCGATACGGCTTGTTTGTGCCGTCCGCCACCAGATAGACCCCGAATTCACCCTTCGGCGCCTCGACGGCCGCATAAACTTCGCCAGCCGGTACGTGGAAACCTTCGGTGTAAAGCTTGAAGTGATGGATGAGCGCTTCCATCGACCGCTTCATCTCACCCCGTTTCGGCGGCACGACCTTGCCATCCACAGACGAAACCGGGCCAACGCGCGCATCGCCGAGCAGGCGATTGACGCATTGCTTCATGATCTTCACCGATTCGCGCATTTCCATCATGCGGATCAGATAGCGGTCGTAGCAGTCGCCATTCTTACCGACCGGAATATCGAATTCCATATCGGAATAGCATTCGTAAGGCTGCGAGCGGCGCAAATCCCAGGCTGCACCCGAACCGCGTACCATCACACCGGAGAAACCCCATTTCCAGGCATCTTCCAGGCTGACGACGCCGATATCGACATTGCGCTGCTTGAAAATCCGGTTCTCGGTCAACAGACCTTCGATATCATCGAGAACTTTCAGGAAAGGATCGCACCATGCACCGATATCCTCGACCAGCTGGACCGGAATATCCTGGTGAATGCCACCGGGGCGAAAATAAGCAGCATGCATGCGCGCGCCGGAGGCACGCTCATAAAATACCATCAGTTTTTCGCGCTCTTCGAAGCCCCAGACCGGTGGCGTCATCGCACCGACGTCCATCGCCTGCGTGGTGACGTTCATGATATGCGACAGGATACGGCCAATTTCGGAATAGAGAACCCGGATCAGCTGGCCGCGGATCGGAATTTCCAGGCCGAGGAGCTTTTCCACCGCCAAGCAATAGGCATGTTCCTGGTTCATCGGCGCGACATAGTCCAGCCGATCAAAATAGGGCAATGCCTGCAAGTAGGTCTTGGCTTCAATCAGCTTTTCAGTGCCACGGTGCAAGAGGCCGATATGCGGATCGACACGCTCGACGATTTCGCCGTCCAGCTCCAGCACAAGACGCAAAACGCCGTGCGCGGAGGGATGTTCAGGGCCGAAATTGATCGTGAAGTTACGGACGGAATGTTCAGTCATGATCTCGCCTTCCGTTCCCTTACTTCGCGGCTTTTTCATCGCCGGGCAGCACGTAATCCGTGCCTTCCCAAGGCGAGAGAAAGTCGAAACTACGGAATTCCTGCTTCAACTCAACCGGCTCATAAACCACCCGCTTGACCGTGTCATCATAGCGGACTTCAACAAAGCCTGTCAGCGGAAAATCCTTGCGCAGCGGATGGCCTTCAAAACCGTAATCGGTCAGCAGACGACGCAGATCCGGATGACCGGTAAACATCACGCCATAGAGATCCCAGGCCTCGCGCTCAAACCAATCGGCGCCCGGAAAAAGCGGACAGATCGATGGAACCGGCTTATCTTCGCTGGTGGACAGCTTGACGCGGATGCGCTGGTTCTGCTTCGGCGCCAGGAAATGATAGACAACCTCGAAACGCTCGACGCGCTCGGGATAATCCACACCGCATATGTCGATAATATTGATGAAGCCGCAACGGGCGTCGTCACGCAGGAAAGTCACCAGCGCATAGATATTTTCGACGGTCGTGGTGACCGTCAGTTCACCAAAGGCAACGGCGCTCGACAAAGCAAGACCACCGCTGTTTTCGGTGATGTGGGATGCCAGCACTTGCAGGGCTTCACTCATCTTGTCGGTCCCTCGCCTTAGCGCTCGATCGTGCCGGTGCGGCGGATTTTCTTTTGAAGCAGCAGAACGCCATAGAGCAGCGCCTCTGCCGTGGGGGGACAGCCCGGCACATAGATATCGACAGGCACAACACGGTCACAGCCCCGAACCACGGAGTAGGAATAATGGTAGTAGCCGCCGCCATTGGCGCAGGAGCCCATAGAGATTACATAGCGCGGCTCCGGCATCTGGTCATAGACCTTGCGCAAGGCGGGCGCCATCTTGTTGGTCAGGGTTCCAGCGACAATCATCACGTCCGACTGGCGCGGAGATGCACGCGGCGCGACGCCGAAGCGCTCCATGTCGTAACGCGGGCCAGACGCCTGCATCAGGCCTTCGACGGCGCAGCAGGCCAAACCAAACTGCATCCACATCAAGGAGCCGGTACGCGCCCAGGTGATCAGAGCCTGGGTTGAGGTGACCAGAAACCCCTTGTCAGCCAGTTCATCATTGATCTCGCCGAAAAAAGTGCTGTCGTTGCCAACCGGCTTGCCAGTGGCAGGGTCAAGAATACCCTTCGGCTGCGGCGCAACCAGGGTCTGGTGATCGCTTTGGCTCACTCCCATTCCAGGGCTCCCTTTTTCCATTCATAGATAAATCCGACGGTCAGCACGCCGAGAAACACCATCATCGACCAGAAGCCGAACCAGCCGATCGCACCGAAGGACACAGCCCAAGGAAACAGGAAGGCAACTTCAAGATCGAAGATGATGAAGAGAATCGACACGAGGTAGAATCGGATATCGAACTTGATGCGGGCATCGTCAAAGGCGTTGAAGCCGCATTCATAAGCCGAAAGCTTTTCCGAGTCGGGCGCCTTGAATGCCACGGCAAACGGCGTCACCAAAAGGGCAATGCCGATAACCATCGCAATTCCGACGAAAACCACGATCGGAAGGTAGGAACTGAGGAGTTCAGTCATCGTATCCATCCTTGCTTGTCAAAACGCCGGGCGACGTTCACGGCAGAATGCCGACAAGCCAAAAAGACTGTTGCAACGAGCCGTTGGTTAGCGCAGCCAGCGCCCGTGCGCAAGTGCGCTTCCCGCATTTCGCACATGCACACAAAGACTTTAACACCAAGAGCGAAGGCCGGTATAGAGCACTTCGCAATTCACACAAAATAACAGCTTGGAAAGATAAAGAAATGGCGCGAGTGACGGGGCTCGAACCCGCGACCTCCGGCGTGACAGGCCGGCACTCTAACCGACTGAGCTACACCCGCGCATTGACGATGCCGTGTCAAGGGCATCTGAATGGAAAGCCATTCACTTTTTAGTACCAGGATGGCGCGAGTGACGGGGCTCGAACCCGCGACCTCCGGCGTGACAGGCCGGCACTCTAACCAACTGAGCTACACCCGCAATTTCCTGGTGGGAAGCTTGCTTCCCCGCTTACCGATCGTCATGTGCCGTTCGATGAGCGGCTAACTAAGTGGTTCCTTGGTGGGTGTCAAGCAGCATTGAAAACAAAAACGTGACAGAATGATTTTTCGCTGTTGATGGATAAAAAACACCGGCGATTGTGCAGCGGCACACTGATCGAAGCAGACAGGAAGAAACCGCAGATCAAACAGCGCTGTCCTTATCCATCACCTGCTTTAGCCCTGCGGCGCGCAGACTGTCCTGGGCTTAACATTCTTTCTCAGCCGCCAGTCCAGACATGAGGCCAAACACCAAGTCACCGCAGAAGCCCCTAGCCTGTTGACAACAGAAGACCCCTTAAGCCCGGAATTGCAGGATTTTTTACCCAACCGTCATCTTGCCGTCGCAAAAAAAGAAAAAAAAGCAAAAAACCCTCTTGCGGTTTTTTCAGCGACCGAATAGATCACAGCCACCGACGCGGCGGGCACGACCCGATGACGCGAAGGGCGATTAGCTCAGTTGGTAGAGCGCCTCGTTTACACCGAGGATGTCGGGAGTTCGAGTCTCTCATCGCCCACCATTTTTTCCTCAATGATATTCAATATTTGTCTAGTGTTTTTGACATACCCAACTCTGTTGCTCGTTTCTTTTGGACGAGTTTCGCTCTATTTGGCAAAAAAACCCGCAGTTAGCCCGCGGGTTTTTCATGGCTACGAATTACTGATGCATCCGTAAGCTTATTTCCGTTTGTAAGCGCCAAGGCCAGGGCGATAGGTCTTGTCATCCAGGAATTGCTTCAGACCCTCGTCACGGCCGCGGGTCTTGTCCAACAGCAGCATTTGCTCCAGCTTGGCATAGATATAGTCGTCGGCCAGTTCCCAGGGCATGTTGCGCACGCGCTTGAACGTGTCCTTGGCGGCTTTCATTGTCACAGGATTTTTCTCGAGCAGGCTGGCGCAGAGTTTGCGAACACGGGTTTCCAGCTCTTCCAGCGGCACCGATTCGTTGACCAGGCCCATATCCCGGGCCTTTTCGCCACCAAAGGGCTCGCCGGTCATGATGTAATACAGCGAATCACGGTGATTCATCACCTCGGCAACAGCCCTGGTCACATTGCCACCCGGCAGAATGCCCCAGTTGATTTCCGAGAGTCCGAAAGTAGCCTCATTGGCGGCAATCGCCAGATCGCAGGCCACCAGAGGATTGAAGGCTCCGCCGAAGCACCAGCCATTGACCATAGCGATGGTCGGCTTTTCGAAATAGGTCAGGCGCTGCCACCACCCGCCCGATTGGCGGCGGCTTTTCAATGTCGCATGGCGGGGCTTGTCGTCATTGTCACGGAAATATTGCTGAAGATCCATGCCGGCAGACCATGAGGTTCCTGCACCACGCAGGACAAGCACACCGCAACGGTCGTCGGCTTCCAGTTCCTCAAGGACTTCCGCCATGCGGATATTTAGAGCCGGGTTCATCGCATTGCGTTTTTCAGGCCGATTGAAGGTCACGAAGGCGATTCGGTCTTCAATGTTGACCAACACGGTGTCTGCGTCGGATTTTTCTGCAACTGTCATGGTATGTCTCCTTATGCGCCGGGCTGTCCGGACGCCGGTGTCGAACTGGATGAAAGGTGAGTGTAGGATTGGCGCAAAATGTGCTTCTGCACCTTGCCGGAAGCCGAACGGGGAATGGCATCCACAAACACCACGTGTTTGGGCCGTTTGAAGCTGGCAAGCCGATCAGCGCAATGGCGTAGGATATCGTGATCACGTAGGCCGTCGTTGCCAGCGACGACCAGTGCCAGGCCGACCTCACCCCATTCGGCATGGGCAAGGCCCATGACTGCGACATCGGCAACGCCGGGATGGGCGGCAATAGCCGCTTCAACCTCAGCTGGATAGACGTTTTCACCGCCGCTGATATACATGTCCTTCAGGCGATCAGCGAGATAGACGACACCGTCCTGGACCCGCGCCATATCGCCGCTGCGAAACCAGCCATCGGTGAAGGCAGCCTCGGTCAGGTCCGGACGGTTCCAATAGCCCTCTGTGACGCTTGGTCCTCGTAGCCAGATTTCACCGATCCCGCCATCGGTGACATCGGCACCGTCGAAATCAACAACCCGCGTTTCAAGCAAGGGGGCCGCAAAACCGATGCTACCCGGATGACGGGCGATGAGTTGGCGGTCGAGCGGCATATGATAAGCCGTGCCGGTTTCGCTCATCCCATAGCCATTGACCAGGGCAATGCCGTCCTCGAGAAAACGCTCGATCAGCACCGGTGGCAAAGGCGCGCCACCCAGAAAAATCGCCTTCAGACCCTGCAAGGCAGCCGGGTTCCAATTCGGCGAGTTCCGCAACGTACTGGCCATTTGCGGCACACCACAATAGTGGCTGACGCCGATTTGGGTGTCCGCCATGGTGGCAATCGTGCGTTCGGCGATGAAGCGATCAGAAATGACCAGCCGGGCACCCATCACCATTGCGGTGCGTGCCAGGGCCACCAAACCGATCGTGTGGAAAAACGGCAAGTCGCAGAGCACGACCGATTCCGGCGTCACCTCACCGACGAAAGCAAAATTCAAGGCGGAGAAAAACAAATTGCGGGCATTAAGCAGCACGCCCTTTGGCACGCCTGTCGTCCCGGATGTGTAGAGAATCACGCAAGTACGGTCGGCAGATGAATAGCGAGGTGCGATTGGCTCCAAAACCGAGGCCTTGTCCAGAAAGCCTCCCTTGCCGGACACATCAAGGCTTTTGACCTCGAAACTGCTACCGGCTTCGGCAAATTCCGCGTCGTACAGCAACAGCGTCGGTTCGCAGTCGGCAAGAATCAGCGAAATTTCTCGGGCGCTCAAGCGCCAGTTCAAAGGCACGAAGATCGCACCAATCCGCTGGCAGGCAAAACAAACCGCGAATTGGGCAGTGGAATTGCGTCCGAGATAGGCAATACGGGCTGGGCTGCCCTGCCCCGTCCCTGCCCTTGCGATCACATCGTCAAGAGCGGCGGCGCATCGCCCGATCAGCGTATCGAATTCAGAAAATGTCAATGATTGCCCGGTTGCCAGCTCCATGACGGCTGGCCGATCTGGACCGCTATTGGCGCGGAACCGGACCGGATCCTCCGCGACCATGCCAGCAAACGCCGAAGTTTCGCGCAAACCTGCGCTACCATAGTACGACATATATCCTCCCTGGCCAGTTCTCCCGACGGCCATTTAGTATGTATTACATATTATATTATCTTTCTCGAGGCACAAGTGAAATCTGCGGGATGCACAGGTCAAATATGGCGCTTTGCCTTTTGGGCTTATGGGTTTATCACCGGATAGAGCCGTATCTTATCAGGCTGGAGATGCTACACATCCTCAACCTGAAGGCATTATCGAACATGGATTGAGCGCATGGACGGACCGGAACAGCCGACTGACGATTTCGAAACCCCGGAATTTTCCGGAACTGTGGCCTTCGGCGACCTGGAAAAAGTTCTTGGCTTTCATTTGCGGTTGGCCAATGTGGCGGTGTTCCAGGATTTTCAGGCGACCATGTCGGGGCTGGCTTTAACCCCGAAGCAATTTGCCGTGCTGGAATTGATCGACAACAATGCTGGGGCCAGCCAGATCGATTTTGCCCAAAGCCTGCGCATGGACAAGGCGACCATGATGGCGCTGATCAACAAGCTTGAAGGCCGGGGCGCCGTCGAGCGCCGGCCCTCCCAGGTGGATCGACGACGCCAGGAACTCTTCGTGACCGAGGAAGGCCAGCGTGTTCTGGCGGCGGCGAAAGAGCTTCGCCATGGCCATGAAGCCCGTTTTACCGAGCGGTTTTCGAAAGACGAGCTTGCCCAACTACTGTCTTTTCTGCGGCGCATCTATCAGGATGGTCGCGCCCTGCCCAAGCCATCCATGACGCCACAGACCTGATCATGATGGGTTTGATATTTCCCTCTGGCGCTGCTCGATTTTCTGTCGAGTGGCTTGCTGGTGCGTGCTGTCGATGGAAAACCGCCACATAAGAGCGATGGCGAAAAGCTTGAACAGGATCGGCAAGAAAGCATAAAGCGCCGACAAGACCGAAAGCGCCTGCCCGCTTTGGGCGCCGCCTTCCGGCTGGAAGCCCGCCAAAGCCAGTAGCGGAAAGACAATACCGGAAGAGAGCGCCAATGCCAGCTTGGTGACGAAACTCCAGGCGGCGAAATATAGCCCGGATCGCTGTTCTCCCGAAGCCAATGTGTCCTGATCGATCACATCGGCCTGAATGGCTGGCGGCAGCGCCAGATCGAAGCCGAGCAAGACACCGGTCACCACGCAGATGCCGAGAAACAACCAGGCGTCTCCCGGCCCCAGCAGGCCGGCCAAGGCAAAGATCGCACAGCTGAGCAGCATGGCCCAGCACCAGGCCCTGTGCTTGCCCAGCCGCCGCGCCACGAAAACCGCAAGTGGCACGCCGGCGACCGCCGATAGGAAATAAGCAAACAGCAAAGGCCCCTGAAGCTCCGGCGCCTCCAACCGTGCCGCGACGAAATAGAGAAACAGCGAAGCGGGGATGGCATTGGCCAGCGAGTTCATCAAGAAGGCCATGGCCAGCCGCAGAAAGGCGCTATTGGCCAGCAGAAAGCCCGCTCCTGCCTTCAGAGAAAGCCGGGTTTTCGAAAAATCCACCGGTTCCGCCACGCGCCATACCGCAATGGCACCAAAGATTGGCAAGAGCACCGCCACCATAACAGCAATCGCATTCAGGTCCGGCTGGGCGCCTGCCGTGGATGCCTGCCCCAAGAAAGGCAGGGAAATAGCCAGCAGCGTGCCGAGTAGCGTCGTACCCTCACGCCAGGCCGAAAGCCTGACCCGGCCATCGTAGGAGGTCTCGAGTTCGGCACCCCAGGCGGTATAAGGCAGGCTTGTCCAGGTACTGCCGATCGACAGAAGACAGCCCCAAACCACCAGATGCGCAAGCCCTGCCCCTTCCGGTGGGTTGAACAGCATGAAAGCGGAGACCGCCGTCAGCGGCAAAGACAATAGAAAGAACAGACGGCGGCGACCATACCGACCGGGAATCCGGTCCGCGAGCCAACCGATCAGCGGATCGGTGATCGCATCCAGACAGCGAATGGCCAGCAAAGCGGCACCAATAGCCGACAGAGCAATACCAAACCGCCCGGCATAAACGGACGGAACGATGATATAGAGCGGCAAAGCAATGGCCGCCAAAGGCAGGGCCGGAAGCGCGTAAAGGAGCAAAGTCAGATTTGGTAGTTGTTTCATGAGGTGTGCGACACTCTCGAACGGGCCACTTCAAATTCATGGCACGATACCCTGCGGTTACGGCAGCGCTCAGAACAGAACCGAACTTCCTCCCAGCAGCGCGCCCACTTTTTACGCCACGCGAAAGGCCTGTGACAGGCCACGCAGAGCTTGGTCGGGAGATCGGCTTTCTTCGTGACCACGGGCGCCTCTCTGATGGACCATTGGCAGCTCGTTTGCGGCTGCCATTTTGTATTGAACTCAATGCTATTTCGAAGCACCGACCATCTTGGATCAGTGAAACGGCAACGAGATGCCTCCTTCCTGCAAAAAGACAAAAAACCCGGCTTGAGAGCCGGGTTTTCGGTAGAACTGGTATGTTTGCCGTTGGCAGGATCAGCTGTTAACAGCGTCCTTCAGGCCTTTGCCGGCCGTGAACTTCGGAACGTTACGGGCCGGAATATCAACTTCCGCGCCAGTCGAAGGATTGCGGCCCTTCGAGGCTTCGCGATGGGAAACCGTGAAGGCGCCAAAACCGGCGAGGCGAATGTCGCCACCATTCTTCAATTCCGCCTGGACGGTGTCGAAGACGGCGTCCACGGCGGAAGCTGCGTCGGCCTTGCTGAGACCGGCCTTATCGGCAACTGCGTTTACGAGTTCGGACTTGTTCATGTTTCCACCCTTTCTGTATGACATGAATATCAAAGCGGCGAAGATGCTAACGCATCCCCGCATCAAGGAACCGCGACCACCGCAAAGCGCCAGGCGCCCGAGAGGATCACAAAGGAATACCGACCGCCATTTTCGATGGCCTCCGGCATGACTCAAAAATTCCAAGTCGGGCGGACAATACTCATGCCCATGCCCGTCGCAAGCCAAAAGCACCGCAATCGCCTGAAAAACAAGGCTTCTGGTGATGTTTGCACAAAAAAGGCTGGCCCGAAGGCCAGCCTTTTCGAAGTTTTTCCGCCAATTGGGCAGGATCGTGGCAAAGACGGCTCAATGCGCCACGGTTGCGCCTGAATCATCGACACCTTCGACAGTGCCGACGGCAGGCGTTTCCACGGTGCCGTCCCACTCGATCGGCTCCGGTATACGTACCAGCGCATGAGCAATCACCTCACCCATCCGGGCGACCGGGACGATCTCAAGATTGTTCTTCACATTGTCTGGAATATCCGCCAGATCCTTGGCGTTTTCTTCCGGGATCAGAACCTTCTTGATACCACCGCGAAGAGCGGCCAGCAGCTTTTCCTTCAAGCCGCCAATCGGCAAGACGCGACCGCGCAGGGTGATCTCACCCGTCATCGCCACGTCCTTGTTGACCGGAATGCCCGTCATGATCGAAACAATGGCGGTTGCCATTGCCACGCCAGCCGACGGACCGTCCTTAGGTGTCGCACCTTCCGGCACGTGGACGTGAATGTCCGACTTGTCGAAGCGCGGAGGCTCAATTCCGAAATCGACGGCGCGCGAGCGGACATAGGATGCCGCCGCCGAAATCGATTCCTTCATCACTTCCTTCAGATTGCCGGTCACCGTCATGCGGCCCTTACCCGGCATCATCACACCTTCAATGGTCAGCAATTCGCCGCCCACTTCCGTCCAGGCAAGACCGGTGACGATACCAACCTGATCCTCGCCTTCGGCCTCACCATGACGATAGCGCGGCACACCGAGATAATCGTTGATGCTGGCCGCCGTGACGGCCACAGAGGTAGACTTGCCCTTGATGATCTCGGTCACAGCCTTGCGGGCGACCTTCATCAATTCACGCTCGAGACTACGCACACCGGCCTCGCGGGTATATTGCTGAATGATTGAGACGATCGCATCATCCGCCAGCGAGAACTCTTCCGGGCGCAGCGCATGTTCCTTGATCGCCTTTGGCAGAAGATGCCGCTTGGCAATCTGGAGCTTTTCGTCCTCTGTGTAACCGGCAATACGGATGATTTCCATGCGGTCCATCAGCGGGCCGGGGATATTCAGCGTATTGGCTGTCGTAATGAACATCACGTTGGACAGATCGTATTCGACCTCCAGGTAATGGTCCATGAAGGTCGCGTTCTGTTCCGGATCCAGCACCTCAAGCAGCGCCGATGACGGATCGCCACGGAAATCCTGGCCCATCTTGTCGATTTCGTCGAGCAGGAACAGCGGGTTGGACCGTTTAGCCTTCTTCATCGACTGCACGACCTTGCCGGGCATGGAGCCAATGTAGGTCCGGCGGTGACCGCGGATCTCGGCCTCATCACGCACACCGCCCAGCGCCATGCGGACATATTCACGTCCTGTGGCCTTGGCAATCGAGCGGGCGAGCGAGGTCTTGCCGACGCCCGGAGGACCAACGAGGCACAGGATCGGACCTTTGAGCTTGGTGGCACGGGCCTGCACAGCCAGATATTCGACGATCCGTTCCTTGACCTTATCGAGACCGAAATGATCCTCATCGAGGATTTTTTCAGCCGCGTTGAGGTCGATCCGCACCTTGGACTTCTTGTTCCAGGGCAAACCGAGCAGCCAGTCGAGGTAGTTACGCACGACTGTGGCTTCCGCCGACATCGGGCTCATATGCTTGAGCTTTTTCAGCTCCGCATCAGCCTTGTCCTTGGCTTCCTTGGACAGCTTGGTCTTGGCAATGCGCTCTTCCAGTTCGGCCATCTCGTCGCGGCCTTCCTCGCCGTCGCCGAGTTCCTTCTGGATCGCCTTCATCTGCTCATTCAGGTAATATTCGCGCTGGGTCTTTTCCATCTGGCGCTTGACGCGCGAGCGAATACGCTTCTCCACCTGGAGAACGGAAATTTCGCCCTCCATGAAGCCAAGCGCCTTTTCAAGCCGGGTCTTGATGCTCACCGTTTCCAGCATTTCCTGCTTTTCGGTGATCTTGATCGACAGATGTGAGGCAACCGTATCGGCCAGCTTCGAATAGTCTTCGATCTGGCTGGCAGCCCCCACCACTTCCGGCGAGATCTTCTTGTTGAGCTTGACGTAATTTTCAAACTCCGACACCACAGACCGGCTCAGAGCCTCGACTTCAACCGGATCTTCGGCGGGTTCGGGCAACAGATCGGCATGGGCCTCGTAGAAGTCCTCACGTCCGGTATAGCCAGAGATCCGGGCGCGCGCCTTGCCTTCGATCAGTACCTTGACCGTGCCGTCAGGCAATTTCAAAAGCTGCAATACATTGGCGACAGTGCCAACCTCATAGATGGCATCGGCCGATGGATCGTCATCGCTCGCATTGATCTGGGTGGCCAGCATGATCTGCTTGTCGGAGCCCATGACTTCTTCGAGGGCACGAATAGACTTCTCGCGCCCTACGAAGAGCGGCACGATCATGTGCGGGAACACCACGATGTCACGCAGCGGCAATACCGGATAGGTATTGGTTTCGCCGGTGACAGAGGTCACTTTAGTCATTCCAGTTCCTTTCATCGTCCCGTTGCCGGGACCCAAATCCGCGCTCAAAAGCCGCGGGGGACATGGTCCTGTCTCACCGGTTAAAGTGGAGACCCAAGAGCTAAAATTCAAGCCTTTGCGCCCTGTGCCACCACCGTGGCGCAACAGCTTGAGGCCTGCTGCATGATTCCGGCTCAGACCCATCAGGGTCGAGCCCATCATGCTGAAACACAATACAAACGGTTGATTGACGCGAGAGCAAGCAACAACAAAACGCACCGGCGCTGCCCAACCACGGCGACCGAAGCCGCCCTACCCTGATGCGCGCGCCAGGCATTCCAGCATCCGAAGAGATCAAACACTCGCCTGGGGCAAACCTGCCTTCGACCGAATCTGCCACATCGCGCGAAGCACCTTGTAATAGTCATAAACTATTCAAAAACGCCCTGCAAACGACTTAGAGTTTGGCAGGGAAAAGTGGGACCCGGTTTTCCCGAAAAGACAAACGACGAGAAACATAGATCCAAGCACCGATACGGTCCAAACCCGTAGAAACGCCGAAGCCCGCACGCGGCGGGCTTCAAAGCTCTTCAGAGATTGCGGAGGTTCACGCCGAAGCGTTGGCCTTTTCTTCCTGGCGATCCGCATAGATGTAGAGCGGACGGGCGGCACCGCGCACCACTTCATCGGAAATCACCACTTCGCGCACGCCTTCAAGCTCAGGCAGTTCGAACATCGTGTCGAGCAGGATCTTTTCCATGATCGAGCGCAGGCCGCGAGCGCCGGTCTTGCGGGTAATAGCCTTGCGAGCGATTTCGCGCAGCGCGTCCTCGTGGAAGGACAATTCGACGTCCTCCATTTCGAACAGGCGCTGATACTGCTTGACCAGTGCATTCTTTGGCTCGGACAGGATCTGGATCAGCGCGTCCTCGTCCAGGTCTTCCAGCGTCGCCAGAACCGGCAGACGACCGATGAATTCCGGGATCAGGCCGAACTTGACCAGATCTTCCGGCTCCAGTTCGCGCAGCACTTCGCCGACGCGACGATCTTCCGGCGACACAACCGTCGCACCGAAGCCGATCGAGGTCTTTTCGCCACGAGCCGAGATGATCTTGTCGAGACCGGCAAAAGCACCACCGCAGATGAACAGGATATTGGTCGTATCCACCTGCAGGAATTCCTGCTGCGGATGCTTGCGGCCACCCTGGGGCGGAACAGAAGCGACAGTGCCTTCCATGATCTTCAACAGTGCCTGCTGCACGCCTTCGCCAGACACGTCGCGGGTAATCGACGGATTGTCGGACTTGCGGCTGATCTTATCGACTTCGTCGATATAGACGATGCCGCGTTGGGCGCGCTCGACATTGTAATCGGCCGATTGCAGCAGCTTCAGGATGATGTTTTCAACGTCTTCACCGACATAGCCGGCTTCCGTCAGCGTTGTCGCATCCGCCATGGTGAAGGGCACATCGATGATGCGCGCCAACGTCTGAGCAAGATAGGTCTTGCCGCAACCGGTTGGCCCGACCAGCAGGATGTTTGACTTCGCCAGCTCCACATCGCCACCCTTGGAGGCATGCGAAAGGCGCTTGTAATGGTTGTGGACAGCAACGGACAGGATCTTCTTGGCCTGTCTCTGGCCGATCACATATTCGTCGAGGATCTTGATGATGTCCTGCGGTGTCGGCACGCCATCGCGCGACTTGACCATCGAACTCTTGTTTTCCTCGCGGATAATATCCATGCAGAGTTCGACGCATTCATCGCAGATGAAAACCGTCGGGCCGGCAATCAGTTTCCGGACCTCGTGCTGGCTCTTGCCGCAGAACGAACAATACAGGGTATTCTTCGAGTCACCGCCGTTGCTTCCGCTGACCTTGCTCATAACTTTTTCCTTCCAGCACGCCGCACCGCCATTTACCGGCTCGCGGTCTAGTCATGTCGCCCGATACCGCACACCCGGCCATCCGGGCGAAATTCGGTTCAGAGGTACTATTTCAGCTCTCAAAAGTCACATTCATGAGCTGACGGCAACGCGAACCTCTGAGAATATTCAGGCTATGTCATAAAAGCTCAACATAGCCTTAATAACTATTAGCGCTTTCGGCGGCAGTTTAAACCCCCTGGATGGATCCGGCCTTGCGTTTCCATCGAAAGCCCACCGCCAAAAGACATCAAGAAGGCGTTACCCCTTCAATTTCGGAGCGCGTCGTCAGGATCTTGTCGATCAGACCCCAATCCTTGGCTTCCGTGGATTCCATGAAGTGGTCGCGGTCAAGCGTGTGCTCGACTTCTTCCAGCGTGCGGCCAGTGTGCTTGACATAAACCTCGTTCAAGCGACGCTTCATCTTAATGATGTCGCGGGCATGACGCTCGATATCGGAAGCCTGACCCTGGAAACCGCCGGACGGCTGATGCACCATGATGCGAGCGTTGGGGGTCGCAAAGCGCATGCCCTTTTCGCCGGCAGCCAGCAGCAGCGACCCCATCGAGGCGGCCTGGCCGACGCAGAGCGTCGAGACGGCCGGACGGATGAACTGCATCGTATCGTAGATCGCCATGCCGGCCGTCACGACACCGCCGGGAGAATTGATGTAGATCGCGATTTCCTTCTTCGGATTTTCCGCTTCCAGAAACAGCAGCTGGGCGCAGACAAGCGACGCCATATGATCCTCGACCGGTCCGGTCAGGAAAATGATGCGCTCCTTCAACAGACGCGAGTAGATGTCGTAGGACCGTTCGCCGCGATTGGTCTGCTCCACAACCATAGGCACCAGAGCCATGGCGGTATCAACTGGATTTCTCATGTCCGTCCTTTTCAACCCATTCCCGAAGCCTGTCAGGCCCGATGCCGATCCGGGCTGAGGGAATCAATTCAAATGCTGTCAATCCCTACATAGAGTGTTCGCCCCCAACACTTCAAGACGCGAGCACACGATATCCTTAATCGCTTGCATGGATTGGTTCTCGCATTCTCGCTGTTTTACCGAAAGCGGCCCGTGGGCGGTGGCTTGCCCGGCCAAGCCATACACAGAAAATCGACAACATGGTGAATAGGGCGTGATAGGTCCAATCGGAATTTGCAACCAAAAGAAAAAATCGATTATGATCGCCGAGAGACCATCCCGGCTTTCGTTCGGAAGCATAAAACCAGAGAGTGACGAGGGCCGACCGCCTTGCTCGACATCAAGACAGCTTTTTTGATGTGGGGGACCCAGGCAATCACGCTGGCGGTCCTGCTGATCACCATATGGCTGCGCGCCCCACGGCATCGCTCTTATGGTTACATGGCCATCGGGTTTGCCTGTCACGGCATTGGCGCAATGCTGATCGCGCTTCGCAACGACCTGCCGCTGCCACTGGCAATTTACGGCGGCAATGCCATCGTGCTGTGCGGCTTCTGTTTCTGGATCTGCGCGCTACGGCTGTTTGACGGGCGCAAGCCCGGCTGGTGGATCGCGGCACCGCTGCTGCTCTGGGGCCTCGTCCTGATCCATCCGGTCATACGGGATACCTACGCCTATCGTCTGGCGACCCATCAATTTGCCAGCATGCTTTGTTTCGTGATGCTCGCGGTCACGGCCATGACGTCGCGCATGACAGCACGGAAATATCGTCGGATGCTTGCGGCCTTGTGGACCCTGCAAGCGCTGTCATGTGCGGTGATCGGTTCCGCTAGCCTGATCGGCAGGCCGGAAGGACCGCACGAGGTTGCCCTCAGCGATTATATCGGCCTGTTCGTCATTGTCTGCCTGGTATCGGCCATGGTGCTTCTGGCCCGAATCGTCATGGACCGGAACGAACGGGAACTGAAGCAATTGTCGCGCACCGATCCCCTCACAGGTATATTGAACCGGCGTGGTCTGATCGAGACCTTAGGCGAGCTGAAACATACTGTCGCCAGAGACCGGCTTCTGGCACTTCTGGTGTTCGATCTCGATTATTTCAAACATATCAATGATACATTCGGCCATCAGGCGGGCGATACGGTTTTGTCAAGCTTCGCGCAGATGACAGGTGACGCGCTTGGCAATGACGCGATTTTCGCCCGCTCCGGCGGCGAGGAATTCTGCGCCGTCATGCCTGTTGCGGACCTGCGCCAAGCTGCTGGCGTTGCCGAGCGGATCCGCTACATGATTGCTTCAACACCGATCACCACCGAACAGGGCGTTGTCAGGCTGACCACAAGCATTGGCCTCTCAGCGGCCACTGTCGAGGCCTTTGACTTCGATACAGCGATGCGTCAGGCCGATCACGGCCTCTATACGGCCAAAGCAGATGGCCGTAACAGAACTGCCGTGGCACGCGGGGAAACCGTTTTTTGCCTGACGCCCAACGAGGAACGCGGCACACCGGCGGCAATCGACAATGAAGCAGACCGTCAGGTCGCAGCCCTGCGCCGTCTCAGCCAGCGTTCGACACAGCAACATCTCGAGTGAGGAGGCTCTTTCAGCCTCATCAAGAAAGCATCCACGAACCGATCATGCCGCATTCCTCGTTTTTCTCCGTCGATCCCCACCAGAGATCGGTCAGTCTCAACGCTGGTCATCCCGGTTTTTTCGAAGCCCCGAATGCGGTCTATGCCATGCTGCATGCGCAGGCGCCGACATTTTACTGGCGTGAGCAGCAGCAATGGTTTTTCACGGGTTACGATTTGGTCAATGGTTTGCTGCGCGACAAGCGGTTCGGTCGGCAGATCCTGCAGATCGCCAGCCGTGAAGAGCTGGGCTGGCCGGAGCCTGCCGCCCATACGAGAGCCTTCGATGCTGCCGAGGCATGGTCACTGCTGGAATTGGAGCCACCGGAACATACGCGGCTGCGCACGCTGGTTAACCGCGCGTTCGTGTCCCGCCATGTCGAGAAAATGACGCCGGATATTCTCGCGCTCGCCAACAGGTTGATCGATGATTTCGAAGCGCAAGGCAAAACGGAATTGCTGTCTTCCTTCGCCGAAATCATTCCGGTGACGATGATTGCCCGGATGATCGGCATTCCCGACGAGATGGGGCCGCAATTGCTGGCCTGGAGCCATGATTATGTCGGCATGTATGTGTTCAACCGTACCCGCGCCCATGAGGATGCCGCCGAGCGCGCGGCCCGGGAGTTTTCCGATTATCTGCGCGGTGTCATTGCCGAGCGCCGCAGCGAGCCGCGTGACGATCTGCTCAGCCACATGATCCATACTGAGCATAAGGGCCAGTATCTCACCGATGACGAGCTGATCTCAACGACCGTGGTCCTGCTCAATGCCGGGCATGAAGCAACCGTCCACCAGATCGGCAATGCGGTGCGGATCATTCTCGAAAGCGGGCTGGACCCAACAGGATTGTTTGGCGATACAGCCGCCACCGAGCGGACGGTCGAGGAATGTCTGCGGATCTGCGCGCCGGTGCATATTTTCCAGCGCTATTGCCTGGAGCCCTGCGAGATCGATGGTGTCTCCTTCAGCCAAGGCGACAAGATTGGCCTGATCCTGGCCGCGGCCAATCTCGACCCACGTAAATTTCCAGATCCTCTGACCTTCAAGCCGCAACGCAATGACGGTGCCAATCTTTCTTTCGGCGCTGGCATTCATTTCTGCATCGGTGCGCCGCTCGCCCGGCTGGAACTGTCACTGGTGCTGCCGGTTCTATTCCAGCGTCTGCCGGGTCTGGCGCTGGCAGGCACCCCAAAAGTCAAGGATCTCTATCATTTCCACGGGTTGGAAAAGCTCGATCTCGTCTGGTAACGGCAGCCGCCTCAAAACCGAACGACGTAATCCTTCGTCGTGGTTTCCACCACTTCCCAAAGTCCCGTGAAGCCGGGCCGCAGAATCATCCTGTCGCCCTTGCGCAGATGCATTGGCTCACCACCGTCTTCCGTGATGATGGAATAGCCTTCCAAAACGGAAAAATATTCCCATTCGTCGTAGACGATTCGCCACGTGCCGGGTGTGGATTGCCAGACCCCGGCATAGAGCCCTTGACCGGGCTCATCGATACTCCAGGTCAGGAAGCGCGGATCTCCGGCGATCAGCCTGTCTGGGGCGGGAGCGCCCTCTTCCGGCTGAACGGCGGGTAAATCAAAGCGAAGCGATGTCATCATGATCTCTGTCTCGCACATCCATTAAATGGGGTTCATCAATGCCATCGATTGTCGGCAATGCTGATTTGATTGGAGAATAGACTTGGCAGCGCCAAATGTCTCCACCAAGGCAGCGACTTCCGCATCTGTACGGCAGCAAGCTGCATGATTTTCTTTTTTAGCCGTAACTCGTTTAAAGAATCATGCAGCAGCATCACTGATCCAGATCGGCGTTTGCGCCGTTGTAGCCGATGAACTCTTGTCTAACGCACGTGTGCGAACAACATTCAAGGCCTTGACCAAATCAAGTCGCTACATGCTGCGACATCCGACCTCGACAATGAAGAAGCCGGAAAAACAGCACGGAACAGGTCGCGTGGCCCGTCTACACCCCGAAAGAATACAATTGATGTTTCATCTCATTTTTGGACTTCCCTGGCTGATCGTCGTCATCCGTTTTATCCAGCCTTTGCCCTGGATCTGGTCGGCGAAGGTGGCGCTGGCAGTTCTTCTGTTGATCGCCTCGCAATATCATTTCTTCAGCCGCCTTTCGTCCGGTTCGGTGTTTTCGCCTGAATTCCCGCGCCCGCTGATTATCGCGTTCAATCTCCTGTTTGGCGCAATCGTCCTGCTCGCCGTGTTCCAGATCGTGCTGGATGTTATTTCCCTTGTGATCATGCTGTTCAGGGGCAATTTCCCGTCCATTCCGGCCAGTCTGCGGTATGCCCTTGGAGGCGTAGCGCTGTGCCTTTCCGCATACGCGGTCAGCCAGGCAATCCGGGTGCCGCCGTTAAAGGACATCGAAATTCCAATTACAGGACTACCACCGGCATTTGACGGCTACCGCATCGTGCAACTGACCGACCTCCACATCAGCCGCCTGTTCCCTGCCCGCTGGACCGAGGAAGTCGTATCGAAAACCAACGGGCTCGATGCCGACCTTATCGTCATTACTGGAGACTTTATCGACGGTGACGTTGCCAGCCGGCAGGATGATGTCGCACCGCTTGCAAAGTTGCGGGCGCGCGACGGCGTCTACGCCATTCCTGGCAACCACGAATACTTCTTCAATTTCCAGGGCTGGATGGCCCATCTCGCGACCTTGAAGATGAACATGCTCTCGAACGCCCATGCTGTAATCACAAAAGGCGATGCAAAAATCGCCTTGGCAGGCGTGACGGATCGCTCTGCCGCCGCGCACGGAGCACCAGCCCCAGACCTCGTAGCGGCACTCCAGGGAGCACCTGCAGATGCGCCAATCATTCTCCTCGACCATCAGCCGATGTCGGCAGCCAAGGCGGCGGCATCAGGGGTTGCGCTTCAACTGTCGGGTCATACGCATGGTGGCATGGTTCTGGGCCTTGACCGGCTAGTCGCCCGGGCCAATAACGGCTTTGTTTCGGGCCGCTATATCATCGGCGGCATGACGCTCTATGTGAACAATGGCACGGCACTCTGGCCCGGCTTTGCACTTCGGCTCGGCGTGCCGTCAGAACTGACCAGGATTACCCTGAGAGCGAAGACGCCTGGCGGGATCTAGAGCATTTCAGCGTTTCCATGGAAACGCTGAAATGCTCTGAAAGCACCCATCGTCAGCAAGCCCCATCAGAGTTTTGACAAGGCCTGGTGAAGATCCGCGATGATATCGTCCGGGTCCTCGATGCCGATGGACAGACGCACGACCTCCGGCCCGGCGCCTGCCGCTACCTGCTGCTCCGGGGTCAATTGGGCATGGGTGGTCGAGGCAGGATGAATGACCAGCGAGCGGGTATCGCCGATATTGGCAAGATGGGAAAACAGCTGCAATCCTTCCACCAGCGTCTTGCCCGCCTCATAGCCGCCTTTCAGCCCGAAGGTGAAAACGGCGCCAGCGCCTCTCGGCGCGTAGCGCTGTTGCAGCGCATGGTTCGGATCGTCAGGCAGGCCCGCATAATGCACCCAGGAGACTTTGGCATGGGCCTTCAGCCAGTGGGCAACCTTCAAAGCGTTGTCGCAGTGACGCTGCATGCGCAGCGGCAGGGTTTCGATGCCGGTCAGGATGAGGAAGGCATTCATCGGCGCAATCGCCGGTCCGAGGTCACGCAGACCGAGCACCCGGCAGGCAATGGCAAATGCCATATTGCCGAAGGCGTCATGCAGAACCACATCGCCATATTCGCTGCGCGGCTGCGACAGGCTCGGAAACTTGTCCGATTGCGACCAGTCGAACGTGCCGCCATCGACGATCACGCCGCCCATGGAATTGCCATGGCCGCCGAGAAATTTGGTGGCGGAATGCACGACGATATCGGCACCGTATTCCAGAGGCCGGACCAGATAAGGGCTGGCCATGGTATTATCGACGATCAGCGGTAGGCCGTGGCGTCGTGCAACATCGGCAATCGCGGCAATATCGACGAATGTACCACCGGGATTGGCAAGGCTTTCGATGAAGATCGCCTTGGTTCGCTCGTCGATCTGCGCCTCAAAGCTTGCGGGATTGTCGGTATCGGCCCAGCGCACCTGCCAGCCGAAATTCTGGAAGGCGTGACCGAACTGGTTGATCGATCCGCCATAGAGCTTTTTGGCGGCAACAAAATTATCGCCTGGCTGCATCAGAGTATGAAAGACCAGCATCTGCGCGGCATGTCCCGATGCCACCGCCAATGCCGCCGTGCCACCTTCCAGAGCAGCGACCCGCTCTTCCAGCACGCCCTGGGTCGGGTTCATGATCCTTGTATAGATATTGCCGAATTGCTTGAGGCCAAACAAGGCGGCGGCGTGATCGGTATTTTCAAACACAAAGGCCGTCGTCTGGTAGATCGGCGTCGTACGTGCGCCGGTCGCCGGGTCCGGCTGCGCACCGGCATGTACGGCCAGCGTCGCAAAGCCCGGATTGTTGTTTGCCATGGTTATCCTCCCTGAAATAGTGCGGCAGAGCATTACACCGATGCCGATGAAACGCTACCTCATGCCCTGTTTGAACGTCCTGGCTTTTTTGGAAAATTGGACAATCGTTTGATGCCTATAGATTTCTTATCCGATCAGCCTAATGCCTGTCCGGCTCCAGTGTCCCTTGAAAAATTCTGGGATATTCGATGGCCGGGCAGCGGTTCATCACCACCTTGATCCCGGCGGCCTCGGCGCGTGCGGCGGCCTGATCGTCGCGCACGCCAAGCTGAGCCCAGATCACCTTCGGTAAATGCTTGAGTCCCAAGGCTTCATCCACCACTGCGGGCAGATATTCGGAGGCGCGGAACACATCGATCATATCGACTGGCTCGGGAATGTCCGCAAGCGACGCAAAAACAGTCTGCCCCAGAATGTCCTTTCCCGCCTGCCCCGGATTGACCGGAATAACGCGGTAGCCATGGTTCAGCAGGAAATGCATGACCCCATGGCTTGGCCGCGCCGGATTGGGCGAAGCCCCGGTCAGAGCAATGATCTTGACCGTTTCCAGAATGGTCCTGAGATAATCGCTCTCATAAACGTCATGCTGCATGTCATTCTCCCCAAGGCGCTACTGCATGAGTAGCTCCTGTGATCCTTTGGAACTGCGCCCTGTCTTGATCGTAAGCGAAAGCGCCCCAGTTAAGAAGAGGATATACAGCACGTCACCCGAAAGTGTGCGGCGGTTTTGAGAAAAAGACATGCGAAAACAAAAACCTATAACGTGCCGGGTGAATCCGGAATCACGCGACATGCTATAGGCATTGGCAAATGCTTTTTGATGGAGATATTCCAATGACCCCAATGATACGGTTAAGCTTTTTCGTTGCCATTTCTTTATGGGGTAGCAGTGCGCTGGCGATTGAGCGTTACAACTCGACCACGCTTGCCTGCGAAAATGTTCGGCAAATCCTGCGAGACCAGGGGGCTGCCGTTCTACGCTATCCCTCGAAGCGGGTGCCGGGCATGGCGCTTTACGATCGCTACGTTCGCAACACCAATTCCTGTTCGCCAGGCGAGTATGCCGAACGCGCCACAGTACCGACACGCGACAACCCTGCCTGCCCGGTGCTGAACTGCAAACCGGTGGAAAACCTGCAGGACGGCTTTATCCGCTTCGTTCCGCATTACTCCCTCTGAGCGACAAGCAGGACCGCGAATAACCGCGCAAGGCAACGCGGTTATCGCTGGTATAGCTTGGTATCAGGCGGCGGTGGGGGAGCGATGGGCAATATGACTGGCTTGGTAGACCAGCGGATATTCCGCGACCAGTGCTCGGTTCATCACGACTTCAATGCCTGCCGCCTCGGCTTTTGCCGCAGCTTCATCGTCGCGCACACCCAATTGACCCCAAATCGCTTTTGGTCGTCTCTCCAGCGCCAGGGCTTCATCCACCACCTCACTGAGGGATTCCGAGCGACGAAACACGTCGATGAGATCGATCGGCACCCCTATATCGGCAAGGCGTGCATGCACAGGGCGACCAAGAATCGTAGTGTCAGCAAGCGCCGGATTAACAGGAAAGACCTGATAGCCCTTGCCGAGCAGAAAACCGAGCACCCAATGGCTAGGCCGGTCATCGCGTGCGGACGCTCCAACCAGCGCGACGGTGTGGGTGCGCGCCAGAATCTTGCAGAGATAGTCATCGGAATAATGGTCGTGGTTCATGGCTTATCCTTCCCGGCTTGGCAGCCGTTTCTCCAGACAATCCGTCCCTAAAACCTGTCGCTTAAAAGTGGGCAGCGGTTTTGCGATGACGACATGCAGCAAAAAAAATTCAAAGCATGAAAAGCTACCCTGAAGATATGCTTTGCTCTCGTGCTGTCGTTTGTCTTTTCAGGAAAACCGGGCTCCACTCTTCCTAAGGCAAACTCTAGGTCCCGGCCGCAGGATAGCAAATTTGGCTTAACTGTTTGCAAAGACGTAAAGTCCCGCAATGACACATTACGCACTCCCATTCGCGCCATCATTTCCCGATTAAGTAACCTTTCTTTGCACAACCACCCCTCTGCCGACCCAGAATCGGAAACGCCGAATACAACCCTTGAGATAAAGACGCACCAATACTCCCTCCATCTCCAGAGGAGACAGTGAAGCGGTCGTCATGTTATCGCTATCATTAGTATGCTCTTTTTAAGGGAGTTTTCAAGCTTGATGTGATAACCATCACATCAATGAAGTCTAATGCCTTTATGTTCACTTAATATTCTTTTTTTGTTCACGTGCATTTTAGCACTCTCAAACATTGAATTCCCTAATGATTACAAGTAGTTTTAGGCAAAAATTATTTCACTTATAATGCCGTTAGACGCACTAGAATTTAAATCGATTTGATTGCCGATCAACCCACTTGCGTAAGCCTGCGTTAACGCAATAGCCTCGGGTTACGCATGTCAGAGTTAAGTTCATACTACTCTTGATTGAACATTAATCATCTAGAAACAAGGGGAAACAACAGAGTGGTTTGTCTCAAAACGAAGCAACCACCTCATGTCTTCTCCAGGAACCATTAGGCATCAAACACGGAGCTCCCCGCCCTCGTCCGAGAGGAAAAAGACAAGCGCGCCTCATAGCGTCATAGAGCAGTTGGCGAGCGCTCTCAAATGTGGGTTTCTCCGCCATCGTGATCTCAAACCGGGTGCGATGGGATAAGCGTTCTCGCCGCAAACCTGTCAAGTTCAGCATGACTGCCCCGCCGATTGCACCACGGAAAAGGCCGAAATCCAGACAAGACGGCAAAGTATTTTGCGGTAAAATAATACCACACATCTAATCATCTGTTTTTTATGGACTTTTCGAACTCCGCCATCAAGCGACCATCCTTGACCGAACCCGGCACCGCGACTATAAAGCCGCCAGCTTGCGGCCCTATGGACCGCATTCTTTTTGTGCGTGTGAAAGCGCACAAGACAAGCAACAAGAAACGCCCGACCGGCCGTTAACGGCTGAAAGGGTCCAAAAGAAAGTTGAACCTCATGTCTACCTTCGTTCAGAAGCCTGCAGAGGTGGAGAAGAAGTGGGTTATCATCGATGCCGAAGGGCTCGTTGTTGGTCGCCTCGCCACCGTGATCGCCACCTATCTGCGTGGCAAGCACAAGGTCACGTACACTCCCCACGTCGATGATGGCGACAATGTCATCGTCATCAATGCCGAAAAGGTCGTCCTGACCGGCAAGAAATACACCGACAAGACCTATTATTGGCACACCGGCTATCCGGGTGGCATCAAGGAACGCACGGCGCGCCAGATCATCGAAGGCCGTTTTCCGGAGCGCGTTCTTGAAAAGGCTGTCGAGCGCATGATTCCCCGCGGTCCGCTTGGCCGTCGCCAGATGAAGAACCTGCGCGTTTACGCCGGGTCCGCCCACCCCCACGAAGCCCAGCAGCCTGTCGCTCTCGACGTGGCCAAGCTGAACAGCAAGAACGTAAGGAGCGCCTAAGTATGGCTGACCTCTCTTCCCTGAAGGATCTCGGCACGGCGCAGGAAGCTTCGGCTCCCGTTCACGTCCGTAAGGTCGACGCTCAAGGCCGCGCCTACGCGACTGGCAAGCGCAAGAACGCAATTGCCCGCGTTTGGGTCAAGCCCGGCACTGGCAAGATCACGGTCAATGGCCGCGATTTCCCGGTTTACTTCGCCCGTCCGGTTCTGCAGATGATTCTGCAGCAGCCTGTCGTTGCTGCTGCTCGCACCGGTCAGTTCGACGTTATCGCCACCGTGACCGGTGGTGGTCTGTCCGGCCAGGCTGGCGCTGTGCGTCACGGCATTTCCAAGGCGCTCACCTACTTCGAACCAGGCCTGCGCTCGGTTCTGAAGAAGGGTGGCTTCCTGACCCGCGACAGTCGCGTTGTTGAACGTAAGAAGTACGGTAAGGCAAAAGCTCGCCGGTCCTTCCAGTTCTCCAAGCGCTAATTGCGCTTCTGGAATTTTGCATTGGAAAAGCGGGGCTTCGGCTCCGCTTTTTTATTTGTCCGATCACCAATTTGAATTGGTCTACTTCGACTGAAGGAGCACACTGGCAGCATGCCATGCCTCATCCCAACAGAGAGTCGCTAGTGATGTCCGGTTTTACCAAGCTGCCTTCTCCCCCCTATTATGTCGTCTGTTTTTCCTCGCTCAGAACCGAAGTCAGCAATGGCTACGATGACATGGCCGAGGCCATGGTGACGCTTGCCAGCCAGCAGCCAGGCTTTCTCGGTGTGGAATCCGCCCGCGATGCCTCCGGGTTCGGCATAACCAATTCCTACTGGAGCGATGAAGCCTCGATCCGCGCCTGGAAAAAAGTCGTGGATCATCTGGCAGCGCAAAACCAAGGCCGTGCGGAATGGTACAGCCGCTACGAGGTACGCGTGGCAAAAGTGGAGCGGGCCTACAGCTTTGCGAAAGCCTGACACAGCAAGGATTGCCGATTGCCACTGGCTTCAGTTTGACCGGTGACGCAGACAAACCTTGGAATTGAAGATGATAAAACGGCCTTACAATATTTGCATCGTGGAGCCGAAAGGCTTCGGTCACTCGAAAGCCTTTGAGGAAGTCGCAGAGGCCCTCGACTATTCCTTGAAAGAATTGGGGTATCCGACGGCCCTTTCAGTCAACAGAGTGACCGACGACGCCGTCAACATCATCTTCGGGGCACATCTCCTCCCCTTGCAGGACCTTCACAGCCTTCATCCGAGCACGATCATCGTCAATGCCGAACCTTTGTCGGTAACCTCCGAAAGGACACGTGACCGGGTTCTCATCTGCCTCAACGCTGGCTTGGAAATCTGGGATTACAGTCTGGCGAATATCGAGATCCTTAACCGAATCGGTGGGCGGCCAGCCAAATATCTGCAATTGGGCTTTCAGAAAGAACTGGACCGGATAGCGCCTGCACCGGTGCGGGATATCGACGTGCTTTTTTATGGCTCGATGAATGAACGTCGCGCAGAGATTCTCTACGGCTTGCAAGCCAGAGGGCTGATCATTGAGCATCTGTTCGATGTGTATGGACGCAAGCGCGACGCCTGGATCGCCAGGTCCAAAGTGGTTTTGAACATGCATCTGCTGGAATCGCAGATTTTCGAAGTCGTGCGCGTGTTCTATCTGCTCATCAATGGCGTGGCCGTCGTCGGCGAAGTCAATGGGCCGGAAACGCTGATCGATGACCGGTTTGCGCAGGGCATCGTCGCCGCACCCTATGGTGATCTGATCGACGTTACGGAACAGCTGGTGCGCGATGCTGCCAGGCTCGAGAAACAACGCACTCTAGCCCGCGACGCCATCAAGCGCTATCCGCAAGTCGCCTTCACCCAACAGCTTCTTTGATGTCTGATGGTAGAAATGGACGGACTACAGGTTTGCGAAAGCCAACTGCGCCATGGTCACAGCCATTACCGTCATGCACCGAGCGTGCAGCACGGCCTCGTAACAGCTGGTCGGCGACATGAGTTCTGAAAAATACAATATCTGCATCGTGGAGCCCGACGGCTTCGAACATTCCATGGCGTTTCTGGAAATCGCGGAGGCGCTGGGCTATTCATTGAGAGCACTGGGGCATCAGGCTGCAGTGAATTTCAACGCCTTCGCGCATGACGCAATCAATATCATTTTCGGCGCCCATCTGATGACCCCACAGGATATCGCCGATTTCAAGCCGAACACGATCATCGTCAATGCCGAACCGCTCTCGGCGATTGACGCGCCCGTGCGGGAGCGCATTCTCACCTGGTTTGAAACCGGACTGGAAATCTGGGATTACAGCCGGGCCAATATCGAGATCCTGAGCCAGATCGGCGGACGGCCAGCCAAATATCTACAATTGGGCTTCCAGAAGGAACTGGATCGCATTACGCACGCGCCGCGCCAAGATATCGACGTCCTGTTTTATGGCTCGATGAATGAGCGGCGCGCCGCCATCATTGATGGTCTGCGCGACCGGGGCCTTGCCGTTAAGCGCCTGTTCAACGTCTATGGACGCGACCGAGACGCCTGGATCGCCCGTTCCAAAACCGTCTTAAACATTCATTTTTTCGACGCGCAAATTTTTGAGGTCGTGCGGGTCTTCTATCTGCTCAACAATGGCGTGCCTGTTGTCGGTGAGGTCAATGGACAGGCAACGCAAATCGAGGAGCGGTTTGCCCAAGGCATCGTGGCTACCCCCTATGACGATCTTATCGACGTCACGGAAAAGCTGGTGCGCGATCCCGAACGACTTGCACGGCAGCGCGCAATCGCCCGCGACGCCATCACGCCCTATCCGCAAACGGTATTTACGCAAATGCTGCTTTGACACAGGCCGAGGCCTCTATAGGATTGCTGCATCGAATACCGGATGCGGATCAAATACCTTGGCAGATAAATCCATAGACCACGCCTTCACGGCAAACGATCTCACATCGGCGGCCACCGACCCGACCTATGCCGGCGTGCTCTCCTTCATGCGCAGGCGCTATACCAAGGTGCTGGATGGAGTGGACACGGCGGTCTGGGGCATTCCCTTCGATGCCGCCACCTCCAACCGGCCCGGTGCCCGGTTCGGGCCGCAGGCGATTCGACGTGCCTCGGCCATTTTCGACAATGACCCGCAATATCCGTTCGAGCGCGACCTGTTCGCGGCCATGCCGACCGTGGATTACGGTGATTGCCGTCTGGACTATGGCAATCATTGGGAGACACCCGCTACGATTGAAAAGGAAGCGGCCGATATTCTCTCTAAGGCGAACTTCCTGCTGACGCTTGGCGGCGACCATTTCATCACCTGGCCGCTGCTGAAGGCCCATGTCGCCAAACATGGCCCTCTGGCGCTGGTGCAATTCGATGCCCATCAGGATACCTGGTTCGATGACGGAAACCGGATCGACCATGGCTCCTTTGTCGGGCGGGCGGTGCGCGAAGGCCTGATTGTCCCCTCAAGGTCAATCCAGGTCGGCATCCGCACTCATGCGCCTGACGATTGCGGCATCCGCATCCTCTACGGTCACCAAGTGGAGGACATGCGTGCCGGCGAGATCGCCGCGCTGATTGTCGAGCATACGGCGGGCCAACCCGCCTATCTCACCTTCGACATCGATTGCCTCGACCCTGCCTTTGCCCCCGGCACCGGCACGCCGGTCGCAGGTGGACCATCCAGCGCAAAAATCCTCTCAGTTCTGCAAAACCTTCATCCGCTCGACATAAGAGGAGCCGATATAGTCGAGGTAGCGCCCGCCTATGACCATGCCGATATCACCGCCATTGCAGGGGCAACGGTGGCGATGTATATGCTGGGGCTGCGCGCTGAAAAGCTGGCGCGCTCCAGTTGATAAAATGATTCAAGCAATTCGGGATTTGAATCCGCAAAAGCGGGCAATTCCCTGAAAAGAGAGGGTAAAATGACAGCGAAAATCTTCATTGACGGCGAACACGGCACCACCGGCCTGCAAATCCGCAGCCGCATGGCCGACCGCCGCGATGTGGAATTGCTGTCGATCCCCCAAGAGCAGCGCCGCAATGCCGCCCTGCGCGAGGACATGCTTAACAGCGCCGATATCGCCATTCTGTGCCTGCCCGACGATGCCTCGAAAGAGGCTGTGTCGATGCTGGCTGGCAACAACAACGTGCGGATCATCGATACGTCCACCGCCTTCCGCGTCGCGAAGGATTGGACCTACGGTTTTGCCGAAATGGACAAAGCCCAGGGCGACAAGATCCGCTCGGCCCGCTGCGTTGCCAATCCCGGTTGCTACCCGACGGGCGCTATTGCGCTGATCCGGCCGCTTCGGGCTGCGGGCATCCTGCCGGACGGCTACCCGGTTTCGGTCAATGCCGTTTCCGGCTATAGTGGCGGCGGCAAGCAGTTGATCGCGCAGATGGAAGACGAGAGCCATCCCGAGCATCTGACCGTCAACAACTATGTCTATGGCCTGAACCTCAAGCACAAGCATGTGCCGGAAATGCAGGCCCATGGCCTGCTGGATCGC